>JBILTM010000025.1:0-34850 GCA_044371545.1 Burkholderiaceae bacterium
AGCGGCAGCCACGCGCGTGCGCGCGGACTCATCGCGTCGTCTCCTCCGGGCGGACCGTCAGGCCTTCATCAGCAGCGGCTCGACCATCAGCCGCTTCTCGAAGACCTTCTTCTCGGCGAACAGGTCGAAGAGCTTCTGCATCGCGGCCCCGTCGGCGGCGGTCATCTCGTTGAACATCCGGTAGCCCGACAGCGGCACCTCGGGGATCAGGTCGCCCTCGACCGCGGTGTAGCCCTTCAGGTACTGGTTCGCCTCGACGCCCGCCTTGCGCACGTAGTCGACGCCCTTCGCGTAGGCCTCGAGGAACCGCGGCACCGAGGCGCCGAGCTTCTGGATCGACTCGGCGCGCAGCGACGCCGCGCCGCCGTGCCACGGCGTCTGCGCGTCGCCGAGCACGTACTTCGAGATCACCGCGGTCTCGAGGATCTTCGCGAGCCCTTGTTTCCGACCGATCACCGCGGTCGGCTCGAGCACGTAGGCCGCATCGAGCTGGCCCGAGGCGAGCGAGGGCAGCAGCTGGCCGAGCGGCAGCTCGGTGACCTTCGGGTCGGGCACACCGGCACGCTCGAGCACCGCCTTCGAGAGCGTGATGTTGTTGATGCCGGGGCCGCAGCCGTAGCGCTTGCCCGCGATCTCCTTGACCGACTTCAGCGTGCTGTTCGTCGGCACGACCACGTGGTCGAGCACGAAGCTCGCGTTGGCGAAGTTGGTCGCGAAGAACTTCAGCAGGCCCGGCGCCTGCGCGTCGCCGAGCGCGAGCGCGGTCGACGCGGTGCCGTTGGCCGAGCCGTCGATGCGGCCGGCGAGCAGCGCCTCGACGACCTGGTTCGGGCCCGCGAAGCGCACCGGCTCCACGTCGAGGCCGGCGTCCTTGAAGAAGCCCCGCTCCACCGCGGCGAAGAACGCGAGGCCGCCGGCGATCGGCCAGTAGCCGATCTGCAGCTTCGGGCGCGACTGCGCGATCGCGGGCGCGCCGAGCACGACGCCCGCGGCGGCGGCGCCGGCGAGCACCCGACGGCGACCCGGGCGGGGCGCATCGACGGCGGCGGGACGGGTCGGATCGGCGGGCCGGGCGGTCATCGGGAATTTCCTGTGGTGAACATTCGGTGCATGTCTTTATGCACGCGGCGTGCCAAGCGTGACCAGGGCGTGAGCAAATGGTTTCCTGGGCAACGATGCCTCCGCGTGGTGCGGGCGCCGCCCGGCGCGTGGCCGCACGCCCCGTGGGCGGGCATCGCGCGCGGGCCGCGACGCACCGGCACCGGGCGGCGCGGGCTCAGCCGGCGGGTGCGCGGGCGCGCACGCGCGCCTCGAGGGCCTCGAGCGCTGCGTCGCGGATGCCGAGTTCGCGCAGGTGCGCGACGGTGTCGAAGAGGTAGTCGCAGCAGCGGCCGAGCCGGCCGGCGCCGGTGGCCAGGTGGTGGACGATCGCGTCCGCATCGAGGCGCGGCGCGTAGCGCTCGTGCGCGCGGTTCGCGGCGAACGCGACCGCGTGCACGACGCCCTCGGGCGTGCGCGCCGCGACCCAGACCGGCCGGTACGACATCGTGAACATCTCGCGGCGCCACAGCACGTCGAGCTCGGTGCGCTCGGTGCCGGGCGCGAGCCGGTAGGCGACGCCGGTGCAGCTGCCGCCCGACTCGAGCGACAGCATCAGCCCGGGGTTGTCCGGCGTGCCGCGGCCCGCCCTCACCCACAGGCAGAACTGCCGGTGCCAGCCGTGCACGCGCGCGACGCGCCGCTCCGCGTGCAGGAACGCCGGGTTCCAGATCAGCGAGCCGAACGCGAAGACCCAGACCCGCGACGGCTCCGGTGCCCGCGCGAGCATGTCGTCGATCTGCGCACGGCGCTCGTCGTCCGACATGAACACCACGTCGGGGCCGAGGACCTCGCGGACGGCCGCGTGCAGCGTGCCGTCGAGGATGGTGTCGCGGGTGAGGGCGAGGCGGGACATCGGTGCTCGGTCGTCGCGGCCCGCGCGCGCCCCGAGCCGGGCGGCATGGCCGTGCAACCCGCAAGTCTCGCCGCGGCGGGCGCGGCGGTCAACGCCGCCGCGCGCCCGGAGCGCCGTCGCCGGCTACTGCGCCGGCTTCGGCTGCAGCGCCTGCAGCGCCGCCTCGAGCTGCCGCAGCCGCGCCTGCATCGAGGCGATCTGCCCGTTCAGCGCACCGACGTTGACGAACACCTCGTTGCCCGCCGGCGCCGACAGCACGCCCGCGTAGCCGAGCCACGACGGCTCGTAGACCTTCACGTTGGTGAAGCCGAGCTCGCGCAGCACCACCGCGGTCTCGGACGCGCGCACGCCGCTCTGGCAGTAGACGACCGTCTCCTTCGACGGGTCGAGCCGCGCGTAGAGCGATCGCAGCTGGTCGGCCGGCTTCAGCGACATGCCGTCCTTGTTCTGCACGCGGCGCGAGGCCAGCTTCGACGGCGTATCCGGGTCGACCCAGTTGGCCTCGTAGGGGATGTTGACCGCGCCCGCGATGTGCCCGCCGCGGATCGCGCGGATGTCCTCGCCGGAGAACTCGCGCTCGGTGCGCGTGTCGAGGATCTGCGCGCCGCCGGCCTTCACGCGATCGATCACGTCGTTGGTCCACAGCGTGCCGACGCGCTCGGCCTTCAGCTCGAGCGCGACCGGCGCCAGCTTCGTCGCCTGCGTCGCCAGCGGCCGGCCCGCGGCGCGCCAGTCGTCGATGCCACCGTGGTAGACGCGGCCGTGGCGGCCGCCGTAGTACTCGAGCATCCGCGCGGCGAAGTAGGCGATCGGATCGCCCTTGCCGCCGTAGACGACGACCTCGCGGTTCGCGATGTCGATGCCCGCGTTGCCGAACAGCTGCGCGGCGACCGCGGCCGACGGCGGGTCCTCGCGGTTCGGGTCGCGGAACAGGTCGCCGGCGGCGCCGAAGTTGACCGCGCCCGGCACGTGGCCGGCCGCGTAGTCGGCGGGGCCGCGCGCGTCCCAGACGACCGCGCCGCGCGCCAGCGCCTGCTCGAGGCCGGCGGTGTCGACGATCAGCGACTGGGCGAGGGCGAAGGCGGCGTGCGCGGCGAGCGCGAGGCCGATGGCAACGCGTCGGAGGGTGCGGTGCATGGCGGGTCTCCCTGGGATCCGGGTCGGGCCCGGCGCGGCCGGTCCGGGCCGCGCGGACCGATCGGCGCGGGCGACGTCCAGTGTCCGCCCGTGCGCGCGGGCCGGTCAATCCCGCGCCCCGCATCGGCCGCCCGGGTTCCGTCCGGAACGACCGTGCCGCACCGCGGCTTGTCATCCGACCGTCACGTGGGCACCCTACCGTCGCGCCTCTCGCACCACGACACCGGGGAGATCACCAGATGGACCGTCGCAGCCTGCTCGGCGCCGCCGCCGCGCTCGGGGCCTCCGCCACCCTTCCGGGCACCGCGCTCGCCCAGGCGCAGCGCGCGATCTGCTACAACTGCCCGCCCGAATGGGCCGACTGGGGCGGCATGCTGAAGCTGGTCAACCAGCGCCTCGGCATCGCGGTCCCGCCCGACAACAAGAACTCGGGCCAGTCGCTCGCGGCGCTGATCGCCGAGAAGGCGAACCCGGTCGCCGACGTCACCTACCTCGGCGGACAGGTCGGCCCGCAGGCGCGCGCCGCGGAGGTCCTCACGCCCTACAAGCCCCAGCGCTGGAACGACGTGCCGGCGGGGCTCAAGGATCCGGACGGCTTCTGGACGACGATCCACTCGGGCACGCTCGGGCTCTTCGTCAACACCGCCGCGCTGCGCGGCAAGCCGGTGCCGCGCGCGTGGAAGGACCTGCTCAAGCCCGAGTACAAGGGGCTGGTCGGCTACCTGAACCCGGCGAGCGCCGCGGTTGGCCAGGTCGGCGTCATCGCCGTCAACCTCGCGCTCGGCGGCAGCTACGACGCGCTCGACCCCGGCATCGGGTTCTTCAAGCAGCTGCAGGCGAACCAGCCGATCGTGCCGACGCAGACCGCCTACGCACGCGTGCTGTCGGGCGAGATCCCGATCCTGCTCGACTACGACTTCAACGCCTACCGCGGCAAGTACACCGACAAGGCACCGGTCGAATTCGTGATCCCGCAGGAGGGCACGCAGCAGCTGCCCTACGTGATGGGGCTGGTCGCGCGCGGGCCGAACCCCGAGCAGGGCAGGAAGCTGCTGGATTTCGTGCTGAGCGACGAGGGCCAGCGCCACTGGGCCAACGCGTTCCTGCGGCCGGTGTTCCCGGCGGCGATGAGCGACGAGGTCCGGGGCCGCTTCCTGCCCGACGCCGAGTACGCGCGCGCCCGTCCGCTCGACGTGTTCAAGCTCGCGGCCGCGGCCAGGACCATCGGGGAGCGCTACCAGAAGGACGTCGGTTGAGTCGGCGCGCGGATCGGCAGGACATCGGCTGAAGGCGGCCCGCGCACCTTGGATCGCCACGACCGCGCCACGCTCGTCGCGCTGATCGCGCCGGCGGCGATCGTCTTCGTCGCGTTCTTCCTGATCCCGCTGGCGCGGCTGTTCGTCATCGGCGGCACCGGGCGGCTCGGCTGGTCGGCGTACACCGCGGTCTTCGCCGAGCCGCGCTACCTGTCGAGCCTCGTGTCGACCGTCGCGCTCGCTGCGGCCACCACCGTCGCGACGCTGGCGATCTCGGGCATCGCGGGCGTGTTCCTCGTGCGCAACCGCTTCCGCGGCCGCGAGGTGCTGACCGCGCTGCTGACGTTGCCGCTCGCGTTCCCCGGCGTCGTCATCGGGTTCATGGTGATCATGCTCGCCGGCCGGCAGGGGTTGGTGCCCGACATCACCGACGCGCTGTTCGGCGAGCGCGTGGTGTTCGCGTACTCGATGGCGGGTCTGTTCGTCGGATACCTCTACTTCTCGATCCCGCGGACCATCCTCACCGTGATGGCCGCGGCCGAGAAGCTCGACCCGCGGATCGAGGAGGCGGCGCGCTCGCTCGGCGCGGGGCCGCTGCGCGTGGTGCGCGACGTGATCGTGCCGGCGCTCACGCCCGCGCTGCTTGCCGCCGGCGCGATCTGCTTCGCGACCGCGATGGGCGCGTTCGGCACCGCGTTCACGCTCGCGACCAAGATCAACGTGCTGCCGATGGTGATCTACACCGAGTTCACGCTGCAGGCGAACGTCGCGATGGCGGCGGCGCTGTCGTTCGTGCTCGGCGCCATCACCTGGGCGGTGCTCGCGCTGGCGCGCACCGCGGCCGGCAACACCGTCGCGGCGGCCGGATGAGGCGCGCGCGCCGCTCGAAGGCGTTCTGGGCGCTGCTCGCGTTCACGCTCGCGGTCTGCGCCTTCCTGGTCGTGCCGGTCGCGATGTCGATGCTGGCGGGCGTGACCCGCAACTACTTCGCGGGCTGGCGCGGCGGCCTGACGCTCGACTGGGTGGTGAAGGTCTGGACCGACTACCGCCACACGATCTGGCTGTCCATCCAGATCGCGCTCGCCTGCCTCGCGTGCACGCTCGCGATCGGCGTGCCGGCGGCCTACGTGCTCGCGCGCAGCCGCAGCGCGCTGGCGCGCGCGATCGAGGAGCTGCTGGTGATGCCGGTCGCGATCCCCGGGCTCGCCACCGCGCTCGCGCTGATCGTCACCTTCGGCGGCTGGGGCGACCTGCGCCGCAGCTGGGTGTTCATCCTGATCGGCCACGTGCTGTTCACGCTGCCGTTCATGGTCCGCAGCGTGCTCGCGGTGCTCGCCTCGATCGACCTGCGCACGCTCGAGGAGGGCGCGCGCAGCCTCGGGGCGAGCTTCACGCAGCGCTTCTTCGGCATCGTGCTGCCCAACTGCCGCTCCGGCATCGTCGCAGGCTCGCTGATGGTGGTCACGCTCTCGCTCGGCGAGTTCAACATGACGCTGCTGCTGCACACGCCGCTGACGCCGACGCTGCCGGTGGGACTGGCGGATGCGTATGCATCGCTGCGCATCGAGGTCGGCTCGGCCTACACGCTGGTGTTCTTCGTGATCCTGATCCCGTTGCTGGTGGCGCTGCAATGGGCGTCCCGTCCGCGCGATCCGTCCTCGTCCTCCCGGTAGCGACCATGTCCGGCATCCCGATCGTGCTCGAGCGCTGCGCGAAGACCTTCGACGACGGCACGCTCGCGCTGCACCCGACCGACCTCGCGATCGAGGCCGGCGAGACCGTCGTGCTGCTCGGCCCGTCGGGCTGCGGCAAGACGACGACGCTGCGGATCGTCGCCGGCCTCGAGTCCCCCGACGACGGCGGGCGCGTGCGCTTCGGCGACACCGACGTCACCGACGTGCCGATCGAGCGGCGCAACGTCGGCATGGTGTTCCAGAGCTACGCGCTGTTCCCGAACATGACCGTCGCGGGCAACGTCGAGTACGGGCTCAAGGTGCGCGGCATGCCGGCGGCCGACCGCGCGGCGCGCGTGCGCGAGATGCTCGAGATGATGCGCATCGAGCCGCTCGCCGCGCGGCGGATCGACCAGCTCTCGGGCGGCCAGCGCCAGCGCGTCGCGCTCGCCCGCGCGATCGCGCCGCGCCCGAGCGTGCTGCTGCTCGACGAGCCGCTCACCGCGCTCGACGCGCGGCTGCGCGAGGATCTGCGGCTCGACATCGACCGGCTGCTGCGCTCGCTCGGCATCACCAGCGTCTACGTGACGCACGACCAGGCCGAGGCGATGGCGCTCGGCGACCGGATCGCGGTGATGTCGCAGGGCCGGATCGCGCAGATCGGCACGCCCGAGGACATCTACTTCGCGCCCGCCGACGCGTTCGTCGCGGACTTCATCGGCACGATGAACCGGGTCGCGGGCACGATCGAGGGCGGCGCGCTGCGCTTCGAGGGCGGCCGCGTGCCGCTGCCGCCGGGCCACGCAGCGCCGTACGCGATGTTCCGGCCCGAGGACCTGCGCGTCGTCGACGCGACGGGCGCCGACTTCTCGGGCCGTGTCGTCAGCGCCTTCTTCCTCGGCGACCACCTGCGGCTCGTCGTCGATGCGGGCGGCGAGACCCCGGTCGTCGCGAAGCTGCCGCCGCGCGCCGGCGTGCGTGCCGGCGACCTCGTCCACTTCGCGGTCGACGCGTCGTCGGTCGCGGCACCCTCCGAACGGTGACCCGCATGCTGCTCTGCCAGATCAGCGACCTGCACATCAAGCCGGACCGCAAGCTCGCCTACCGCAAGGTCGACACCGCGACGATGCTCGAGCGCTGCGTCGCGCGGATCCTCGCGCTGCCGCAGGTGCCCGACGTCGTCGTCGCGACCGGCGACCTCGTCGACTTCGGCACCGAGGCCGAGTACCGGCTGCTGCGCGAGCTGCTCGCGCCGCTGACGATGCCGCTCTACCTGCTGCCCGGCAACCACGACGGACGCGAAGGCCTGCGCGCGGTGTTCGGCGACCACGCCTACCTGCGCCAGTGGGCGCCGTTCGTGCAGTACGCGATCGACGAGCATCCGCTGCGGATCGTCGCGCTCGACACGGTGATCCCGGGCAAGGGCCGCGGCGAGCTCTGCGACGAGCGCCTCGCGTGGCTCGACCGGACGCTCGCGCAGGCCCCGCTGCGGCCGACGGTGGTGGCGCTGCACCACCCGCCCTTCGTCACCGGCATCGGCCACATGGACCGCGTGGGGCTCGCCGGCATCGACGGGCTCGCCGCGGTGATCTCGCGCCATCCGCAGGTCGAGCGGCTGATCGCCGGGCACCTGCACCGTTCGATCACCGCGCGCTTCGCGGGCACGGTCGCGACCACCTGCCCGAGTCCGGCCCACCAGGTCGCGCTCGACCTCGCTCCGGACGCGCCCGACGACTTCGTGATGGAGCCGCCCGCGTTCCAGCTGCACTGGTGGAACGGCACGTCGCTGGTGACGCACACGGCCTACGTCGAACAGTTCGACGGGCCGTATCCGTTCAGGGAAGGCGGGAAGCTGATCGACTGACGGCGCTCAGCGCAGCGCCACCGGCCCCCGCGGCGGCTGCGCCACCCGCGGCCAGAGCGGCCGCACGACCGTGCGGTGCTTCAGCGCCGCCATGTCCATCGACCCCGAGCCCGGCGCCGACACGTAGAGGATCTCGCGCGCGATCGGCGCGAAGCCGGCGTGGAAGTGCTGCGTGGACTTCGCGACCAGCGCGCGCGGGCGCGTCGGGTCGATGCCGGCCTGCGCGAAGCAGTCGGGGTGGAAGGTCTGGATCCGGTAGTCGTTGACGACGACGTCGATCGCGCTCGCGTCGTCGGGCCCGCCGATCCGCAGCCACGCGAGCCGGCCGAGCGGCGCCATCGTGCCGCCGAAGGGCTGGCGCGCGGACGGGGTCAGCGACTTCACCTCGACGCGCACGTCGAGCGCGTCGCCCGAGCCCCGCCCGAGCTTGCCGCCCAACCGCATGTCGAGCGTCGCGCCGACGCCGGCGTCGAACGCGAGCTGGGTCGCGATCGGGTCCCACAGCGGCGACAGCGCGAAGCCGCCCGCGCCGCGCTCGATCAGCCGCGCGAGCAGGAAGGTCGAGTCGCCGGCCGCGCCGATGCCCGGGTTGTCGGCGGTGTCGGCGAGCACGAAGGGCTTCGTGCCGGGGCCGGCCGCGAGCACGCGGTCGATCGCGGCGTCGATCGACAGGAACGGCGGCACGATCGCGTCGCGCGCGGCCCAGACGCGCTCGGCGAGCGCGGCCGCGTGGCGCGCGGCGAGCGCGGCGTCGCCGTCGGTGACGACCAGCGTGCGGGTGCCGACCTCGGGCGTGTCGCCCCACGGGAAGCCGTGCGCGAGCGACACCGACAGCACGCCGGCCTCGCGTTCGAGTGCGGACATCGACGCGACGATGTCGGTCATCGGCGCGGCGGTCGTCGGGTAGATGCCGAGCATGCCGCAGTCGTGCACCGCCATCGTCGGGCGGATCTCGCCGGCGAGCGTGCGGCGCAGCAGCTCGAAGACCTCCTCGGCGCGCTCGGCGACGTCGACGTGCGGGTACTCCTTGAAGATCACCAGGATGTCGGCGCTCGAGACCTTCTTCACGGTCAGGTGGCAGTGCAGGTCGAGCTCGGCGGCGATCGGCACGCTCGGGCCGACGATCTCGCGCACGCGCGCGAGCAGGTCGCCCTCGGCGTCCGGGTAGCCGTCGGCGATCATCGCGCCGTGCAGGTTGAGCAGCACCGCGTCGACCGGCATCGCGGCGTGCAGGTCGGCGAGGATCTCGTCGCGCAGCGCCTCGTGCGTCGCGCGGGTGGTGTCGCCGGCCGGCGTCGCGAACGCGGCGAGGCCCTCGCGGACCTCCCAGCCGAGCGCGCGCGCGCGCTCGCGCCAGCGCACCAGCGGCACCGCGAACAGCGACGGCGTCGGGCCGTGCTCGCCGCCGCGCACGAGCATCGCGCCTTCGAAGACGGACATCCCGGTCGGGATCGGCGAGAAGGAGTTGGTCTCGGTGCCGAGGCAGGCGGTGAACACGCGGGTCATGGACAGGGCTCCGGATCGATCGGGGTCAGGGTACCGCAGGCACGCTCGATCGCCGCCGCCGCGTCGAGCACCAGGTCCTCGCGGAAGCGCGGACCGATCACCTGCACGCCCATCGGCACGCCGTCGACGCGGCCGGTCGGCACCGAGATCGAGGGCAGGCCGAGGTACGCGGTCGCGAACAGCCACACGTGCGAGCGGTACAGGCGCTCGACGCTCGCGTCGTCGGCGACGTCCACGCCGTAGGGCAGCGCGGGCTCCATCGCGACCGGGCACAGCACCAGCGGCGCGTCGACCATGAACAGCTGCCAGCGGCGCAGCGCGGTGGCGCGATACGCGGTCAGTCGCATCAGCGACGGCACGTCGAGCTCGGGCGTGCGCCGCATCATCAGCTCGAACGCACGGCGCGCGAGCGCGTCGCCGTGCTTCGCGATGACGGGGCCCACGGTGTGGCGCGCCTCGCCCTGCGCGAGGTCGTTCCACGCGCGCGCGGCCTCGGCGACGTCGGGCGGGTCGGCGTCGACGACCGCGTGGCCCGCGTCGGCGAGGATCCGTGCGGCGCGGCGCACCGCGTCGGCGACGGCCGGGTGCACGCCGACGCCCGCGGGGTCGACGCTGACCGCGACGCGCGGCAGCGCCTCGGCCGACGGTGCGCGCAGCGGCACCGGCGCGTGCCACGGGTCGCGCGGATCGGGCGCGATCATCGCCTCGAGCGCGAGGCGCGCGTCGGCGACGGTGCGGGTGATCGCGCCCTGCACCGAGACCCACTGCAGCGCGAGCGGTCGCTCGCCGGCGGCGGTGCCGTTGAACGACGGCACGCGGCCGAACGACGGGCGCAGCCCGACCGTGCCGGTGCAGTACGCCGGATAGCGGATCGAGCCGCCGCCGTCGTTGCCGTGACCGATCGGCACCATGCCGCACGCTACCGAGACCGCCGCGCCGCCGCTCGATCCGCCGGGCGTGCGTGCGGCGTCGAACGGGTTCAGCGTGCGGCCGTGCAGGTCGTTGTCGGTGTACCAGCGCATCGAGAACGCCGGCGTGTTCGTGCGACCGACGATCACCGCGCCGGCGGCGCGCAGGTTCGCGACCACCGGCGCGTCGTCTTGTGCGAGCAGGTCCGCGAAGGCGACGACGCCGTTGGTCGTCGGCAGGCCGGCCTGGTCGACGTTGACCTTCGTGGTCACGGGCACGCCGTGCAGCGGGCCGAGCGCATCGCCGCGCGCGACCGCGCGGTCGGCCGCGTCCGCGTCGGCCAGCGCGCGCTCGGCCTGCACCGACACCACCGCGTTCACCGCCGGATTCGCCGCGTCGATGCGCTGCAGCGCCGCGCCCACCGCCTCGCGGCTCGAGATCCGCCGCGTGCGGATCGCGTCGGCGAGCGCGCCCGCCGTCATTCGCCAGGGTGCATCCATGCGGCACTGTAGCGCCGCGGGGCGCGCGCGGCCCGCGCGCGTTCCGCAGCCGGCGCTACCCGCCGCCGAGCAGCGAGCTCGCGGCGACGGTCGCGATCGCGGCCGCGATCCAAGCGCCGATGCGCTTGAGGAACGGCCCGTCGAGCGTGCCCGGCGCGGGGCGCGCGTCGCGCGAGAAGCCGAGGACGAAGGCGTGCGCGGGCAGCGCGACGAGCAGCAGCGTGCCGACGATGAGGCCGACGTCGAAGGCCGAGCCGGAGCCGCCGAAGCGGTCCCACAGCATCGGCCAGGCGATCGCCGAGAAGGCGCCGGCGCAGGCGGCGGTCAGGGGCGTGGCGGAAAGGTTCACGGCGCGGAGTGTAGGGCCGCGCCCGATCCGCGGACCAGTTCGTCGAACGAGCCGATCCGCCCGAGGATCGCGCTCGCCGCGACCGTCGGCGGGCTCGCGAGCCAGACGCTCCCCGGGCCCGACCGGCCGGGAAAGTTGCGGTTGATCGCGCTGACCGTGACCTGCTCCGACGAGATCGAGCTGCCCGGCCCGCAATTCGCGCACGCGCCGCAGGCCGGCCGCAGCAGCTCGGCGCCGACCGCCTCGAACGCCGCGAGCCAGCCGCGCGCCTCGCAGGCGCGCCGCACGTCCTCGGTGCCGAACTGCAGGTAGAGCCGCACGTGCGGCGCGACGCGCAGCCCGCGACGCGCGGCCCAGTCGAGCACCGCGTGGTAGTGCGCGAAGTCCTCGAGCTTGCCGGCGGTGCAGCTGCCGCCGTAGGCGATGTCGATGCGCACCGGCGCGTCGAGCGCGTCGAGCGGCACGCCGAGGCCCGGGTCGCCGGGACGCGCGACCATCGGCGACAGGCGCGCGCAGTCGATGTGCAGCACCTGCGCGTAGCGCGCGCCGGGGTCGCTGCGCATCCACGGCTCGAGCTCGAACGACACGCCGCGCCGCTCGCGCAGGAAGCGCAGCGTCGCGTCGTCGGGCTCGACGATGCCGGTGAAGCCACCGAGCTCGGCGGTCATGTTGGTCAGCGTCGCGCGCTCGTCGACCGACATCGCGCGCACCGCGTCGCCGGCGAACTCGAAGACGCGACCGACGCCCGCGCCCGCGCGGATCGCCGGGTCGGCGAGCAGGTGCAGCACCGCGTCCTTCGCGGTGACGCCGGCCTGCAGCGCGCCGTCGAGCTCGACGCGCAGCACCTCGGGCATCGTGAAGCGCACGGCGCCGGTGACGAACGCGTTGGCCATGTCGGTGGTGCCGACGCCGAACGCGACGCAGCCGAGCGCGCCGCTGTGCGGCGTGTGCGAGTCGGTGCCGACGACGAGGCCGCCGGGCAGCGCGTAGCGCTCGGCGACCATCGCGTGCGAGATGCCCTCCGAGCCGGCGTTGCGCGGATCGCCCGCCTCGAGCGCCTCGACGTAGCCGTGGTCGCGCAGCCCGAAGCGCGCGACGAACGCCCGATGCGCGCGCGACAACCCTGCGACCGCGGGCACCAGCCCCTGCGACACGTGCACCGGGCTCGCGTGCACGTACGACAGGTGGTCCTCGAAGCTCGTGATCGACGCGACGTCGTGCAGCGCGAGCGCGTCGCCGTACGCGTCGTCGAGGAGCGACGCGGCGAGGCCGGTGTAGTACTCGTGGATGAAGCGCAGGTCGGCGCGCACGAAGCCGCCCTCGCCGGGCGCGGGCAGCGCCGGCGTGTCGGGTGTCGGCAGCGCGTGGCGGCGGACGATCTTCTCGAAGAGGGTCAGCGGAGCGCCGTCGGTCTGCGCCGCGGGCGATGCCGCCGCGTGCGCGCCCCGCAGCCGCGCCTTGCCGTACGCGAGCAGTCCGCCCTCGCGCAGGATCGCCGCGGCGAGCGCGTCGCGGCCCTCGAGCAGCTCGTCGAGCGCGATCGGCTCGCCGCGCTGGATCCGGTCGGCGAGCGAGAGGTCGGTGGAGGTCAGCAACCCGACGTTGTCCGCGTTCTGCCGGTAGATCCGCTCGAAGCTCTCGGCGATCACGAGCCGCACGCCGGCCGCGCGCTCGGCGACGACGCTGTGCTCGCGCGAGCTGCCCTTGCCGTAGCGCCGGCCGGCGACGACGACCTCGATGCCGGCCCCGCGGATCGCGTCGCGGTCGATCGGCCGCTCCCCGCCCGCGACGAGTCCGGTGTACGGCCAGCGGCCGAGCGTCGCGTCGAAGTGGACCATGACCGGCAGCGGCGTGATCTCGTCGGTCGAGATCTCGTCGCGCAGCGGCCCGGCCTCGTCGCGCGACAGCGCGCGGCCCTCGAGCTGCGCGCGTATGGTCGCGGGATCGCGTGCGAGGCGCAGCACGCGCGGCGCGAAGCGCAGCGTCGTCATCGGCGGGTCCGCCCCGCGCGCGCGTCGCCGTCCCCGGCGCCGGCGCTCACTGCGCCTCGAGTCCGATCTTCTTCGACAGCGCCGCGTACTTGACCATCTCGGTGCGCACGAACTTCTGCGCGGCGTCGATGGACAGCACGTTGATCACGTTGCCCTGCCGGTCCATCGTCTCCTTGACCTCCGGCGTCGCGAGCGCGGCGGCGACCGCGTCGCGGACCTTCTGCACCTCGGCGGGCGCCATGCCCTTCGGGCCGAGCACCGCGAACCACGCCTCGACGACGTACTTCGGCACCCCCTGCTCGACGAAGGTCGGGATCTCGGGCGCGGCGGCGATGCGCCGGTCGGTGCCCACGCCGATCGCGCGAAGCGCACCCGACTTCAGGTGCTGCTGCACGCTCGGGAGCGCGGCGGTCACGAAATCGACGTGCCCGCCGAGCAGGTCGGTGACCATCGGGCCCACGCCCTTGTACGGCACGTGCCGGGCCTGGGTGCCGGTCTCGTCGAGGTACATCGCGGCGGCCAGGTGCAGGATGGTGCCGGCGCCGCTCGAGCCGTACGTGAGCGCATCGGGCTTCGACTTCATCAGCGCGACCAGCTCCCTCGAGTCCTTCGCCGGCACCTTCGGGTTCACCACCAGCACGATCGGCGTGTAGCCGCAGACGGTCACGATCGTGAAGTCGTCGGGGATCGCGAACGGCAGCGTCTTGTGGATGTTCGGGAAGATGACGACGTTGTTCGACACCACCGACAGCGTCGTGCCGTCGGGCTGCGCGCGGGCGAGCGCCTGCAGGCCGACGATGCCGCCGGCGCCGGGCTGGTTCTCGACGATCACGCTCGCGCCGACCAGCTTCGCGAACGCGGGCTGCATCGCGCGGGTGATCGCGTCGACGCCGGAGCCGGTCGCGTTGGGCAGCACGAACTTCACGACGCGCTCCTGGGCGACGGCGGCGCGCGGCGCGAGCGACGCGCCGGCGACGGGCAGGGCGGCGAGCGCGCGGAGCGCGTGGCGGCGGGTGCGGTGGATGGGGGTCATCGTCGTCTCCTCGTGGCGGCCCGGTGCGGCGACGTGCCGCTCGGGCCGGGAATCGTAATGGATGGGTGGCGCAGTCCGAAGCGCGCCTCAGGCGATGGCGCCGCCCGCGCGCAGCGCCGCGATCCGCGCCTCGTCCAGGCCGATCGAGCGCAGCACCGCGTCGGTGTGCTCGCCGCGGCGCGGCGGGTCGAGCCGCACGCCGAGGCGCTCGCCGTCCATCGTGAACGGGAGGAGCGCGGCCTTGACCGTTTCGCCCGCCTTCGGTCCGTCGGGCACGACGACGTCGGCGAGCGCGCCGGTCTGCACGAGGTGCGGGTCGTCGAACAGGTCCTCGGGCCGGTTGATCGGCGCGAACGGCAGCCCCGCGCGCTCGAAGATCGCGGCGAGCTCGGCCGCGGTGCGCGGGGCGAGCCGCTCGCGCAGCAGGGGCAGCAAGCTCGGGCGCGCGAGCACGCGCTGGTTGTTGGTCGCGAGCGCCGGGTCGGCCTTCAGGTCGTCGAAGCCGAGCACGTCGCAGAACACCGCCCACTGCGCGTCGCTGACCGCGGCGAGGAAGATCTGCCCGCCGTCGCGGACGGTGAACACGTCGTAGATCGCCCACGCGCTGATGCGCTCGGGCATCGGGGCGGCCGGCCGGCCGGTCATCGCGTACTGCAGCATGTGCTGGCCGACGAGGAACACGTTGTTCTCGAAGAGCGCCGACTGCACCGCCATGCCGCGGCCGGTGATGCCGCGCTGGAGCAGCGCGCCGAGCACGCCGATCGCGCCGAACATCCCGCCCATGATGTCGTTGACGCTGGTGCCCGCGCGCAGCGGGTCGCCGGGGCGCCCGGTCATGTAGGCGAGCCCGCCCATCATCTGCACGACCTCGTCGAGCGCGGTGCGGTGCTCGTACGGCCCGGGCAGGAAGCCCTTGGCGCTGACGTGGATCAGCCGCGGGTTCGCGGCCGACAGCGACGCGTGGTCGAGCCCGTACTGCTCCATCGTGCCGGGCCTGAAGTTCTCGACGACGACGTCGGCCGACACGCACAGCGCGCGCGCCACCTCGGCGCCGGCCTCCGAGCGCAGGTCGACCTCGATGCTCTTCTTGTTCCGGTTGAACATCGGGAAGAACCCGGCGCCCGAGCCGAGCAGGCTTCGCGTGTGCTCGCCGCCGACCGGCTCGACCTTGATCACCTCGGCGCCCAGGTCGGCGAGCACCATGCCGCAGGTCGGACCCATCACCATGTGGGTGAACTCGATCACGCGCACGCCGGCGAGCGGCTGCGGTGCGGCGGAGGCGCGCTCGCCGCTCATGCCGCGGCCCGCGCGATCGTCTTCGGCAGCCCGGCGCGCCAGACGGCGCCGTGCAGCGACTCGCCGTCGAGCCATGCGGCGATCCGGCCGCGCAGCGTGATCAGCGCGTCGAAGTCGAGGCCGGTGGGTACGCGCATGCTCGCGAACAGGTAGGCGAGGTCCTCGGTCGCGACGTTGCCGCTCGCGCCCGGCGCGTGCGGGCAGCCGCCGATGCCGCCGACGCTCCCGTCGAACGCGCGCACGCCGACCGACCACGCGGCATAGGCGTTCGCGGCGCCCAGGCCGCGCGTGTCGTGGAAGTGCGCGCCGGCGAGCCGCTCGCCCGCGACCGCGCGCACGCGGCCGAACAGCGAGGCGACCGCGGCCGGATCGGCGTAGCCGACGGTGTCGGCGAGCGAGACGCGGTCGGCGCCGGCGTCGAGCGCCGCGAGCACGAGGTCGATCACCTCGTCCGGCTCGACGCGGCCCTGCAGCGTGCAGCCGAACGCGGTGCTGATGCCGGCCTCGATCGCGCAGCGCGAGCCGGCCGCGTCGCGCGCGGCGCGGATCGCCGCGAGGTCGGCGACCGCGTCCCCGATCGGCTTGCGCAGGTTCGCGAGGCTGTGCGCGCGGCTCGCCGACAGCGGGAAGACCATCGCGTGCGCGCCGCTCGCGAGCGCGCCCTCGGCGCCGCGCAGGTTCGGCACCAGCACCACGACCTCGAGCCCGGGCAGCGCCAGCGCGTCGGCGACCAGCTCGGCGGTGTCGGCGAGCTGCGGCAGCAGCCGCGGCGGCACGAACGAGCCGACCTCGACGGCACGCAGCCCGGCCGCGTGAAGCCCGCGCAGCCAGGCGCGCTTGACCTCGGTGGGCACGGTCCGCGCGATCGACTGCAGGCCGTCGCGCAGGCTGGTGTCGCGGATCGCGACCGGTGGGTGGGGCGGGACGGTGTCCATCGACCGGATTCTGGCCGTTCCGCGTTGGAGCGGAAAGTGACGGATGTTCAGCATTCGCGTTCCGGACCGGACCGGAACGCAAACACCTTCGCCGGAACCGTGCGTCGCCCCCTCGACCTCGTCGCGTCGCGCCCGTTCGTCGCCGTCTGCGAGGAGCGCAGCGTCGCCCGCGTCGCGGCGAGCGTGTCGGCGCTCGCGTAGGACCAGCCCGACGACCTCGCGGCGTTCATCGACGCTCCCGGCAGTGCGGGTGTCGATCGACGAGCGCGGCGGCCTCGCGGTGGTGAGCGACGTTCGGACCGGCGCGGCCGAGGTCGGGGTCGCGTGGGACGCGGTCGACGGCCGGGTCCGGCAGTCAGGCGCCGAGGCCGGGTCCGGGGCGTGGTTCGGTCGCACGTCGACGTCGGGCGAGGCCCGAGAGCGTCGGGAATCTTTACAGTCAAGTGCCGGCGCGTGTCGGCCGAAGGCGTCAAGCACCTGAAAGATCGAAGGTTCTCTGTCTTGGCACGCGTCTTGCTCTGATGCTGCTCACCAAACCTGGTGACATCGAGGAACAATCATGCTGAATTCCGCCCGCTCCCTGATCGCCGCCGGCCTCGCGGTGCTGGCCTCCCCGGCCCTCGCCATGCCGACGTTCTTCAACACCACGTCGCCGTCCAATTGGCAGGTGGCGACCAACCTGCCTCCCGGAACGGACGGCGACGTCGCCCAGTTCCCGGTGGGCGGTCCGTGGGAGGCGGCCGCGGCGTGCACCGGCCGTGCGGGATGGATCGCGAACATCCCGAGCTGCACCAATGGTGCCGGGGGCAACATCGGTGGCAGTAACTGGACCCAGTTCATCTTCCGCCAGAGCTTCGACCTGACGGCATCTGAGGCGGCCAATCTGCAGCTCTCGTTCAATTGGGCGGCAGACGACTCCGGTCAGGTTTTTGCTGTCCGCGGGATGTGGAAACCGGTCTGGTCGCTGAACAGCCTGGCGGAGGGTTCCCTGCGAATGACGTCCTGGCCGTCCGACGAGTCCTATGTCCTCAGCCCCACGGTCACCGTGTCGGGCTTTCAGGCAGGTACCAACACCATGTACTTCTGGGTGCAGGGTAACGGCCGGACCGACGGCATGAGGCTCGAGAACGCGCAGTTCTCGGCGGTGCCTGTGCCCGGGACGCTCGCGCTGGCCGGCCTGGGGCTGCTGGCCGCCGGGCTGGTGCGGCGGCGGGCCGCCGGCGCGCGAGGCTGAACCGGGGCCCGGCCGAACAGGGGCGCCTTCCCGCTCCGGTGCCCGTCGTGCGCGGCCGTGGCCGTCACGGCCGGTGCGACCGCGTCCCCGGCGACGCGGGGCGCTCGGACACGGCGGACCCCGTCGGGTACCGGCGCGCTGTACGGCGCGTCGACGCGGCCGGCGGGGGTCGGTGGATCGTCGGCCAGTCCCGCCTCGGCAGGGGGCGCGCGAGCGCGGTTCGCGGCTCCCTCCGGGCCGGCGGCGTGGCGGGTCGGGCCCGACGGCGCGACCCGTGCGGCCCTAGACTCGGCGCCCCGGCACCCAGTCCGTCCCGGCGAGCGGCACGCCCGCCATCGCGGCGGCTTCCACGGTGAGCGCGGCGAGGTCCTCGCGCTCGAGGTGGTGGACGTCCTGCTTGCCGCAGGCGCGCGCGATCGTCGACACCTCCATCGCCATCGTCTTCAGGTAGTTGCGCACGCGGCGCGCGCCGACCGGAGGCTGCAGCCGCTGCTCGAGCACCGCGTCCTGCGTGGTGACGCCGACCGGGCAGCGGCCGGTGTGGCAGTGGTGGCAGAAGCCCGGCGCGGTGCCGAGCGCCGCGTAGTCGGCGGTGCAGTCGACGTGCTCGCCGCCGCTGCCGTCCGCCCGCGCGCCGCGGATCCACGACTCGCTGTTGCAGCCCAGCGCCATCAGCACGCCCTGCCCGATCGACACCGCGTCGGCGCCCATCGCGAGCGCCTTCGCGACGTCGGCGCCGGTGCGGATGCCGCCGGAGACGATCAGCTGCACCTCGCCCTTCATGTTCAGGTCCTCGAGCGCGTCGACCGCCTGCCGGACGGCGGCGAGCGTCGGGATGCCGACGTGCTCGATGAAGACCGTCTGCGTGGCGGCGGTGCCGCCCTGCATGCCGTCGACCACCACCACGTCCGCGCCCGAGTGCACCGCGAGCTTCACGTCGTGGAAGGTGCGCGTCGCACCCACCTTCACGTAGATCGGCTTCTCCCAGTCGGTGATCTCGCGCAGCTCGCGGATCTTGATCGCGAGGTCGTCGGGGCCGGTCCAGTCGGGGTGGCGGCACGCGCTGCGCTGGTCGACGCCTTCGGGCAGCGTGCGCATCGCGGCCACGCGCGGGTTGACCTTCTGCCCGAGCAGCATGCCGCCACCGCCGGGCTTCGCGCCCTGGCCGATCACCACCTCGATCGCGTCGGCGCGCCGGACGTGGTCGGGGTCGAAGCCGTAGCGCGAAGGCAGGCACTGGTAGACGAGCGTCTTCGAGGAGCCGCGCTCCTCCTCGGTCATGCCGCCATCGCCGGTGGTCGTCGAGGTGCCGGCCTCGGTGGCCGCGCGGCCGAGCGCCTCCTTCACGTTCGCCGACAGCGAGCCGAAGCTCATGCCGGCGATGGTGATCGGGATCGCGAGCTCGATCGGCTTCGTCGCGAAGCGCGTGCCGAGCACGGTCTTCGTCGAGCATCGCTCGCGGTAGCCCTCCAGCGGGTAGCGCGACAGCGACGCGGCGAGGAACACCAGGTCGTCGAAGTGGGGGACCTTGCGCTTGGCGCCGAGGCCGCGGATCTCGTAGAGGCCGGTGGCCGACGCGTGCCGGATGTAGTCGAGGGTCCGGGTGTCGTAGCCCCAGCTCTCCTCGCGCTGGATCTTCATCGCTCAGTACTCCTGGTTCGCGTCGACGTTCCAGTGGTACAGGGAACGTGCGGAGGCGATGCGCTTGAACTCGCGCGGATCGTGCGCGAGGCCGGCCTGCGCGAGCAGCCCGGCGACGGCAGTGAAGTCGGCGTCGGTCATCGGCTCGAAGCGCGCGTCGGCGCCGAGCGACTTCACCTCGCCGCGGACGTAGATCACCGCCTCGTAGAGCGAGTCGCCGAGCGCGTCGCCCGCGTCGCCGCAGACGACCAGCCGGCCGGCCTGCGCCATGAACATCGAGAAGCTGCCGACGCTGCCGCCGACGACGATGTCGCCGCCCTTGAGCGAGATGCCGCAGCGCAGCCCGCAGTCGCCCTCGACGACCAGCAGACCGCCGCGCGCGGAGGCGCCGGCCGACACCGACGCGAAGCCCTTCACGCGCACCGTGCCGCTCATCATGTTCTCGGCGACGCCGGGGCCGGCGTTACCGTGGACGACGACGGTCGCGTGCTTGTTCATGCCGGCGGCGTAGTAGCCGGCGTGGCCGTCGACGTCGACGTGCACCGGCGCGTCGAGGCCGACCGCGATCGAGTGCGCGCCGTCGGGCTGCTCGATGCGCACGTGCGTGGTGTCGCCGAGCTCGCGGTGCAGGAAGCGGTTGACCGCGCGCAGCGGCGTGCGCGACAGGTCGAAGGTGGCGAGCACCGTCATGCCTGCGCCCTCCACGCGTAGATGCGCTCCGGCTGCGGCTCGTAGAGCTTCGCCGTCGAGACGCCCGGCAGGTGCGCGAGCGAGCGGTACTCGGAGGCGATCGCGACCCAGTCCTCGGTCTCGGCGACCAGCGCGGGCTTGCACGCGAAGCCGTCGCGCACGATCGCGAGCGCGTCGTGCGTGCCCATCAGGAAGGTGTAGAAGCCGTCGAGCTCGTCGAAGCCCTTCTGCAGCGCGGCCTCGAGCGAGTCGCCCTCGCGCATGCGCCACTCGAGCCAGCGGCAGGCGGCCTCGGTGTCGCAGTCGCCGTCGAAGGCGATGCCGAGCGGCTCGAGCTTGCGCCGCAGGCTGTACGGGTTCGACAGCGAGCCGTTGTGCACCAGGCACCAGTCCTCGCCGGCGGTGTACGGGTGCGCGTTCTCGGGGGTGACCGCCGACTCGGTGGCCATCCGCGTGTGCGCGACCAGGTGCGTGCCGGCGAAGCCCGACAGGCCGTACTTCTCGGCGATCTGCAGCGGCGTGCCGACGTCCTTGTAGAGGTCGATCGCGCGTCCCGCCGACAGCACCAGCAGCTGCGGGAACGCGGCCTTCAGCGCAGCGCGCGCCGCGACCGGGTCGCGCGGCGTCACCAGCGTGCCGTGGTTCGCGCGGACCTCGAGCGACTCGCCGTCGCCGAGCGTCGCGCGCAGCACGCCCCAGTCGAAGCCGAGCGGCGCATTGACGCTCAGCTTGCGCAGGCCGTCGGCGACCGGCTCGGTGAACACCGCGATGCCCGCGGAATCCGGGCCGCGCTCGGTCATGCCGACGAGCATCGGCTGCGCCCATTCGCCGAGCCTCCCGCGCAGCGCGGGGTTCCTGATCATCAGTCCGACGATGCCGCACATCGCATCGGGTCTCCGTACGGAAGGGAAGGGGGAACGTTCAGAAGAACTCGACGTAGCGCTCGCGTTCCCACTCCGACACGTGGCGCGAGTACTCGACCCACTCCATGCGCTTGAGCTTCAGGAACTCGGTGGCGAGCGCGTCGCCCAGGCCCGCGCGCACGACCGGGTCGGCCTCGAGCGCGTCGAGCGCCTCGCCGAGGGTCTGCGGCAGCAGGCCGATGCCGTGCTCGGCGAGCTTCGCCGGGGTCCACTCGTAGAGGTTCTCGTTGATCGGCGGGCCGGGATCGATCCGGTTGCGCACGCCGTCCATGCCGGCCGCGACGATCGCCGCGGTCGCGAGGTAGGGGTTGCACGCGCCGTCGGGCAGCCGCAGCTCGAGCCGCCCGTAGGGAATGCGGACCGTCGCGGTGCGGTTGTTGTCGCCGTAGGCGATGTAGGCCGGCGCCCAGGTCGCGCCCGACAGCGCACGGCCGACGACCAGCCGCTTGTACGAGTTGACCGTCGGCGCGCAGACCGCGGCGAGCGCGCGCGCGTGCTTCAGCAGGCCGCCGAGGAAGTGGTAGCCGGTCTGCGACAGGCCGAGGCCGTGGCGGTCGGTGTCGTCGTGGAAGACGTTCTTGGTGCGGCCGTCGCCGAGCGACAGGTGCACGTGGGTCCCGGTGCCGGTGCGGTTCGAGAACGGCTTGGGCATGAAGCTCGCGACCAGCCCCATCTGGCGCGCGATCTCGCTCGCGGCCATCTTGAAGAAGATCATCCGGTCGGCGGTGGTCAGCGCGTCGGCGTAGGTGAAGTTGACCTCGAACTGGCCGTTCGCGTCCTCGTGGTCGATCTGGTAGACGTCCAGTCCGCCCGCGCGGCTCGCGTCGACCAGCCGCTCGAGGTAGGCGGCCGAGCGAGCGAGGCCCTTGTAGTCGTAGCAGGGCTTCTCGAGCGTGTCGGTCGCGTCGGCGGGCCGCAGGCCGCCGTCGGCGTCGCGCGCGAGCAGCATGAACTCGGGCTCCATGCCGGTGTAGAGCGTGAGCCCCTCGTGGGCGAGCGCGGCGAGCTGGCGCTTGAGCGCGACCCGCGAACACAGCGCGTACGGCGCGCCCTTCACGTGACCGTCGCAGGCGATCCGCGCATAGCCGGGCATCCACGGCATCGGCGCGAGCGTCGAGGGGTCGCCGACGGCCATGTAGTCGGCGCCCTCGGGCCCGAGGCCCATGCCCCAGATGGCGAACGCGGCGAAGCCGGCGCCCTCCTCGAGCACCATCCGGAGGTGCTCGGCCGGGACCGCCTTGGCTTTGGCAGATCCGTGGATGTCGACGAATTGTGCGAGGACGAATCGGGCCTGGTGCCGTTCGAGCCACGCGCGGGCGTCGGCGGCGGTCGGGGGGGAAGACATGGCGACTCCAGCGGTGCCCTGCGCGGCAGCTCGCGCCGGGCGGGATCGGGGGCGGTCCGGGCGGAGGGCTCTCACGCCCTGTTGAATGGGATGATAGTTTGTTGAATAATGGTCGTCAACATGGCCAAGGCGTCGATCGAATCCCTGGACCGTCACCTCGGGCAGCGCGTGCGGGATGCGCGGCTGCGCAACCGGCTGACGATCGCCGATGTCGCGCACCTCGCCGAACTCTCGCCCGGGATGCTGTCGAAGATCGAGAACGGCCAGGCGACCGCGTCGCTCGACTCGCTGGTGCGGATCGCGAACGCGCTCGGCGTCCCGGTCGGCACGCTGTTCAAGGGCTACGGCACCCCGGCCGGCGCCGCGCGGCTGGTCAAGGCAGGCGAGGGCATGGAGGTCGTCCGGCGCGGCACCTCGAAGGGCCACACCTACCACCTGCTGTCGTACGACCAGGGGCCGCGCAAGCGCTTCGAGCCGTTCCTGATCTCGATGGACGACGCCTCCGAGGTGTTCCCGACCTTCGAGCACGCGGGCACCGAGTTCATCCACATGCTCGCCGGGCGGCTGGAGTACCGGCACGGCGATGCGACCTACCTGCTCGAGCCGGGGGACTCCCTGACCTTCGACGGCACGGTGCCGCACGGGCCGGAGCGGATCGTCGAGGTGCCGATCCGGTTCCTCACGGTCATCGTCTACGACTCGCCGATCAGGGAGTGAGCGCCTGCTCCCGGTATTCATCCCGGCCGACGGGATACCTTCTTCCTCCATGCCATGACCGATCGCCCCTCCTCCCATTCGTATGACCTGATCGTCGTCGGCGCCGGCGTCGTCGGCTGCTCGGTCGCCTGGCACGCGGCGACGCTCGGCGCCGGACGCGTGCTGCTCGTCGACCGGGGCGGCATCGCCGAGGGCACGTCGAGCCAGTCGAGCAGCATCCTGCGCACGCACTACTCGGTGCGGGAGAACGTCGAGCTCGCCCGCCGGTCGTGGGCCGCGTTCACCGGCTTTCGCGACTACCTCGGCGACGACGAGGCCGACTGCGGACTGGTGCGCTGCGGCTACCTGATCGTCGGCGCCGACGACGCGCGCGGCGAGGCGGTCCGGGCGTCGCTCGCGCAGCAGCGCGCGATGGGCATCCGCGCCGACGAGATCGACGCCGCGCAGGCCCGCGAGCTGCTGCCGCTGCTGCGCACCGACGACCTGGCGGTGTTCGGCCACGAGCCCGAGGCGGGCTACGCCGACGCCTACCTGACCGCCACCGCGTTCGCGCGGGCGGCCCGCCGGCTCGGGGTCGAGGTCCGGCAGGGGCTGAAGGTCACCGGCCTCGCGACGACCGGATCGAAGGTCACCGGGATCGTCACCGAAGCTGGCACTTACTCAGCCGCCACGGTCGTCTGCGTGGCGAACGTGTGGACGAACCGACTGCTCGAGCCTGCCACCGGTACGACGATTCCGCTGGTCGCCGAGCGGCACGAGGTGATGGCCTTCGAGGCGCCGCGCCCGTACCTGCCGACCTACCCCGTGCTCAAGGACATGGCGAGCGCCTCGATGGTCTACGCCCGCTGCTACGGCCGCAGCCAGCTGCTCGCGAGCCCCGGGCTCGCCGGCGACGCGACCGACCCGGACGAGGGCCAGGCCGACGTGCCGCTGGACACCATCGCCGCGCTCGGCGAGCAGGTCGCCGCCCGGCTGGAGAGCTTCGAGGAGGCGGGGGTCGCGTCGACCTGGACCGGGCTGTACGACGTCACCCCGGACTGGAATCCGGTGCTCGGCCCGCTGCCCGGCTGGGACGGCCTGCAGGTCGGCTTCGGGTTCTCCGGGCACGGCTTCAAGCTGTCGCCGGCGGTGGGCCGGCTGCTCGCGCAGTCGGCGCTCGGGCTGCCGACCGACGTGCCGCTCGCACCCTACCGGTTCGAGCGCTTCGATGAAGGCGCGCTGCTGGTGGGCCGATACGGCAAGGGCGCGGTGTCCTGACCGGACGGGCCGCGCCCGGCCCGGGTCGTCAGGTCGAGCTCGGCGTCGTGCCGAGCGAGCGCTCGGTGCACGGACGCGACTTCACCGGGCCGTCGCTGACCTTCGAGAACGAGGCGGCCGACGCGTTGCGCGCGCCGAGCGCCTTGGAGAGCACCTTGTGCAGATCGAGCGCCGCGGTCGCGTTCGCGAAGCCGCCCGAGGACGTGCAGACGTAGCCGCCCTCGGAGTCGAGCACCACCCACGACGGCGCGCCGCGCGGCACGTAGGTCGCCTTCCAGCGCGCACGCTCCTCCGGGACCATGTCGTCGCCGTACACGATCGCGAAATGGTAGGCGTCCTTGTATGCCTGGCGGACGTCGGCGCGCACGAGCCAGCCGTCGTGCGCGTCGCACACCGGGCAGTTCTGCTCGGCGAAGTAGACGACCACCGGCTTGCCGCTGGTCTTGGCCTTCGCGACGGCCTCGATCACCGACGGATTGTCGTCGTAACCGGCGGGCAGCGTGGCGGCGAACGCGGAGGCGGCCGCGACGCAGACGAGCGCGGCGGCGAGGAAGGACGGCTTCATGGACACTCCCGAACGGGCAAGGCGGGGCGGACTGAACGCGGGACGGCCCCGACACTAGGCGGATCGCCCGCACCCCGCAGCGGCACGCGGACGAACGGACAGGCGGCGCACCCGGACGGCGACCGGCGGGTTCCGGCGGACCCGCGGCGGTTCGGGCGTGACGGATGCCCTCCCCGACGCGGGCGGGTCAGATGTAGCCGTTCGCGCGATACGGGTTGCGCCGCATCGCGAGGCCGAGCGCGAGCGCGGAGCGGTCGCCGGTCTTCAGGATCCGGTCGGCCAGCGGCAGCACCGCCGCCTCCTCGAAGCGCGCATGCTCGACGTAGCGCGTGCTCAACTGCTCGACCGCCTCGGCGTCGAGCGTCGCGGCCTTGCCGCGGCCGAGGCGCCGCAGCGCCGGCTCGACGCGGTCCCACAGCGCCTCGAGCTCGCGGTGCTCACGCTCGAGCCGCACGATCAGCGACTGCACGAGGCCGACCTCGTCGCCGGGGGCCGCGCTGTGGCGCAGCGCCGGGAACAGGTCGCGCTCCTCCTCGTCGTGGTGCGCGAGCACCGCGTCGTTGAAGAAGCGGTAGATCTCCGCGGCCGCGACCCGCACGCCCTCGTCGAGGCCGCGCTGCGCGCACTGCGTCGGCAGCACGCGCAGCCGCTCCATCTGCTCGACGATGTGGACGTGCGAGCGGGAGAAGGAGGCGATCGCCTCGTCGGCGATGGCCGAGGACAGGGCGTGGGATTCGACGGCTGCGTTCATCGGGCGCTCCGGTGCGTGGACGACGGACCCGGCCCGCGCGGCGCGCGCCGGATCGATGCCGTCGATCGTAGGAGCGACCCGCCGGGCGCGGTTGACGCAGGTCAACGGGCCCGGTGCGCGCCGTCGCGCGGGACGGGCGCCCTGACGTGCGTCAAGTCCGCCGCCCCGGCCCGCGTGCGGTCAGCCGATCGCGCTC
Source organism: Burkholderiaceae bacterium (assembly GCA_044371545.1). Classification (GTDB taxonomy): domain Bacteria; phylum Pseudomonadota; class Gammaproteobacteria; order Burkholderiales; family Burkholderiaceae_E; genus UBA4615. The sequence goes on from JBILTM010000025.1 coordinate 25,723, forward strand.
GCCGACTTCGCCAGCTGTCGCAGCAGGTGCTTCTGGATCTTGCCGGTCGAGGTCTTCGGCAGCTCGACGAAGCGGATCTCGCGCGGGCACTTGAAGCCGGCGAGGTGCTGGCGGCAGTGCGCGACGATCTCGTCGGCGAGCGCCTTCTCGGCCGCCGCGTCGGCGGGCACGTGCGAGGCGCGCAGCTCGACGAACGCGAGCGGGGTCTCGCCCCACTTTTGATCGGGCCGCGCGACCACGCCCGCGGCCATCACCGCCGGGTGCTTGTAGAGCGCGTCCTCGACCTCGATCGAGGAGATGTTCTCGCCGCCCGAGATGATGATGTCCTTCGCGCGGTCCTTGAGCTTCACGTAGCCGTCGGCGTGCAGCACCCCGAGGTCGCCGGTTCGGAACCAGCCGCCCTCGAAGGCCTCCCGCGTCGCCTTCTCGTTCTTCAGGTAGCCCTTCATCACGACGTTGCCGCGGAAGACCACCTCGCCCATCGTCTCGCCGTCGCGCGCCACCTCGCGCATCGTCTGCGGGTCGACGACGGTGCAGCCCTGCTGGACCTGGTAGCGCATGCCCTGCCGGCCGTTCAGGTCGACCTGCTCGGCCAGCGGCCGCGCGCTCCAGTCCTCGTGCTTCGCGCACGCGGCCGCCGGGCCGTAGACCTCGGTGAGGCCGTAGACGTGGGTGACGTCGAAGCCCATCGTCGCCATGCCCTCGATCATCGCGGCCGGCGGCGCGGCGCCGGCGACCATCGCCTTGACCGCCCAGTCGATCCCGGCGCGCAGCGACGCGGGCGCGGAGATCAGCGTCGAGTGCACGATCGGCGCGCCGCAGTAGTGGCTCACGCGGTGCTCGCGGATCAGCGCGAAGATCAGCGCCGCATCGACCCTGCGCAGGCACACGTTGGTGCCCGCCACCGCGGCCATCGTCCACGGGAAACACCAGCCGTTGCAGTGGAACATCGGCAGCGTCCACAGGTACACCGGGTGGCGCGGCAGGTGCCAGGCGAGCACGTTGCCGACCGCGTTCAGGTACGCGCCGCGATGGTGGACGACCACGCCCTTCGGGTTGCCGGTCGTGCCCGACGTGTAGTTGAGGCCGATCGCGTCCCACTCGTCCTCGGGCATGCGCGGCTCGAAGGACGCGTCGCCGCGCGCGACGAAGGCCTCGTACTCGATCTCGCCGAGCCGCGTGCCGGCACCTGCGTACTCGGGGTCGTCGACGTCGATCACGAGCGGCACTCGCATGCCCTTGTCGCGCAGCATCGCGAGCGCCGCGCCCGCGGCCGGCGAGAACTCGCGGTCGACGATCAGCACCCGGCTGTCGGAGTGCTCGAGCACGAAGGCGACCGTGGCCGCGTCGAGCCGCGTGTTGATGCAGTGGAGGACCGCGCGGGTCATCGGCACGCCGTAGTGCGCCTCGATCATCGGCGGGGTGTTCGGCAGCATCACCGCGACGGTGTCGCCCTCGCCGATGTCGAGCGCGGCCAGGCTCGAGGCGAGCCGCCGGGCGCGCTCGCGCAGCGCCGACCAGCTGCGGCGCAGCGGACCGTGCACGACCGCGCACCGCTCGGGGTAGACGTCGGCCGCCCAGTCGAGCAGCGACAGCGGGGTCAGCGGGACGTGGTTCGCGGCGTTGCGGTCGAGGCCCTGGCGATAGGGGTTCGGGTGCGTCGGCATGGTGCGGGATCCGGTCGGCGGCGGAGGAATCCACCCGATTCTAGGGCGGGGGCGTGAACGAGCGTGAACGATCGCACGCCGGGCACGGAAGCGGATCCGGAATTGGGTGGACGACTCTATTGCAGCGCAGCAATCCGGTGTTAGGCTGCCGTGTACCGAAACCGGAGAAGGAACATCCATGCCCTATCTGGTCCACGTGCTGGGCGCCGCCGATCGTGACGCACTGCACAAGCACTTCGCGGGACTCCCCCATCACGACCTGCGGATGCGCTTCGGACGGAGCCCCGACGCGGCCTGGCTGCGCCTGTACGTCGAGGGGATCGATTTCGGCCGCGACACGGTGCTCGGCGTGCGCGAGGGCGCGAGCCTGGTCGGCGTCGCACACGTGGCGCTGTTCGAGGGCGCCGCGGAGCTCGGCTTGTCGGTGCTGCCCACGCACCGGCGCCGCGGCATCGCGACGGCCCTGTTCGAGCGGGGCGCCCTGCACGTGCGCAATCGCGGCGTGGTCGAGCTCTTCATCCACTGCCTGTCCGAGAACCAGGCGATGCGGCAGATCGCGCGCAAGGCCGGCATGCGGGTGCTCGTCGAGGGCGTCGACACCGACGCGTGGATCGAGCTGGCGCCGCCGACGCCCTTCACGCTAGGTCAGGAACTCGTCGCTCGCCAGCTGACGCTGGTCGACCTGGCGCTGCAGGCGCCGTGGCGGACGGCCGGGGCCGCGCCGACGGAAGCCTGACCCGGAAGACCGAGCCGCGCCCGGGCGCGCTGTCGACCTCGATGCGCCCGCCCATCAGCTCGACGAGGCGGCGCGACAGCGCGAGCCCGATGCCCGAGCCCTCGATCGGGCCGTGCTCGCGCCCGAGCCGCTCGAACGGCTCGAAGAGCCGCAACTGATCGTCCGGCGAGATGCCGGGGCCGTCGTCGGCGACCTCGATCCACGCGGCGCCGTCGACGGTCGCGCCGCCGCGCACGCGCACGCTCCCGCCGCGGCGGTTGTACTTGATCGCGTTCGACAGCAGGTTCACCAGCACCTGGCGCAGCCGCGTCGGATCGCCGACGATCGGCAGCGCGCGGGTCTCGTCGAGGTCCACCTCGAGCTGCACGCCGGCGTCGGCGGCGGCGAGCGACACGAGGCGCGCGCACTGGCGCCCGACCGCGCCGAGGTCGAGGTCCTCGCGCTCGAGCCGCAGCCGGTCGGACTCGATCCGCGTGAGGTCGAGCAGCTCGTCGATCAGCGCACCGAGGTGACCCCCCGCCTCGCGGATCGCGCGCATCCGCTCGCGCTGCGCCGGCGACAGCGGCGCGTCGGCGTCGAGCTCCATGAGCTGCGCGAAACCGAGGACCGCGTTCAGCGGCGTGCGCAGCTCGTGGCTCATCCGCGAGAGGAAGTCGGTCTTCGCGCGGCTCGCGGCCTCGGCCTCGGCGCGCGCGCGTTCGGCGGCGTCGAGCCGCTGGCGGATCCGCGCGTCGCGCATCACGATCGTCGCGAGGCGGCCCGCGTCGACGGTGACGGTCGCGATCGACGCGTCGACGGTGAACTCGGTGCGATCCGCATGCAGCACCTGCATCGCCGAGCGCCCCGCCTGGCCTGGCACGGGCTGGGGCGCCGTCGGGCTGCCGAGCAGCCGCTCGAGCGCCCCGCCGCGCAGCCGCGGCGGCACGAGCTGCAGCACGCTGCGGCCGAGCACGTCGGCGGCCGGACGGCCGAACAGCGTCTCGGCGGCGGGGTTGAAGAGCACGACGCGCCCGCGCTCGTCGATCGCGAGGATCGCATCGAGCGCCGAGTCGATCACCGCGCTCAGCCGCGCGCGGCTGTCGACGAGTGCCGCCTCGGCGGCCTTGCGGGCGGACACGTCGGCGATCGCGCCGTAGCTGCGGACCGCGCGGCCGGCCTCGTTCCAGGCCGCGAAGCCGCGGGCGTGCACCCAGAGGCAGGACCCGTCGGCCTTGCGCAGCCGGTACTCGATGTCGAGCGGCACGCGGCGCTCGAACATCGCGGACTCCTCGGCGAGAAAGCGCGCGCGGTCGTCCGGATGCAGCCGCTGCAGGTCGTGCGCGAGGCGCTGGAGCTTCGTGCCCGGCGGATAGCCGAGGATGCGCAGGTACGAGTCGGAGAAGAACGGCCGGTCGGCGACCAGGTCGTGGTCCCAGATGCCCGAGCCGGTCGACTCGAACACCAGCGCGAGCTGCTCGCGCTGCCGCCGCAGCGACGCCTCGACGCGCTTGTGGCCGGTGATGTCGAGCTTCAGCGCGACGACCTGCGGTGCCTCGCCGCCGACCGGCCTCACCACGGACAGCGCGATGCGCGCCCAGACGACGCGGCCGTCGCGGTGCAGGTAGCGCTTCTCGAAGACGACGCCGCCGGGCGAACCCGCGGCCCAACGCCGCAGCGCGGCGGCGTGCAGGTGGCGGTCGTCGGGATGGGTGATCTCCGCGCCGTGGCGCCCGATCAGCGCCTCGCGCGGATGGCCGACCATCTCGCAGAACGCGTCGTTGACCAGCACGTAGCGCCCGCGCTCGGTGACCGACAGGCCCGCCGCGGCCTGCTCGAGCATCGCCGAGAGCTGCCGCTCGCGGACCTGCAGCGCCTGCTGGACCGATTCGAGCCGGCGGCGCGCGGCGAAGCCCAGCACGGCGAAGGCCGTCGCCAGCACGACGAAGAGCCAGGCGACCCAGTGGCCCTCGGTGGGGCTCGCCCGCACGAACGGGCCGGTGCCCAGCGCCGCCGGCACCGTCACCGCGAGGCAGACCGCGAGCAGCGCGAGCCACGCGCCCGCGAGGTCGAGCCAGGCCGCCGCCGCGGCGACCGCGAGCTGCAGCGCGAACATCGCGACGATGCCCTGCGGCTCGTACGGGGCGCGGGTGACCAGCGACAGCGAGATGCCCGCTGCCAGCAGCACGACGACCGGCAGCCACGCGAGCGGATCGATGCGCGACCGGCGCTCGCCGTCGCGCAACGCGCGCAGCCGCGCGCGGACCGACAGCACGAGCGGGGCGCCGAGCATCACCCCGAGCACGTCGCCCGCGTACCAGCCGAGCCAGGCAGGGCCGGCCTGCTCGGGCGATATCGTGCCCGCCGCGGCGTGCGTCGCGATGCCGACGGTCGCGGGCACGAGCATGCCGGCGAGCGCGCTCGCGCCGAGCAGCGCGAAGTCGCGGGTGCCGCGCAACGCGGGATCGAAGCCGGCGCGCGCGAGCAGGCGCGATGCGAGATAGGGCCCGGCCGCGTTGCCGAAGCCCAGCGCGGCGAGGGTCCACGCGGGCGCGCCGAGCCACGCCTGGCACGCGACCACCGGAAGCGCCACCGACAGCGCCATCCACGGGCCGCCGACGACGAACGCGGCGACCGCGATGCCGGTCGGCAGCCAGAACAGCGAGACGTTGCCGTCGATGTACGCGAGCTGCTGGCCCGCGATCGCGGTGGCGAAGTACAGCACCCCCATCGCGACCCCGAACGGCACGCGACCGCCCCGGCCGGACGTCGCCGTCGCCGCCGCTTCGTCCGTGCCCGGTCCTGCCGCCGTCACCGTTCGCGCCCTCGGGATGCCGCCGGATTCTGCCACGGCGCGGCGGGCGGAAGGCGTACGCTTCGGGTTTCGACTCGCGACACGGGAGCCCGCGCATGGCCGTCGAGACCCTCACCACCGCCCGCTTCGACGAGACCGTCGGCGGCAACGACATCGTGGTCGTCGACTTCTGGGCGCCGTGGTGCGGCCCGTGCAAGTCGTTCGCGCCGGTCTTCGAGGCGGTGGCCGCCGAGCATCCGGACGTCAAGTTCGTGAAGGTCAACACCGACGAGGAAGGCGCGCTCGCCGGCCACTTCGGCATCCGCTCGATCCCGACGCTGATGATCTTCCGCGAGCAGGTGATCGTGTTCCAGCAGCCGGGCGCGCTGCCGAAGGGCGCGGTCGAGGACGTCCTGCGCCAGGTGCGCGGGCTCGACATGGTCGAGGTCAAGCGCGGCTCGCGCCCGCACGAGGCGGGCGACGCGCACGGCGAGGACTGACGGCGCGCGCCGAGGCTCAGCGCGCCGCGCGACCGACCCGCGACGGCGGCCCGGAGCGAGAGCGCGGCAGCGCGTTCCGCAGGTCGGCGAGCCACGCGGCGAGCGGCCGCGCCGACCGGCGCGAGGCCGCGAGCGCGGGGCCGAGGAAGGCCGCGACCCGCGCCAGCTCGTCGATCGTCGCGGCGTCGAAGGAGGCGCCGTCGCGCTCGAGCGTCAGCACGCCCGGGGCGCCCGCGTCGCCGCCCAGCGGCACGCTGCAGACCGCGGCGACGCCACGCAGGCCCGCGAGCCGCGACTGCGCGACCGGCAGGCCGCCGGCGTGGCCGGGCGCCTCGGGCCAGGCCACGGCGGCGGTGCGGGCGAGCGCCTCGTCCATCGCCGACGCGTAGGCGTCGCGCAGCGCATGCGACGGGCGTTCCTCGGCGGCGCCCGAGACCACGATGCCCTCGCGGCGCGATGCCGAGGCCCAGCCGCAGGCGACGCGCGCGCAGCCGTGCTGCCGCGCGAGCAGCGCGAGCAGCGCGCGCACGCCGTCGTCGAGCGTCGGCGCGCGGAACAGCACGCGGTGGCAGGCGATCGCACGCAGCGCCGCGGCCGGGTCCTCGATCGCGTCGTCGGCCTCGTCGCCGGCGGCGCCCGCGAGGACGGCGGCGATGCCGACGCGGGACGGTGCGACCGACGCGTCGCCCGCCGCACCTCGCGGCGGGCCGCCCACGGGCATCGCGGGCGCCGGGTCGGTCGAGCCGCGCAGGCTCGGCCCGCGCGTCGCGACGGATGCACCGTGCGGCGGCGCGGCGTGCTCGGCCGGGGCGTCGGCGGCGGACCGGTGTGCGTGCGGCTGCGGCGCAGCCCGCTCGGGGCCGGCGTCCGCGAGCCGCTCGAACAGCTCGAGCCATCGCCCGATCGACCGCGCGATCTCGGGCGGCGAGCCGTCGAGCTGCACCGACACGATCCCGAGCAGCCGGTCGCGCGTCTCGATCCGCGTCGCGACGACGCTCGCGCCCTGCGGACGGCGCTCGTCGACGCAGGCGGTGACGACGCCTTCGATGCGCGAGGCGCGCACGCTCGCGTGGACGATCGCCGCGGACGGGATCGAGCGCGGCGGCCAGACCGCACGCGGCCTCGGCTCGCCCATCGGCCCGTCAGGGGTCACCAGCAGCACCGACACCGCGTTCGAGTCGGCCGCGAAGTGCGCGTCGAGGCGCTCGAGCAGCCGGTCGAACGCGTGCGCGGACCCGGCCGCGGCGCGCGTGACGGCGAACGCGGCGCGGGCCGTCGGGGCGGCGGGTTCGGCGACGAGCATCGTCGGGCAGGAGCGGGGCGGTCGGCCCCGGTGGATCACGGCCCCGGCATCGTCCCGGTACGACGGGGGAGCGGCAACCGCGCCGCGACGGGCGGCGGGCGAGGCCCGGCGCACGCGCGCGCCGCGGCGCTCAGGGGTCGGCCGCGGCCGGCACGATGCGGTAGGCTGGATCGCCCCCGCCGCCCGACCGGAGCCCGCCGCATGACCGCACCGCCCGCACCGCCGCCCCGCGCCCGCGACCGGGGGCTGCCCTTCCCCGGCACGCCCGGGCCGCGCAACGCGATCGTCGACGTGCCGGGCCTCGCCGTCGGCACCTGGCAGCGCATCGACGCACCCGACCCCACCGAGCCGGTCGCGCTCGTGCCCGGCCGCGGGCCGGTGCGCACCGGGGTGACCGCGATCGTCCCGCACGCCGACCGCGACGCGCCCTTCGAGGTCCGCGCCGCGATCCACGCGCTGAACGGCAACGGCGAGATGACCGGCAGCCACTGGATCGACCATCACGGCGCCTTCCTCGGCCCGGTGCTGATCACCAACACGCACGCGGTCGGCGCGTGCCACGAGGCCGCGGTGCGCTGGATGGTCGGGCGCTGGCCGTCCGTCTTCGTCGACGACCACGGCTGGGCGATGCCGGTGGTCGCCGAGACCTACGACGGCTTCACCAACGACATCGTCGGGCTGCACGTGCGGCCCGAGCACGGGCTCGCCGCGATCGACGCGGCGCTCGCCGCGCACGCGGCCGACGCGCGCGCCGTCGCCGAGGGGCGCGAGCCCGCCCCGGTGCCCGAGGGCAACGTCGGCGGCGGCGCGGGCATGCAGAGCTTCGGCCTGAAGGGCGGCAGCGGCACCGCGTCGCGCCGCATCGGGCCGCACGTGCTCGGTGCGTGGGTGCAGTCCAACTTCGGCGAGCGCGACCAGCTGACGATCCTCGGCGAGCGCATCGGCCCGCTGCTCGAGGCGCCCGACCCGTTCGCCGGCACGGTGCCGTCGGAGACCGGCTCGATCATCGTCGTGCTCGCGACCGACGCGCCGCTGTCGGGGCTGCAGCTGCGGCGGCTCGCGCAGCGCGGCGCGCTCGGCATCGGGCGGCTGGGCGGCATCGGCGGCAACGGCTCGGGCGACCTGGTGCTCGCGATGTCGCTCGCCGATCCCCGGCCCGCGCTCGGGCTCTCGGCGCCCCGTCCGCCGGTGCACGCGACGCGCGAGCTCGACGCCTTGCAGCTCGACGCGATGTTCACCGCGGCGATCGAGGCGACCGAGGAGGCGATCGTGAACGCGCTCTTCGCCGCGCGGAGCCTGTCGACGGTGAAGCCGCGCGGCACGCTGCACGCGATCGACGCGCGGGCGGTGGCGGCGCGGTTCGCGCGGCGGGGCTGAGCCCGCCGCGGTCGGCGTCTCGCCGCCGGTCCGTCGGCACCGTCCGTCTCCCCGCGCCGGGCCACGCCCGGGCGCGCGGATTTCCGTACACTCGGCGCCTCCCCTCCTTCGCGACACCCACCGGAGCTTCCATGACCGAACGCTCGCTCGCCCGCCTCCAGCTGCCCCGGCGCGCGATGGCGCTGGTGCTCGCAGGGGGGCGCGGCAGCCGCCTGCAGCAGCTGACCGACGTCCGCGCCAAGCCGGCCGTCTACTTCGGCGGCAAGTTCCGGATCGTCGACTTCGCGATGTCCAACTGCCTGAATTCCGGCATCCGGCGGATGTCGGTGATGACGCAGTACAAGTCGCACAGCCTGCTGCGCCACATCCAGCGCGGCTGGGGCTTCCTGAAGTCGGAGATGAACGAGTTCGTCGACCTGCTGCCCGCGCAGCAGCGCCTCGACGAGGTGATGTGGTACCGCGGCACCGCCGACGCGGTCTTCCAGAACCTCGACATCATCCGGCACCACCGGCCCGACTACCTGCTGGTGCTCGCGGCCGACCACATCTACAAGATGGACTACTCGGCGATGCTCGCCGAGCACGTCGAGCACGGCGCACCCTGCACCGTCGGCTGCTTCGAGGTGCCGCTCGCCGACGCGAGCGCGTTCGGCGTGATGAAGGTCGACGAGCACGACCGGATCCTCGAGTTCGCCGAGAAGCCGGCGAACCCCGAGCCGTTGCCGGGCCGCCCCGACACCGCGCTCGCGAGCATGGGCATCTACCTGTTCGACGC
>JBILTM010000026.1:0-34753 GCA_044371545.1 Burkholderiaceae bacterium
CGTCGCTCTTGGCCGCCGGCTCGATCTTCGAGACGAGCGCCATCGCGTACTTGAGCATCACCGTGTCGCCCGCGCGGATCCGGTCGAAGCCCTTGGCCTCGGCGGGCACGTGCACGGTGACGATGTTGCCGCGCGGGCCGCGCAGCGTGGCGATGCGGTTCGCGGTGTCGAGTTCGACGACGCGGGCCCGGATCTCGACCGCCTCGACCCCGACCCGCTCGCCGCTCGCCGTCGTGCCTGCCGCGACCACGGCGGAGGCGCCCTGCGCGAGGGCGACGGCGGGCAGCGCGAGCGCGCAGGCAGTGATCAGGGCGGCGGTACGGTTCATCGGGGATCCTCGCGAAGTCGTGGAATGTCGGTGTCGTGGCACGGCCCGGGCGGCCGGCGCCGCGCAGCTTACCGCCACGCGGCATGCGCGTCGAATCGGCGCGCGTCGCGATGCGCGATGCTCATCGGAGTGATCGCCGGCACGCATGGCCGACTGCGTCCCGGGGCACTCGACGCGCCGCGCGCGGACGCGCGCCCGCCAGTCCCGCTGCGCGGCTACGACGCCGTTCGCGTCACGCCGTCCGCGCGCGGACCTTCGCGAGCAGTGCGTCGACGACCGACAGCGTCGCGTCGTAGCTGCCGGTCATGCCGGGCGAGGTGACGAGCCGGCCGTCGACGACCAGGGTCGGCACGCCCTGCACGCCGAGCGCTGCCGCGTACGCGTCGGCCTCGCGCATCGCCGCGCGCACCGCGTCCGACTCCCACGCGTCGACGAACGCCCCGCGGTCGACGCCGGCCGCGGCGACGACCTCGGCCGCCTCGTCGCGGGTCGCGAGCGCGCGTGCGTCGACGTGGATCGCGCGAAAGACGCGCGCGTCGAGCGACGCGTCCCGTCCGACGCGCTCGAGCGCGAAGAACAGGCGCTGGTGCGGCACCCAGCGCGGCCCGAGCCCGAGGTGGACCTTGCGGAAGGCGACGTCGGCCGGCAGCCCGCGCGCCCAGGCGACGAGCCCCGGCTCCATCGCGTTGCAGTGCGGGCAGCCGTACCAGAACAGCTCGGCCACCTCGATGCGGCCCGGCGCGGCGCGCGTCGGCTGCGGCGTCTCGGCGAGGCGGTAGTCGATGCCCTCGTCGGGCTGCGCGACGGGGGCGCGGGGGCCGGTCGTCGAACAGCCCGCGACCGCGCCTGCGAGCAGCAGTCCGAGCGTGGTTCGCTTCGTCGGGTCGATCGTGCGGGCCATGGCGTGCTCCGTGTGGTGAGTGTCGAATTGATCGGCCGTCAATGTGTCAGGTTGTCCTGTCACTCCATGGGACTAAGCTTGAGCATTGGATGGAGATCGGCCGATGTGATTCGAAAATAGCTTGAAAACAAGGTCTCCAGAGTCGACCGTGCTCAAGCTTGGAGTCGAATTACGGATGCAATTGATGCAGGTCAACCGGCATCGAGTGTCGCCTTGAGTTCGCGACGCGGTGACGCGATCTTGAGCACCGATGCCGATGCGCATCGATCGAACCCACAACCACACGAATCCGGGAGTCCCCCATGAAACGCAGCCTCTTCCTCGTTCCCGCCATCGCCTTCGGCCTCCTCGCCGGCCAAGGTGCGTTCGCCCAGCCGAAAGGCGGCCCCAGCGAGGCTCAGCCCGCGGCCCCGAGCAAGACCTCGCAGCGCACCCGCGCCGAGGTCAAGGCCGAGTGCGACGCGGCCCGCAAGGCCGGCACGATGCCCGCCGTCGAGTGCCAGGGCGCAGACCCGAACGTGAAGTCGACCAAGACCCGCGCCGAGGTGAAGGCCGAGTGCGACGCCGCTCGCAAGTCGGGTGCAGCGCTGAAGGCCGAGTGCGGCCCGAACTGACCGGGGTCCGCCGACGGCCGTCGCGGCTCGCCGCGCCGGCGTCGCCCCGGAGGGCCCGCGCGAGCGGGCCCTCGTCGCATCCGGCCCGGCCGTCGCTCAACCACGCGACGAGCGCGCCGGCGTGCAGCCCCGGGCGCGGCACGTCGACAGGTCGGGGTCGGACGCCCCGTGCCCCGCGATGCTACGCCGCCCGGGCCGCCGGTGCGGCCAGCCCGGCCGCCATGAACGCGACCGTCTCGCGGATGGTCGCGCGGTAGGCGCGCCGGTTGCCGGCGTCGACCCGGCCGTGCTCGACGATCCAGCGGGCGACCGTGTAGGCGGACTCGTGGTGCACGATCCGCACGCGCGCCGCGAACGCCGCGTCCGACAGGTGCGGCAGCAGCCGGCGCGCCATCGCACGCGCGCGCGCCACGCTGGAGAGCACCTCGGGGTCGACCGTGTCGAGCAGCTTCATCCGCGTCTCGAAGAGCGCCTGCGCGAGCACGCGCGCATAGTCCGCACCCCATGGCGTGCGCTCCACCGCCTCGGCGAGCGGCTCGATCGCGGCGCCGACGACCGCCGCGAGCTCGCCGTCGCGCCCGCCCGCGACGACCCGGTCGAGGCGCGCGTGCCGCAGCGCGTCGAGCGTGCGCAGGCGCCGCTCGACCAGCGCGCGGATCAGCGCGTCGCGCGAGCCGAAGTGGTAGTGCGCCGCCGACAGGTTGCCCTGGCCGCCCTCCAGGACGATCTGGCGCAGCGACACCGAGGCGATCCCGCGCTCGGCGAACAGGCGCTCCGCGACGTCGAGCAGCACGCTCGCGGTCGAGGTGTCGTCGGCGGGTCGGGCGAGGGCGGCGGCGGGCATCCGGGGGCGGGTCGTTGACAGCGGCGCTGTTCGAGAATTTAATTCATCCGAATTAAGGGACGCAAGGCGGCCGACCGGTCGCGCGCCCGACTGGAGGAGACCCGATGAAAGCCGCCGTGCTGCACGCGCCGCGCCAGCCGATGACGATCGAGCAGGTGAGCGTCGAGAAGCCGAAGCGCCGCGAGGTGCTGGTCCGGACCGCCGCGGCGGGGCTGTGCCACAGCGACCTGCACTTCATCGAGGGCTCGTACCCGACGCCGGTGCCGGTGGTGCTCGGCCACGAGTCGGCCGGCGTCGTCGAGGCGGTCGGCGAGGACGTCACCTACCTCAAGCCCGGCGACCACGTGATCTCGTGCCTGTCGGTGTTCTGCGGGCACTGCGAGTTCTGCCTGTCGGGCCGTCCCTCGATCTGCCAGGACCCGGAGGTCAAGATGCCGCCCGGCGTCGCGAAGCGGCTGCGCTGGCAGGGCGGGCACATGAACCAGTTCCTGAACCTGTCCTCGTTCGCCGAGCAGATGGTGGTGCACGAGCACGCGCTGGTGAAGGTGCGGCCCGACATGCCGCTCGACCTCGCCGCGCTGATCGGCTGCGGCGTGATGACCGGCTACGGGGCGGTCGCGCGCACCGCGAAGGTGGAGCCCGGCCAGACGGTCGCGGTGTTCGGCGCCGGCGGCATCGGCCTGTCGACGATCAACGCCGCGGCGATCGCGGGCGCCGCGCGGATCGTCGCGATCGACCGCGACCCGTTCAAGTTCGACCTCGCGCGCGCGTTCGGCGCGACCGACGTGATCGACGCGTCCGAGGGGGACGCGGTCAAGCGGATCATGGAACTGACCTCGGGCGGCGTCGACCACGCCTTCGAGTGCATCGGCCTGAAGCAGACCGCCGAGCAGGCGTTCGGCTGCCTGCGCGCGGGCGGCACCGCGACGATCATCGGCATGATCCCGATCGGCACGAAGATCGAGCTGCACGGCTTCGACTTCCTGCGCGAGCGGAAGATCCAGGGCTCGATGATGGGCTCGAACCGGTTCCGTACCGACATGCCGCGGCTGATCGAGTTCTACATGCAGGGCCGGCTCAAGCTGAAGGAGATGGTCTCGCGCCGCATCCGGCTCGACGAGATCAACGAGGGATTCGAGGCGATGAAGCAGGGCGGCACCGCCCGCAGCGTCGTCGTGTTCGAGCAGTGAGCGCGGCCCGGCCGCCCGTCCAGTCCGACCCAGGAGACACCATGCATCGCGTCCTCGCGTCGACGGCCGCCGCCGTCGCCCTCGTGTGCTCGACCCTCGCCGCGCCCGCCGCCGCGCAGGGCAAGGGCGAATCGGTCAAGTTCCAGGACTACCCCGGCCTCGGCAACATGCTGGTCAAGGTCGCGATCGCCAAGGGCTACTGCGAGAAGGCCGGCATCAAGTGCGAGCTGCAGTCGATCCCGGCGGCACCGCTCGGCATGCAGGCGATGCTCGCCAAGAGCATCGACGCGTCGTTCGGGCCGGCCGACGTGATGAACGGCGCGGTGCTGCGCGGCGCGAAGATGAAGATGGTCGTGGGCGGCGCGGTGACGAACGTCTCGGCGCTGCTCGTCGGCAACCACGTCGACGCGCCGAACGTCGGCCGCGGCTGGCCGGCCTTCATGCAGGACATGAAGGGCAAGAAGATCGGCGTGACCGCGCGCGGCGCGGCGACCGAGGTCACCGGGCGCTGGATGGCCGCCAAGGCCGGTCTCGACCCCGACCAGCTGACCTTCGTCGCGGTCGGCGGGCCCAACACCGCCTACGGCGCGCTGGTCTCGAAGCAGGTCGACGCGCTGCTGATGTTCGAGCCGGCGGGCGCGATGTGCGAGGTGCTTAAGACCTGCAAGGTGGCGTGGCGCGCCGCGATCGACCGGCAGCCGGCCGAGCAGTTCGCGCTGAACGGCGGCGGCAACGGGCTGATCTTCACGCAGGAGTACATCGACCGGAACCCGCACGTGATCGACGCGGTGATCCGCGCGGTGAAGGAGGCCGACGCGTTCATCAACGTGCCGGCGAACTTCCCGGAGGTGTCGCGGATCGCGCAGCAGTTCTTCAAGTTCGACATGCCGAAGGGCGACGAGGTGCTCGAGCGCGCGCTGCGGATCGCGATCGACAGCGGCACCTACAAGGCCTCGATCGACCGCAAGGCGATCCAGGCGGGGCTGGACCTGCTGCTCGAGACCAAGCAGATCGACAAGGCGGCGCCGGTGTCGGACCTGGTGCTGGACCGCGCCCCGTGAGCGCGGTCGCGCCGGTCACGCCGGCGGCGGCGTCGTCGGCCGGGAATGCGGCGATCTCGATCGAGCGGCTCACCGTCCGCTTCGGCGAGGTGGTCGCGGTCGACGACGTCTCGCTCTCGATCGGCGAGGGCGAGTTCGTGTCGATCGTCGGCCCGAGCGGCTGCGGCAAGACGACGGTCCTGAACCTGCTGACCGGCCTCGTGCCGCTCGCCGAGGGGCGGATCACGATGCTCGGCAAGGCGCCGGCGGTCGGCAATCCGGACGTCGCGTACATGCTCGCGCGCGATTGCCTGCTGCCGTGGCGCACCGCGCTCGGCAACGCCTGCTACGGCATGGAGGTGCGCGGCGTCGACGAGTGCGCCCGCGAGGCCCGCGCCCGCGAGCTGCTCGCGCGCGTCGGCCTGAAGGGTTTCGAGGACAAGTGGCCGAAGCAGCTGTCGCACGGCATGCGGCAGCGCTGCGCGCTCGCGCGCACCTTCTGCCTCGACGCGCCGGTGCTGCTGATGGACGAGCCGTTCGGCGCGCTCGACGCGCAGACCAAGCTGCAGCTCGAGGACCTGCTGCTCGAGCTGTGGAACGCGCGCCGGCGCACCGTCGTCTTCATCACCCACGACCTGGCCGAGGCGGTCGCGCTGTCGGACCGCGTCGTCGTGATGAGCGCCCGGCCCGGGCGCATCGTCGCTGACGTGAGGATCCCGCTGGAGCGGCCGCGCCACGTCCGCTCGCTGCAGAAGGACCGGCACTTCCTCGAGCTCTACGCACACGTGTGGGAGGAGCTCGAGCGCGGGCTCGGCGCGTCCGCCGAGGCGATCACGTGAGCGGCTCGCGCGCCTCCGCCGTCGCCGCCCACGCGGTCGGCATCGCGGCGTTCCTCGGCACCTGGGAGCTGGCGATGCGCCAGGAGTGGCTGTCGGCCGCGTTCTTCGGCCAGCCGACCGGCATCGTCGCGTTCCTGTGGGACGGCTTCGTCTCCGGGCGCAAGCTCTGGCTCGAGCTCGGCTACACCATCCTGGGCACGGTGGTCTCGTTCCTGCTGGGCAGCGTGCTCGCGCTCGCGCTCGGGCTGGTGTTCGTGATGTTCCCGAAGGTCGAGCACGCGATGGACCCCTACCTGACGGTGCTCAACGCGATGCCGCGGCTCGCGCTCGCGCCGCTCTTCCTGCTGTGGTTCGGGCTGGGCATCGGCTCGAAGATCGCGGTCGGCACCAGCCTGTCGTTCTTCATCGTGCTGGCGAACACCGTGGCCGGCATCCGCGGGGTGTCGCAGGACCTGATCGTGCTGTCGCGCTCGCTCGGCGCCACGCCGCGGCAGGTGTTCTTCAAGGTGACGCTGCCGTCGGCGGTGCCGGTGATCTTCTCGGGCTTGCGCCTCGCGCTGATCTACTCGATGCTCGGTGTCGTGGGCGCCGAGCTGATCGCCGCCGAGCACGGGCTCGGGCAGCAGCTCGCCTACCTGCAGGCGACGTTCAACATGAACGGCGTGATGGCGCTGCTGGTGCTGCTGGCGATGCTGGGGATGGTCGTCACGCAGGGCATGACCCGACTCGAGAAGGCGATGCTGCGATGGCAATGACCCCCCGACTCGACGGCAAGGTGGCCGTCGTCACCGGCGCCGCGTCCGGCATCGGCCTCGCGACGGTGGCGCGCTTCGTCGAGGAGGGCGCGCGCGTCGTCGCCGCCGACCTGCGCGACGACGCGGGCCGGGCGCTCGAGGCGCGTTTCCACGGCGCGGTGCGTTTCGCGCGCTGCGACGTCACGCGGCTCGACGAGCTGAAGGCCGCGATCGACCTCGCCGCCGACGCGTTCGGCGGGCTCGACGTGCTGTTCAGCAACGCCGGCGCCGGCGGCCTGCCGGGCGGCGTCGAGGCGTTCGACGCCGAGGCCTGGGACACGACCCACGCACTGCTGGTCCGCTCGGTGGCGGCGGGTGCCGCCTACGCGCTGCCGCACCTGAAGCGGCGCGGCGGCGGCTCGATCCTGAACACCGCGTCGATCGCCGGGCTGCAGGCGGGCTGGGGCCCGCTGTGCTACTCGAGCGCGAAGGCCGCGGTGATCCACTGGACCCGCTGCGCCGCGGCCGAGCTCGCGCCGCTCGGCATCCGCGTCAACGCGATCTGCCCCGGCTTCATCGCGACCGGCATCTTCGGCCACTCGCTCGGGCTGTCCGACGACGACGCGAAGCGGCTCGCCCAGACCGTCGCGCAGAAGAGCGGCGCCGCGAACCCGGTCGGCCGCAGCGGCCGTCCGGAAGACATCGCCGAGGCGGCCCTGTACCTGTCGTCGGACGCCGCGGGCTTCGTCACCGGCACGCACGTCGTCGTCGACGGCGGCATCACCGTCGGGCCGCGCCACGCGTGGGACCGCGACGCGCCCGGGCCGATCGGCCAGGTGCTCGGCCTGTCGCGCGCCGAGATCGAGGCGATGCGCGCGGCGAACGCGAAGCGCTGACACACCGCCCCGAGCGGCCCGCACGAGACACGAGCCACGCACACACGGAGCCCCGCCATGCCCAAGGTCACCTTCATCGCCCACGACGGCACGCGCCACGAGGTGCAGGCCGAGAGCGGCCTGTCGCTGATGCGCGCCGCCGTCGACCACGACGTGCCCGGCATCGACGCCGACTGCGGCGGCATGTGCGCCTGCGCGACCTGCCACGTGTTCGTCGAGCCGGCGTGGGGCGGGAAGCTCGCGCCGCCGTCCGCGCAGGAGGAGGAGATGCTGAACTTCACCGCCGAGCGCCGCGGGACCTCGCGGCTCGCCTGCCAGATCCCGATCACCGACGCGCTCGACGGCCTGACGGTGACGATGCCCGACGGGCAGCACTGAGCGACCCGACCCCACGAGGAGACCTCCATGACCACCGCGACCCTGGACCTCGACCCCGTGCAGGCGGCCGCCCGCGAGCGGGCCTTCTCGATGCCGCTCGAGCAGATCGACCCTGCGAACCCGGCGCTGTTCGAGAACGACACCGTCGGCCACTACTTCGAGCGGCTGCGGCGCGACGCGCCGGTGCATCGCTCGACGAGCCCGATGTTCGGCGAGTACTGGTCGGTGAGCACCTACAAGGAGATCATGGCGGTCGACACGAACCACCAGGCGTTCTCCTCCGACTGGAGCCGCGGCGGGATCGTGATCGCCGACCGCCCGATGACCGAGCGGCTGCAGATGTTCATCGCGATGGACCCGCCGAAGCACGACGTCCAGCGGCTCGCGGTGAGCCCGATCGTCGCGCCGGCGAACCTCGCGAACATGGAGACGCTGATCCGCGAGCGCACCTGCCGCGTGCTCGACAGCCTGCCGCGCGGCGAGCCGTTCAACTGGGTCGACAAGGTCTCGATCGAGCTCACCACGCTGATGCTCGCGACGCTGTTCGACTTCCCGATCGAGGATCGCCGGCTGCTGACGCACTGGTCCGACTGCGCGACCGCGAACCCCGACGTCGACCAGCGCGTCGTCAAGTCCTGGGACGAGCGCACCGCCGAGCTCGGCAAGATGTTCGCGTACTTCACGAAGCTCTGGAACGAGCGGGTCAACGCGCCGCCGCGGACCGACCTGGTGTCGATGCTCGCGCACGGCGAGGCGACGCGGAACATGCCGCCGCTCGAGTACATGGGCAACCTGGTGCTGCTGATCGTCGGCGGCAACGACACCACCCGCAACTCGATGACCGGCGGGCTGCTCGCGCTGTCGCGCCACCCGGCCGAGTGGGCGAAGCTGCGCGCGAACCCGGCGCTGGTCGACTCGATGGTGTCGGAGATCATCCGCTGGCAGACGCCGCTCGCGCACATGCGCCGCACCGCGACCCGCGACGTCGAGCTTGCCGGCCAGAAGATCCGCGAGGGCGAGAAGGTGGTGATGTGGTACCTGTCGGGCAACCGCGACGCGTCGGCGATCGAGGACCCGGAGCGCTTCGTCATCGACCGCGCGCGGCCGCGCCAGCACCTGTCGTTCGGCTTCGGCATCCACCGCTGCGTGGGCAACCGGCTCGCCGAGCTGCAGCTGAAGATCCTGTGGCAGGAGATCCTCGCCCGCTTCCCGTCGATCGAGGTGCTCGGCGAGCCGACGCGCGTGAAGTCGAGCTTCGTGCGCGGCTACACGTCGTTGCCGGTGCGCATCCCGGCCTGAGCCTGCGCACCGTGCGACCGGGGCGGCGCCGCGCGCGCCGCCCCGGTCGTTCAGCGCATCAGCCCCTGCTTGTCGAGCCACGCCTGGATGCGTGCCGCGATGTCGTCGGAGTTGCGATCCATCATCAGCATGTGCGAGTTGCCGCGCACGCCCACCTCCGGCAGGCGCAGCACGTCGGCGGTGCCGCCGGCGGCGAGCAGGCCCCTGCGGAAGCGCTCCTGGCGGTCGACGATGCCCGTCCAGAAGGGGAACCGCTCAAGGTGGTCGCCCCAGACCCAGAGCATCGGGATGCCCTTGAGCCGCGCGTAGTCGGTCTTGTCGGGGTCGGGCGAGCCCGAGGTCTCGACCGCGACGATCGCCTTGATCTTGTCGGGCGCCTTCAGTGCGGACGCGAACGCGAAGTTGCCGCCCTGGCTGTGGACCACGATCACGCACGGGCAGGCCTTCTGCACGTAGGCGTCGTAGGCGGCCTGGATCGCCGCATCGGTCGTGCCCCAGCGCGGCACCGCCTGCTTGATGAACTGGTCGAAGGCCTGGGTCGGGAACTGCGTGCCGGGGATCGCCTTGCGCGCGGCGGGATCGGTCACGTAGGAACCGGTCTCGCCGATGCGGAACAGCTCCCAGCCCTCCTTCTTCGTGCGGAAGAACGGCTCGCCCTTGAAGATCTCCGGGTAGCGCGCCCACGACGCGCGGCCGCGCTCGACCGCGTCGCTGACGTAGACGTCGTGGCCCTTCGTGAGGAAGAACTGCTCCCAGCCGGCGCCGCCGTCGGGCTTGGTCTCCCAGGTCACGCCGGTGAGGCCGCCGCCGTGCCACATCAGCATCGGGTACCTCGCGCGAGGCGAGGCGAGGCGGGTGTAGCGCACGTACATCTGCTCGACCTCGAAGTCGCCGTTCGGGTCGATCTTCAGCGGCGGCGCGCCGGGCGTGAACGACAGCTCGCGGATCGGCAGGCCGGACAGCGTGACGGCGCGGCCGCCGACGTGGTAGCTGCCGACCTCGCGGACCTGCAGGCCGCCGGTCCCGGCGCAGCCGGCGAGCGCGCCGGCGAACGCGAGCGCCGACAGCGCCCGCAGCGTGATGCGGTGGTCCATCCCTCCCTCCTCCCTCGTCGTCGAGGTGTCCGTGTCCGCCGGAGTCTAGCGCCGGGGGGCGAACGGACAGCGACGGGGGTGTGCCGGTTTCCGTGCGGTGGGCGGGGCTCGCGGGATTCGGGACGGCCGGCTCTCGCCGGATTCACGTTCGGGGCGCGGGAGGGGTCCGGCAGGCATGCCGGACCCCGTTCGGCCGGCGGCGAGCGGTGCTCGCCGAAACCCCGGCCTCACCCCCAGCCTCACCGCGCGAGGTAGCCGCCGTCGACCGCGAGCACGTGGCCGGTGATCGACGCGGCTGCATCGCTCGCGAGGAACAGCACCGCCTGCGCGACGTCGTCGGGCGATGGCAGCCGCCCCATCGGCGTGTGGGCCAGCACCTGCGCGAGCTTGGCGGGATCGGAGAAGATCGCCTCGGTCAGCGGCGTGTCGACGTAGTTCGGCGCGACCGCGTTGACCCGCAGCCCGCGCGACGCCCACTCGAGCGCGAGCGCGCGCGTCAGGTTGACCACCGCGCCCTTGCTCGCCTGGTACGCCGCGTTCGGGAAGATGCCGCCGGACAGGCCCATCACCGAGGCGAGGTTGACGATCGCGCCGCCCGCCTGCATCCGGCGCGCGGCGAGCCGGTCGCAGAAGAACAGGCCGTTCAGGTTCACGTCGACGACCCGCTCGAAGTCCGCCGGCGGCACGTCGAGCGCGGGACCGCGGATGCCGATGCCGGCGTTCGCGACGAGCACGTGGAGTGCGCCCAGCGCCTCGACGACCCGGTCGAGCGCGCGGTCCACCGCGTCGTGGTCGGTGACGTCGACGGCGAGCCGCAGCGCGGCCGCCGCCTCGGGCGACTCGGCCGCCGCGCGTGCGAGCGCGTCGGCGTCGCGGTCGAGCGCGGCCACGCGCGCGCCGGCGCGCGCGAACGCGCGGACGATCTCCGCGCCGAGGCCGCGCGCGGCGCCGGTGACGACGACGACGCGGCCGTCGAAG
Source organism: Burkholderiaceae bacterium (assembly GCA_044371545.1). Lineage (GTDB taxonomy): Bacteria > Pseudomonadota > Gammaproteobacteria > Burkholderiales > Burkholderiaceae_E > UBA4615. Next base: position 11,136 of record JBILTM010000026.1, read on the forward strand.
TGCCAGGTGGGTCGGGTGCTCATCGGCCTGCGGTCTCCTCGTTCGCCCGGTGCGGTGATCGATCGTTCAGTCGGCGCGTCGCGACAGCCGGATCGGCAGCCTGTCCGGGCCCATGGTCAGCGCGAAGACCTCGCGGATCGACGCGGGGTCGTCGTCGAACGCGAGGTCGAAATTGCGAAGCACCATCGAGGCGGCCATCCGGATCTCGGCGATCGCGAGGTAGCGCCCGGGGCACAGCCGCGGGCCCGCGCCGAACGGGAACACCTTGCGCGACGGCGCATCGAGCGCGTCCTGCGCCGCGTGCGTCGAATCCGAGTCGCGCAGCCAGCGCCCGGGGTCGAAGCGCGCGGCGTCGGGGAAGTGCGCGTCGTCGAGCGCGGCGCAGCGCAGCACGCCGAACACCCGCGTGCCCTTCGGCACCGCGACGTCGCCGATCGTGCGGTCGCGCAGCACCTCGAAGCCCGCCAGCGGCGCGACCGGCTTCAGCCGCATCGATTCGAGCGCGGCGGCCTCCACGTACTCGAGCCGGTCGAGCGCGTCGAACGCACCGGGCAGCGGATGCGGGCCGACGATCGCGTCGACCTCGCGCCGCGCGCGGACCGCCGCGTCGGGGTTCGTCGCGAGCAGGTGCAGCAGCCAGGCGAGCGTGTTCGCGGCCGTGTCCTCGCCGGCGAACACCAGCGTGATCGCATTGCCGATCACGTCCTCGTCGGTGAATTCGGAACCGGGCTCGTCGCGCGCGGCGACCAGCGCCTCCATCAGGTTCGACGGCCGCTGGCGCAGCGACGGCTCGGCGTCGAGCCGGGCGCGCGTCTGCGCGACGAAGCCCGCGACCCGCTGGCCGATGCGCGCCATCGTGCGCTCGGCCTCGCGGTCGACCGGCAGCTTGAACCACTTCCAGTAGCGGATCGGCATCGCCATCCGGCGGCCGATCGTGCGGAACATCGACTCGACGTCGCGCTGCAGCGGGTCGTCGTCGTGGTCGAGCGCGTCGATGTCCTGCCCCATCGACAGTGCGAGGGTCATGTCCATCGCCCACGCCTTCAGGTCGCGGGCGACCGGGATCGGTCGGCCCGCGTCGACCGCCCGCTGCCAGCGCCGCATCAGCCTGTCGGTCATCCGCTGCATGGTCGGGAAGAAGTGGCGCACCGCCTCGGGCGTCATCGCGCGCATCACCAGCCGGCGCTGCCGGCGCCAGCGCTCGCCCTCCGCGCTGAACACGCCGCCGACCCCGGCCTCGTCGACCGCGGTGCGGACCGCGCGGCTGCGGGCGAGGCCCTCGGGGCGGTCGCGCAGCAGCTCGGCGATCAGGCGATGGTCGGCGACGACCAGCACCGGCTCGCGGCCGAGCCTGAAGCGGTACAGCGGGCCGTACTCGCGGGCCCAGCCCTCGAGCGTGCGGTGCAGCTCGGTCGGCCGGATGCCGGCGGCATTGCCGATGATCGGCAGGGCGGGCGGGCCGGGCAGCTCGTCGAGCCGGCGGGTCGCGCGGGCGACCGGCGCGTCGGTCGTGGCGGGCATCTCGTTCATGCGGCGCTCCTCGGCGTTCAACGGTGCGTGTCCAGCCACTGCCGCAGCCGCTGCAGGCCCGGCAGCAGCGCCTCGAACGACGCGGCGCCGAGCGCGCCGCGCAGCCGCGCGAGTTCGGGCTCGAGCGCGGCGATCGCGGCGCCGTGCGTCGCGACGCCCGCGTCGGTGATCGAGACGCGCTTGCCGCGCGCGTCGTCGGGGTCGGCCCGCACGTCGACGAGGCCCTGCTCGGCGAGCTTCCTCACCAGCTTGCCCATCGCGGGCTTGCTGACCTGGAACGCGCGGGCGAGCGCGACCAGGCTCGGCGTGCCGCCCAGCCGCACGAAGTGGTTCAGCACCGAGAACTGCGCGACGCTCAGGCCCGCGGGCAGCACGCGCTCGAAGCGGTTGCGCGAGAGCTGCTCGACGATGCCGATCTCGTTGAGGACGCGGAACTCGACCGGCACGGGCGGCGGCGCGGGGGCGGGGCGGGGAGCGCGGGGCACCACGCGATTGTAGGTCGCGCCGCGCCCCGCGCCGAGGCCCCGCGTCACGCGCGCACGAACGCGTCGAGCGGCCGGCGCGGGCTCTTCGTCGCGGCACCGGTGGGGTGGCCGACGCGCACCAGCATCTGCACCTTGTCGCCGTCGCGCTGGCCGACCAGCGCCTCGAACTCGCGCTGCAGCGCGCGCATCTCCGGGAACTCCTGCAGCACCTGGCTCGGAGGCTGCGTGACCAGCCCGAGCGAGGCGGCGGCGAGCTGCAGCCGCACGAACGCGCGACCCGCCTCGAGCTGCGCCGCGCGGCCGCGCGCGGTCGTCGTCAGCCAGATCCAGGTGCCGGTGTTCGGCACCCAGTCGCGCACCCGCTTGAGTCCGCTCGAGAAGTACATCGACGACGGGTCCATCGCCTTCTCCGGGGTCATCTGCCCGGCCAGGCGCAGCGCCTCCATCATCGTGCCGCCGAGCGAGATGCCGTCGCGGTGCCTGGCGATCTCGGCCGCGCCGACGCGGGTCAGGTCGACGCTCTCCTTCCAGGTGCGCGGCGTGCGCTGCTCGATCTCCCAGGCGCGGACCATCACGTCGTTCAGCTTCGCGACCGTCGCAGGGTCCTGCGTGCCGGTGGCGGCGACGCCGGGGCGCGTCGCCGTGGCGAGCAGCGCGGCGAGCGCGTCGGGGGCGACCGGCGTCGCCGCGAAGGGCGTCTTCCAGGTCGTGCGTGCGCCGACCTGCGCGAAGAGCGGGTCGGGCGACGCGGTACTGCCGGGACCGGCGCCGGCGGCGAGCCGCACGCGGGCGATCGGCCGCGCGTCGAGCGCGTCGGGGCCGGGCTCTCCGGCGGGGAACGGCTCGACCGTCGCACGCAGGCCCTCGGCTGCCGCGGCCATCGTCAGCAGCTCGAGGAACGCGCCGTGGCCGATCGCGAGCTGGCGCTGCGGCGGATCGGTCATCGGCAGGGTGCGCGTCGGGTCGTGGCGCAGCACGATGCTGCCGTCTGCGGGCAGCTCGATCAGCCAGGGCTGCAGGTTGTGGGGGTTCGGCGCGAGGATCGCCCACGACACGAGGCGGCGGCGCGGATCGGGGTCGCGGCCGGCGCTGCGCCAGGGGTCGATCGCCGCGTCGGGCACGGCGGCGCAGCCGGGCAGCAGCGGCGCGGCGGCGACGATCACCGCGGTCGAGCCGAGCACGCGGACGAAGCCGCGGCGGGCAGGGGCGCGAGGGGCGCCCGGGGTGGACGCGTCGGACGGGGTGGACGAGACGGGGTCGGCGGGCGAGGTCTGCACGGCGGGCTCCTGGACGAATTGGTGAACCGGTTAACGACGGTGCGATGATGGTGAACAGGTTTACGATCGTCAAGTGGCGTCGTGATGGATCGTTCCGTGGTGATCGAAGAAGTCAATCGGTCGAACCGATCATTCCCGTCGGCGCGCCGGCGCGGCCGCTGCGACGATGTGCGCATCGAGGACACACCGCGAAGGAGCCCGTGATGAAGATCGCCAGCTACGGCACGATGCACTTCGGCGTCGCGTTCGGCGTCGCCTGGGCGCTGACCGGCAGCGTGAAGCTCGCCGGCGCGATCGCGCCGGTCGAGCCGGCCGTGCGGACGGTGCTCGTGCCGCCGCTCGCGGCGATGGCCGCGGCCGAGGGGCGCTGAAGGGCCGGGGCGCGCACGGCCGAGCGCGGCTGCGCCGAAACCGGGCGCGGCCGCGCCGCTCAGTCGAGCGTCGCGCGCCCCGCGGGTGTCTCGAGCGTCGCCGACAGGCCCGCGTCGTCGCGCGATTCGACCCACTCCAGGGGCACCGGCGCGGTCACCTTGGGGCGCCGCTCGACGATCGCGCGCGGGCCGCGCACCGCGAGGCCGGCGAGCCGCACGCCGGCGTCGGGCAGCCGCGCGGTCGGGTGCTCGGTCATCGGCACGTCCCACTGGATCACGCTCGGCAGCAGGCCGTCGCCGGCCGGACGGCCGCCGGTCGGCACGGTGATCCGCCAGCGCAGCGCGCCGCGCGTCATCGGCGTCACCGTGCCCGGCAGATAGCCGAGGCCGCGCAGCTCGCGGTCGAGGTCGTCGGCACGCACCAGCCAGTGGACGAGGTGCGGGCGGCGACGCAGCCGCCCGCGCAACGCCTCGTCGTCGAGCATGAACGGACGCGGCGCCTTCGGGTCGGGCTGCGACGGGTCGGGCGCGATCAGCTCGAGGTAGACGCCGCCGCCCAACCGCAGCAGCCGGTTGTGCGTGCCCCAGCCCGGATGCTGCCCGCCTGGTGAGAGCGGCACGCCGAGCCGCTCGCGCAGCCAGGCCTCGCCGGCGTCGAGGTCGAGGCAGGCGACGACGAGGTGGTCGAGTTCGAGCATCGGGGTCTCCGCGGCGACGCAGCGTGCCGACGGGCGGCAACGGGTGGGGACAGGCTGCCAAGTAGAATGCCGCCCCATGTTAACCGAACAGAAACGCCGCCTCGCCGAGGCCTTCGAGGCCGCCGCGGCGGCGCTCGCGCGCGAGTCCGGCGACGCCGCCGCGATCGAGGCCGTCGGTCGCGCCCGCGCCGTGCTCGAGCGCCCGAAGCAGGCCGGCCACGGCGACCTCGCGTGCAATCTCGCGCTGCAGGTCGCCAAGCCGCTCAAGCGCAACCCGCGCGAGGTCGCGCAGGCGCTGGTCGACGCGGTCCGTGCGTCCGACGCGGGCGCGCTCGTCGAGTCGGCCGAGATCGCCGGGCCCGGCTTCGTGAACCTGAGGGTCGCGCCCGCCGCCAAGCGCGAGGTCGTGCGCCGGGTGTTCGACGCACGCGATCGCTTCGGACGCCACGAGGACGGCGCCGGGCGCAAGGTCGTCGTCGAGTTCGTGTCGGCGAACCCGACCGGCCCGCTGCACGTCGGCCACGGCCGGCAGGGCGCGCTCGGCGACGCGATCGCGTCGCTGCTCGAGGCCTGCGGCTGGCAGGTGCAGCGCGAGTTCTACTACAACGACGCGGGCGCGCAGATCGCCAACCTCGCGCTGTCTGTGCAGGCGCGCGCGCGCGGCATCCCGCCCGACGACGAGCGCTTCCCGAAGGACGGCTACCGCGGCGAGTACATCGCCGACATCGCGCGCGCCTACATGGCCGGCGAGACGGTGTCGGCGCTGCGCGTCGAGCCGGTCACCGGCGCGCGCGACCCCGAGGACCTCGACGCGATCCGCGGCTTCGCGGTCGCCGCGCTGCGCCGCGAGCAGGACCTCGACCTGCAGGCCTTCGGCGTGCGCTTCGACGTCTACTACCTCGAGTCCTCGCTGTACGTCGAGGGCAAGGTGAAGGCCGCGGTCGACGGACTGGTCGCGGCCGGCCGCACCTACGAGCTCGACGGCGCGCTGTGGCTGCGCTCGACCGAGTACGGCGACGACAAGGACCGCGTGATGCGCAAGTCCGACGGCACGTTCACCTACTTCGTGCCGGACGTCGCCTACCACGTGACCAAGTGGCACCGCGGCTTCGCGAAGGCGATCAACGTGCAGGGCTCGGACCACCACGGCACGATCGCCCGCGTGCGTGCCGGGCTGCAGGCGCTCGACATCGGCATCCCGAAGGCCTGGCCCGACTACGTGCTGCACAAGATGGTCACGGTGATGCGCGGCGGCGAGGAGGTGAAGATCTCCAAGCGCGCCGGCAGCTACGTGACGCTGCGCGACCTGATCGAGTGGTCGGGCGGGATCGGCGCGGACGGCGGTCCCGGCACTGCCGGGACGCCGGAGGGCCTGGACCGCGAGGATGCGCTTCGGCGCGGCCGCGACGCGGTGCGCTTCTTCCTGATCTCGCGCAAGGCCGACGCGGAGTTCGTCTTCGACGTCGACCTGGCGCTCGCGCGCAGCGACGAGAACCCGGTGTACTACGTGCAGTACGCGCACGCGCGGATCTGCTCGGTGCTCGCGCAGTGGGCCGCGGCCGAGCCGGGGGCGGACGTGGCCGCGCTCGAGCGCGCCGACCTGTCGCCGCTCGAGGGCGCGCGCGAGTTCGCGCTGATGGCGCGGCTGGCCGAGTTCCCGGATGTGGTGCAGGCAGCCGCCGACGAGCTGGCGCCGCACGCGCTGGCGTTCTGGCTCAAGGACTTGGCCGCAGAGTTCCACGGTTACTATAACGCCGAGCGGTTCCTGGTCGACGAGGCGCGGCTGCGCGCGGCACGACTCGCGCTGCTGCTCGCGACAAGGCAGGTGCTGCGCAACGGCCTCGCGCTGATCGGCGTGTCGGCCCCGGAACGCATGTGAGGCGCGCGACGACACGATGAGCTCGGGCAAGCGGAAGAAGCGGCGGTCCCGCAGCGGCGGCGGCACGCTGCTCGGCATCCTCCTGGGCCTGCTCGCGGGCCTGGCGATCGCGGTCGCGGCCGCGCTCTACATGACCAAGTCGTCGGTGCCGTTCGTCGACAAGGGCCGGCGCCAGGCCGCGCAGTCGCCGGCCGCCGACGCGGCCGCCAAGGGCGAGGTGCCCGACCCGAACCGCTCGATGCAGAAAGGACGGCCGCCGCCGGTCGACCCCCCTGCGGCGACGCCCGCCCCGGGCGCGCCATCCGCCGCGTCGACGACGCCCGCCGCGCCGACGACGCCCGCCCCGCCGCCGGCGCCGGGTGCCCCGCCGCCGGTCGCCGCCGCGCCACCGTCGGCGCCGGTGCCCGAGGCGCCGGCCGACAGGTCGTCGTACCTGCTGCAGGCCGGCGCGTTCAAGGGGCAGGAGGACGCGGAGAGCATGAAGGTCAAGCTCGCGCTGATCGGCTTCGAGGCTCGGATCGTGACCGCCGAGGTCAACGGCACGACGTTCTATCGCGTTCGGGTGGGGCCGTACGGGCAGATCGAGGACATGAACCGCGCGCGCAGCCGCCTCGCCGAGAACGGCATCGAGGCGTCGGTGGTGCGCAGCCGATGAGGACACGATGAAACGATTCAACCGACGCGATTTCGTCGCCGCGACGCTGCTCGGAGGCGTCGCGCTGCGCGCGCACGCCCAGGGTGGCAGCGGCGAGGGCTTCGAGTTCAGGTCGATCAAGCCGCAGGCGCCCACCGACGCGCCGGCCGGCAAGGTCGAGGTCGTCGAGTTCTTCTGGTACGGCTGCCCGCACTGCAACGCGCTCGAGCCGGCGCTCAAGGCGTGGCTGAAGACGCTGCCGCCCGACGTCGCGTTCCGCAAGGTCCACGTGCCGTGGCAGGTGCAGGCGCACCAGCAGCTCTACTTCACGCTCGAGACGATGAACCGGGCCGAGGCGCTGAACGACCGCGTGTTCTCGGCGATCCACGTCGACCGCAGCAAGCTCGACACGCCCGAGGCGATGGCCGACCTGGTCTCGAAGCACGGCGTCGAGCGCAAGCAGTTCCTCGACACCTACAACTCGTTCGGCGTGCGCACCCGGATGCAGCGCGCGACCCAGCTCACCGCGGCCTACAAGATCGACGGCGTGCCGATGTTCGGCGTCGCAGGCAAGTTCGTGACCGCGCCGTCGATGGTCGGCTCGAACGCGGGCGCGCTGAAGATGGTCGAGCAGCTCGTCGACCGGGTGCGCAAGGGCGCCTGACGGCGGCGCGGCACGTGCCCCGCCTCGACGCGTCGGCGGGCCCGCGGCCGGGGGCGCGTTGAAGGTCTTCGTCACCGGCGCCTCGAGCGGGCTCGGCGAGGCGATCGCGCTCGAGTACGCGCGGCGCCACCCGGGCGCGCGGATCGGCCTCGCCGCACGGCGGCGCGACGCGCTCGACGCGCTCGCGGCGCGGATGCCCGAGGGCGTCGGCGTGCCGTACGAGGTCGACGTGACCGACCGTGCCGCGATGCACGCGGCCGCCGCCGACTTCGTCGCGCGCTTCGGTGCCCCCGACGTCGTCGTCGCGAACGCCGGCATCAACGGCCCGACGCTCACCGGCACGCCCGGCGACGACGCGTCGTTCGAGCGGATCCTGCGTACCAACGTGGTCGGCGTGTTCGACACCTTCGCGCCCTTCGTCGGGCCGATGCGCGCGCGCGGCTCCGGCACGCTCGCCGGCATCGCGAGCGTCGCCGGCATCCGCGGCATGCCCTCGCTCGGCGGCTACTGCGCGTCGAAGGCCGCGACGATCGCCTACCTCGAGAGCCTGCGCCTCGAGCTGCGCACGACCGGACTCAAGGTCGTCACGATCGCGCCCGGCTACATCCGCACGCCGATGACCGCACGCAACCGCTATCCGATGCCCTTCCTGATGGATGCCGACGCGTTCGCGGCGCGCGCGGCCGACGCGATCGCGCGGGGCCGCTCGTTCGCGGTGATCCCGTGGCAGATGGGCTGGGTCGCGCGGGCGTTGCGCCTGCTGCCCGATGGGCTGTTCGACGCGGCCTTCGCGCGCGCGCCCCACAAGCCGCGCCCGCCGCAGGAATGAGCCCGCCGCGCATCGTCAGCCTCGTCCCGAGCCTGACCGAGTTGCTCTTCGCGCTCGGGCTCGGCGAGCACGTCGTCGGCCGCACCGGGTTCTGCATCCATCCGAAGGACGCGGTGCGCGCGGTGCCGAAGGTCGGCGGCACCAAGACCGTCGACGTCGAGCGCGTGATCGCGCTCGCGCCGACGCACCTCGTCGTCAACGTCGACGAGAACGAGAAGCCGACGGTCGAGCGGCTCGCCGCGCACGTGCCCGAGATCGTCGTCACGCATCCGCGCACGGCGGCCGACGCGCTCGACCTCTTCGAGCAGTTCGGCCGCACCTTCGATCGCGTGCCGCAGTCCGCCCGTCTGTCGGACGAATGGCGCGCGGCGCACGCCGCGACCCGGACGCGACAATGTCGCGCGCTCGACGTGGCGTACCTGATCTGGAAGGACCCCTGGATGACGGTCTCGCCCGACACCTTCGTCGCCGACATGCTCGCGCAGGTCGGACTGCGGGTCCGCGTGCCGCCGGGCGCGACGCGGCGCTATCCGGAGGTCGACTGGGCCGCGATGCCGGCCCGCGACCTCGACCTCGTGCTGTTCTCCAGCGAGCCCTATCGCTTCCGCGAGCGCGACGCCGCGGCGTTCGCGCGCGAGCACGGGCTGCCCGCGTCGCGCTGCGCGACGATCGACGGCGAGATGACCTCGTGGTACGGACCGCGCGCGATCGAGGGGCTGCGCTACCTCGCGCGGCTGCGCGACGCGATCGACGCGAGGCTCGGGTGAGCGCGGCGATGCGCGGGCCCGAGGCCATCGGCCGCGCGCGCTGGGCGCGGCGCGCGGCGGGCACGGCCTCGTTTGCGGCGATCGCGCTCGCGGCCGGCTGCTCGAGCGTGCCGCTCGAGACGCCCGCGCCGAGTGCGCCGAGTGCGCCGAGTGCGCCGAGTGCGCCGAGTGCGCCGAGTGCGCCGCCGCCGGTCGTCGACGCGCCCGCGACGCCGTCCGCGCCGGGCGCGAAGCCCGCTCCCGCGCCGCGTCCGTCGGCGCGCGCGCCGGCGCGGCCGGCGCCGCGCTGCGGCGCGTGCTACCTCGACGACGGGCCGGGCGACAACCCGCCGGCGAACCTCGCGGCGATTCCGGATGCGATCCCGCGTGCGGAGCCGCTGCACCCGGCCGCGAACCGGCCCTACACGGTGTTCGGCCGCGGCTACGTGCCGCGCCCGGACCTGCGCGAGCACCGCGAGCGCGGCCACGCGTCGTGGTACGGCCGCAAGTTCCACGGCCGGCCGACCTCGAGCGGCGAGCGCTACGACATGTACGGCATGACCGCGGCGCACCCGACGCTGCCGATCCCGAGCTACGTGCGGGTGACCCACGTGCGCAACGGCCGCAGCGTCGTCGTGCGCGTCAACGACCGCGGTCCGTTCCTGAACCGGCGCGTGATCGATCTCAGCTACACCGCCGCCTGGAAGCTCGGCTACGTCGAGACCGGCAGCGCCGAGGTCGAGCTCGAGCTGGTCTCGGCGCCCGGCGCGCCGCTGCGCCCGCTGCAGACCGCGGTGCGCTCCGACGTCGCGGGTCCGGACGATCGTCCTGCGGCCAGCGCGAGCGCGCCGCTGCCGATGCTCGCCGAGGCCGCGGCCGAGCGGCTGTCGGTCGAGACGACGATCGACGACCGGCCGGCGGGGCCGGTCGTCGTCACCGCCGCGCCGCTCGCGCGCGTCGATCCCACGCTGCCGTCGGCGTCGCCCGCCGACGTCGCGGGGCCGGGCGTGTGGCTGCAGTTCGGCGCGTTCGCGTCGCGCGACAACGCCGAGCAGGCGCGCGCGCGGCTGCAGCGCGAGCTGCCCTGGCTGCTGGTGCCGGCGGAGCTGGTGCAGGCCGGCGAGATCTGGCGCGTGCAGGTCGGGCCGTGGAACCGCCGCGACGACGCGGTCGCGGTCGCCGAGCGGATCGCCGCGGCCGGCGGCGCCAGGCCGATCCCGGTCGCGCGCTGAGCGCGCCGGCGGCGCTACGCGTCGCGAGGCACGGGGTCGCCGGACTCGCCCGCCGCCTCGTCGTCCCGCTCTTCGTCACGCTCGCCGCGCAGCGCGAGCGCGCGCCGGTACAGGTCGTTCGCGCGCAGGCCGGTCGCGCGCGCCGCGATCCGTGCGGCCTGCCGCACCGGCAGCTCGGCGCACAGCGCCCCGAGCCAGGCGTCGGCTGCCTCGATGGCCGACACCTCGGGCGGCGCCGCGTCGAAGGCGATCACGAACTCGCCGCGCCGCCGGTCCGCGTCCTCGGCGAGCCACGCGGGCAGCGCGCCCGCGGTGCTGCGGTGGACCTGCTCGAAGCGCTTGGTGAGCTCCCGGCCGACGACGACCGTGCGCTCCGGCTCGAGCGCCGCCGCGAGGTCCTCGACGGTCTCGACGATGCGGTGCGGCGACTCGTAGAGCACGACCACCGCGTCGCTGCGCGCGAGCACCGCGAGCCGCTCGCGGCGCGCCTTCGGCCGCGCGGGCAGGAACCCCTCGAAGCGAAACCGCGGCTCGGCGAAGCCCGCGGCCGACAGCAGCGTCGTCACCGCCGACGGGCCGGGCACCGGGATCACCGGCAAGCCCGCCTCGTGGACCGCGGCGACGACGCGTGCACCCGGGTCGCTGATGCCCGGCGTGCCCGCGTCGCTGACCAGCGCGACGCGCTGGCCCGCGCGCAGCCGCTCGACGATCGACTGCGCGCTGCGCGCCTCGTTGTGCTCGTGGCTCGGCACGAGCGTCGGTCGGGCGCCGACGTGGTCGAGCAGCACGCGCGTGACGCGCGTGTCCTCGGCGGCGACGACGTCGACATGCTTCAACGTGTCGCACGCCCTAAGACCGAGGTCCGAGAGCCGGCCGATCGGCGTGGCCACTACGTATAATCCGGCGGACAGTGCGCCCGCATCGGGGGCCTGCCCGGAGTCTGGATCGGTCATGCCGTCTCGTCGCGCCGTCGTGCTGTCAGGGGTGATCGGTGGGCTCGCGGCGCCATTGTGGGCGTCGGCGCAGGGCAGGGCAAACGAGGCGCCGCCGGCCGAGCCCGGTTCACCGAGGCCGCGCACGCGCTTCGGCCAGGGTCCGCAGACGATCGCGCTGCTGCTGCCCCGCCAGGACGGCCCGTTCGCGCGCGCGGCGCAGTCGCTGCTCGCGGGCGTCAAGGCCGCGCACGGGCGCGACGGCGCGGGCGTCGTCGTCGAGGCGATCGAGCTCGACGACCAGGCCGACGAGCTCGCCAGCACCTTCGCCGAGCTCGCCGAGCGCAACGTCGCACTGGTGCTCGGCCCGGTGACCCGCAACGGCGCGAACGCGCTCGTCGACCTCGGCCCGCTCGGCGTGCCCACGCTCGCGCTCAACGTGCCCGATGGCAACGCGCCGGTGTCGTCGCGGCTCACGTTCTTCGGGCTGCCGATCGAGAGCGAGGCGCGGCAGGTCGCGGGCCTCGCGTTCGCGCAGGCGTTGCCGCGCGCCGGCACGCGCCGTCCGCGCGCGGGCGCGGTCACCGTCGCGTCGCCGCTCGCGCGCCGCGGCGCGCAGTCGTTCCGCGACGCCTGGCTTGCGCTCGGCGGCGAGATGCGCGAGATCGTCGAGTTCCAGGGGCCGCGTCCGTCGCGCGACCTGCGTGCGCGCCTCGGCACGCCTGCCCCCGACGTCGTGTTCCTCGCGATGGGCGCCGAGCAGGCGCGCGTGCTGCGCGGCACGCTCGGCAGCGACACCGCGGTCTGGAGCACCTCGCTCGCGAGCATCGGCAACACCGCGCAGCTGAGGCTGCCCGAGCTGGACGGCATGCGCGTGCTCGAGATGCCGTGGCTGCTCGAGCCGGACAGCCCCGCGGTGATGGCCTATGCGAAGGTCCCGGCGGGCTTCAACGTGGAGATGCAGCGGCTCTACGCGCTCGGCATCGACGCGTTCCGCGTCGGGCGCCTGCTGCTCGCCGGCGACACCGCGTTCGAGCTCGACGGCGTCACCGGCAAGCTGCGCTACGAACGCGCGGCCGGGCCGCGCGTCGAGCGGCTCGCGCTGCCCGCCGAGTACCGCAACGGCATGCCGGTGGCGTCCGCCGCCCCCTGAGCGGCGCGCACCGGTGGTCGCGCCGCGCCAGCGCGAAGGCTTCGACGCCGAGGCGCGCGCGGAGGCCTGGCTCGCGGGTCACGGGCTCGTCGCGGTCGAGCGCAACGTGCGCTTCAAGGGCGGCGAGATCGACCTGGTGATGCGCGACGGCGCGCACTGGGTGTTCGTCGAGGTCCGCGCGCGGCGCGACGCGCGCTTCGGCGGCGCGGCCGCGAGCGTCGACGCGCGCAAGCAGCGGCGCGTCGCGATCGCCGCGCAGCTCTACCTGCTGCGCCGCTTCGGCCAGCGCGCGTGGCCGCCGTGCCGCTTCGACGTGGTCGCGTTCGAGGCCGGCGAGCCGCACTGGATCCGCGCGGCCTTCGACGGCGCGTAGGAGGCCGTGCGGCGCGCGCTGCTATCATCGCGACCCATCGGCACGGTCCGCTCCGCGAGGCCGCGCCCCGTCCGCCAGGAGAACGCATGGTCCCCCATCCGAGACGCGCCGTCGCGTTCGCGCTGCTCGCCTCCACGCTGCTCGCCACCGGCTGCGCACCGCTCGTCGTCGGCGGCATCGGCCTCGGCGCGATGGCGGCGCTCGATCGCCGCACCGTCGGCGTCCAGACCGAGGACACCGAGATCGAGCTGCGCGGTGCGAGCCGCATGAGCGACGCGATCAAGGGTGCCAAGGGCGTCGCGGTCACCAGCTACAACCGCCGGGTGCTGCTGACCGGCCAGGTGCCCGACGAGACCGCGAAGACCGACGCCGAGCGCGCGATGCGCCAGGTGCCCGGCGTGCGTGAGGTCCACAACGAGCTCGAGCTCGCGAACCGCGTGACCTTCTCCACGACCGCGAACGACACCGCGATCACCACGCGCGTGAGGGCGGGCATCCTCAACGAGAAGGTGCTGAACTCCAACGCGGTGAAGGTGGTGACCGAGAACGGCGTCGTCTACCTGATGGGCCTCGTCACCGAGCGCGAGGGTCCGGGCTACGCGAGCGTCGCGAGCCGCGTGCCGGGCGTGCGCCGCGTGGTGACGCTGTTCGAGTACATCAGCGACGAGGAGCTCGCGCGCATCAACGCGCGCTGAGCCCGCACGCGCGCCGGCGGCGCCTCGCTTCCGCCCGGTCCGACCGTCAATCGGTCGGGACGGGCGGCCCCGCGCGAACTCGCTACGCTTGGCCTCCGATGCGCGCCGCTGCGCGTCGGGAGCCCCGATGTCCGCCGGTCTGCTGTCCTTCCTGCTGCTCCTTGCCCTGCCCCTCGTGTGGACCGCGCTCGCCTACAACCGCCTGGTCGGCCTGCGCAACGCGTTGCGCAACGCCTTCGCGCAGATCGACGTTCAGCTCAAGCGCCGGCACGACCTCGTGCCCGGACTCGTCGAGGTCGCGCGGGCCTACCTGAAGCACGAGCGCATGACGCTCGAGTCGGTCGTCGCCGCGCGGCAGGGCGCGGCCGCGGCGCGTGCGTCCGCCGTCGCGCGCTGGCCGGACGCGCACGCGGTCGACCGCCTCGATGCGGCCGAGCTCGTACTCTCGGGCGCGGTCGGTCGGCTGTTGGCGGTCGTCGAGTCGCACCCGGACCTGAAGGCCGACGGCACGCTCGAGCGGCTGACCGAGGAGCTGGTGTCGACCGAGAACCGGATCGGTTTCGCGCGGCAGGTCTACAACAACGCGGTCACCGACTACAACGACGGGGTCGAGCGTTTCCCCGACAACCTCGTGGCCGTCGCGTTCGCGTTCCGGCGGGCGAGCCTGCTGCACGCGACGCGCGGCGTCGCCGAGCGCGAACCGGCGGCGGTGACGGCGTAGTGGCGGCCCGGCTCCCGATGGGCGCCGCGCGCGGGACGGAGCGCGCGCGATGAACTTCGCCCGCCACCAGGCGCAGGCCGAGCGCGCCGGCCGCCGGCTGACGTGGCTGCACGCGCTCGCGAGCGTCGCGGTGGTCGTCGCGGTCGACGCTGCGGCGACGCTGCTGTGGCACCTGATCTTCGGTGCGGCCACCGAGCCGCCGCGCGGCTTCCACGCGACCAACATCGGCGTCGTGCTCGCGATCGTCGTGGGCGGCGCGTGGCTCGAGACCGCCCGGCTGCGCGAGGATGGCGCGATCGTCGCGCGCCGGCTCGGCGCGGTCGCGGTCGATGCGGCCTCCGACCCGCTGCACCGGCGGCTGCAGAACCTGCTCGAGGAGCTCGCGATCGCCGCGCGGATCGGTGTGCCGCGCGCGTTCGTGCTCGAGGACGAGCCGACGATCAACGCGCTCACCGCCGGCATGGACCGCAACCAGTCGGTGGTCGTCGTCACGCGCGGCGCGCTGCACCGGCTGACCCGCGACGAGCTGCAGGGCGTGCTCGCCCACGAGGTCTCGCACATCGTCAACGGCGACGTGCGGCTGAACACGCGCCTGATCGGGCTCAACCACGGGCTGCAGTGGGTGGCGCTCTTCGGGCGCTCGCTGCTCGCCGGCGCCGCGGCGCGTGCGGGCGACCGCGAGCTCGGCGCGGTCGGCGTCGCGATCGCGGCGCCGATGGCGCTCGCGGGCGTCGTGCTGTGCGTCGTCGGCTCGATCGGCGCGATCGCCGCGCGCGCGATCCAGGCGGGCGTCGGCCGGCAGCGCGAGTACTTCGCCGACGCGCAGGCGATCGCGTTCACGCGCAGCCGCGAGGGCCTGGGCGGCGCGCTGCGCAAGGTCGCCGGCCAGGGCGCGGCGCTGCGGCGCGATTCGGGCGATTCGGGCGATTCGGGCGATTCGGGCGATTCGGGCGATTCGGGCGGCCCGGCCGCGCGGCCGAGCGACCCGCGCCGGGCGGCGGCGATGCGCCATCCCTACTGGCAGAACGTCGCGCACCTGCTGCTCATCGGCAGCTCGCCGTCGCGGCGCTGGTTCGAGACGCACCCGCCGCTGCGCGAGCGCGTGCACCGCATCTACGGGTGCGACATGGCCCCGCTCGAGCCGCGCGAGCTGGCCGAGCCCGAGCGCCGCGAGCCGGAGCTGCCCGCGCTCGACTTCGCGATGGCCGCCGGCGCGCACGAGCCGGTCGACGAGGTCGACGCCGCGATGATCGCGTCGCTGGTGCGGCCGCGTGCGCGGCCGCCCGGGCCGTCCTGGGCGGACACCGTGCCGGTCGACCGGGTGGCGCCGGATGCGGCGCCGGGGCTCGCGCCCGGCCCGCTGCGGGGTTCCGAGCTGATCGAGGAGCTGCGCACGGCGGCGTCGGCGCGGCTGGTGCAGGCCACCCGCGAGCCCGTAGGCGCGGCAGCGCTGGTCGTCGCGCTCGTCGAGACGCCCGGGCAGGCGACGCCGGCCTGGGACGCGGGCTGGGCGAGCGCCGCGGGCCGGCATCCGGCGCTGCGCGAGTCGCTCGCGCTGCTGCCGCCCGAGACCGTGCGCTCGCTGCGCTGGCCGCTGATGGAGCTCGCGGTCGCGCGGCTGCGGCCGCTGTCGCGGCCGTCCCGCGAGACGCTGCTCGCGACCGTGCGCGGCGTGGTCGACGCCGACGCGCGCGTGACGCTGCGCGAGTGGATCTACTTCGGGCTGCTGCGCCTGCGGCTGTCGCCGCAGCCCGCCGGGCCGCGGCTGCCGGTGCTCGCCGACCCGGTCGACGCGCGCTGCGTGCGCGTGCTGTTCGCACTGGTCGCGCACTGCGCGCAGGTGAGCGAGGCGAAGGCCGAGCGCGCCGCGAACGCGGCGATCCGATCGCTCGACCTGGTGCCGATCGGCGGCTCGCCGGGCTCGCTGACGCTCGACGCACTCGACGTCGCGGTGCGCCGCGCGGCGCTGCTGCCGCCGCTCGCGCGGCCGCTGCTGGTGCGCCAGCTGGTGGCGTTGCTGCCGCCGGACGCCGGCACCGAGGTCCGCGACTTCCTGCGGCTGCTCTGCGTCGCGATCGACTGCCCGCCGCCGCGGCTGCCGGAGCGCGGCCGGGTGTCGCGGGCGACCGACCCGGACGAGATGGCCGACGCCTGAGGGTCGCCGGCCCGACGTCCGGGCATCGGGCCGCACCGAGGGCGCGCCGGGCCGGACGCGCAAGTCCGGGCCGGCGTGCCCGTCGCGCCTCGCGCGCCGCGGCCTGCCGCTCGCCCGCTACACTGTGGCCCCCGCCGGCCTGCTGCCCATGCCCGTCCCGACGCCTACCTCGACCGCGGCCCTGCCGTCGCCCGCCGCGCCGTCTCGCCGGCGCGCGCTGGGGTTCGCGATCGCCGGCGTCGTCGGCGCGGCCGGCTGGGGCGCGCTGCGGCGCGCGTCGTCCGGCCCCTCGGTCGCCCCGGCGATCGACTACCGCACGATCGACGGACGCCGCCTCGGTGCGGACGCGCTCGCCGGCCGGGTGCTGCTGGTCAACTTCTGGGCGACCAGTTGCGCGGTCTGCGTCGCCGAGATGCCCGAGCTGGCCGAGGTCTACGAGACATACCGGCCGCGCGGGCTGGAGCTGGTCGCCGTCGCGATGCCCTACGACCGTGCCGACCGCGTGCTGCACTTCGCGTCGTCGCGGCGGCTGCCGTTCCCGGTGGCGCTCGACCCGATGGGCGAGGCGGTCGCGGCGTGGGGCGGCGTCGAGGGGACGCCGACGACCTGGCTGGTCGGCCCGGACGGCCGCGTCGCGCGGCGCTGGGTGGGGCGGCCCGACTTCGCGCGGCTGCGGCGCGACGTCGAGGCGCTGCTGCCCGCCCGCGGCGCCTGAGGCGCAGGCGGCGGGCTGGCCCGCCTCAGGCGACGCCGGCCGCGTGCGCCTGCTGGTCCGCGTGGTACGAGGACCGCACCAGCGCGCCCACCGCGGCGTGAGTGAACCCTAACTCATAGGCCTGCGCCTCGAACTGCTCGAAGGTGTCCGGGTGCACGTAGCGGCGCACCGGCAGGTGGTGGTTCGTCGGCGCGAGGTACTGGCCGATCGTGATCATGTCGATGTCGTGCGCGCGCATGTCGCGCATCGTCTGCACGATCTCGTCGTCGGTCTCGCCGAGCCCGACCATGATCCCGGACTTGGTCGGCACGCCCGGCACGCGCTGCTTGAACTCGGCCAGCAGCTTCAGCGAGTGCGCGTAGTCGGAGCCCGGTCGCGCCTCGCGGTAGAGCCGCGGCACGGTCTCGAGGTTGTGGTTCATCACGTCGGGCGGCGCGGCCTCGAGGATCGCGAGCGCGCGCTCGAGGCGGCCCCGGAAGTCGGGCACGAGCACTTCGATGCGGGTGTCGGGCGACTGCGCGCGGACCTCGCGGATGCAGTCGACGAAGTGCCGCGCACCGCCGTCGCGCAGGTCGTCGCGGTCGACCGAGGTGATCACGACATAGGACAGCTTCAGCGCGGCGATGGTCTTCGCGAGGTTCGCCGGCTCGTTCGCATCGAGCGGGTCGGGGCGGCCGTGGCCGACGTCGCAGAACGGGCAGCGCCGCGTGCACTTGTCGCCCATGATCATGAACGTCGCGGTGCCCTTGCCGAAGCACTCGCCGATGTTCGGGCAGGACGCCTCCTCGCAGACGGTGTGCAGGTCGTGCTCGCGCAGGATCCGCTTGATGTCGTGGAAGCGGCTGCCGGGCGCGGCCGCCTTCACGCGGATCCACGCGGGCTTGCGCAGCACCTCGCCGGCGGGCACCACCTTGATCGGGATGCGCGCGGTCTTGCCGGCGCCCTTCTGCTTGACGGTCGGGTCGTAGGCCGCCGCAGGGGCGACCGGAGAAGCGGGCACGGGAGAAGCGGGCACGGGGGAGGCGGGGTCGGTCATGGTCGTTCGATGTGGGCGGCGAGGGTGTCGCCGAAGCGCCGCGCGACCGCCGCCGGGTCGGGCGGGAGGCCGCCCGCGGCGCGGGCCAGGTCGGTCACCTGCAGGCCAGCATACCCGCAGGGGTGGATGCGCTCAAACGGCTCGAGGTCCATCGCGACGTTCAGTGCGATGCCGTGGTACGCGCAGCCGCGGCTCACCTTCAGGCCGAGCGACGCGATCTTCGGGCCCGGGCCGCCGGCGGCGTCGGCGACGTACAGGCCGGGCGCCCCGGGCTTGCGGACCGCACGCACGCCCGAGGCGGCGCAGGTCTCGATCGCCGCGGCCTCGAGCCGGCAGACCAGGTCGCGCACCCCGAGCCGGTGCCGGCGCAGGTCGACCAGCGTGTAGGCGACCACTTGCCCGGGGCCGTGGTAGGTGACCTGGCCGCCGCGTTCGGTCCTGATCACGGGGATCTCGCCGGGAGCAAGCACATGCTCACTTTTTCCTGCGAGGCCTTGGGTGAAGACCGGCGGATGCTCGACCAGCCAGATCTCGTCCGGGGTGTCGTCGTCGCGCGCGGCGGTGAACGCGCGCATCGCCTCGAGCGTGGGCAGGTAGTCGGCGGGGGCGAAGGGGCGGACGATCATCGGGGGCGGGCGCGCTCGGGCGCATCGTCGATGGTACCCGCGGCGAACGACCGACCCGGCGGGTGCGGACGGCCGGGCGGGGTTCTTGCCGCGCTGGTCCGACGGCCGGACGCCGGGGCGGTACCGGCGCCCGGGGCCGGGCAGACGACGCCCCCGGCGCGCGACGCCCGCCGATCCACGCCCTGCCGCGGCCGGCCCTCGGTGCCCCATCCGGCGGTCCGTCACGCCGATCGTTCGCGACGGTGCTAGGGTCGCCCCGCAGGCGCGATATCCGGGCGTCCTGCCCCGCTGGAGTCCGACATGAGCGACACGTTGCGGCCGATCGAGCTGGTGGGCGCCGCGATCGGCGAGGGCGCCCCCGACCGTCGCACCCGCGCCGGCCCCGGCTCGCTGCGGCAGTGGGGCCTCGGCGCCCGGTTGCAGGCGCGCGGGCGCGGCGTGCGCTGGGGGCCGATCGTGCAGTCCGACCTCGCGCTGCTGCCGCAGGGGCCGATGGCGGTGGTCGCCGAGTTCTCGGGCCGGCTCGCACGCGCGGTCGGCGCGGCGCTCGACGCCGGCCGGCTGCCGGTCGTGGTCGGCGGCGACCACTCCTGCGCGATCGGCACCTGGAGCGCGGCCGCGGCGGCGCTGCGGCACGGCGGCGAGGCGCGGCGGCTCGGGCTCGTCTGGATCGACGCGCACCTCGATGCGCACACGCCCGAGACCTCCGAGACGAAGATGCCGCACGGCATGCCGATCGCGTCGCTCCTCGGGCACGGGCCGCCGGCGCTGACCACGGTCGCCAACGCGTGGCCGAAGCTGCGCCCGCAGGACCTGGTGCTGATCGGGCCGCGAAGCTGGGAGTCGGGCGAGGCGGCGCTGCTCGCGCGGCTGGGCGTGCGCGTGATCGCGAGCGACGAGGTCGCGCGGCGCGGCTTCGCAGACTGCATGCGCGAGGCGGTCGAGCGCGTGAGCGCGGACACAGCGGGCTGGGGCGTGAGCTTCGACCTCGACGCGCTCGATCCGGCGGACGCGCCGGGGACCGGCGTGCAGGTGCCCGGCGGGCTGCGGGTCGCGGACGTGTCGGCCGCGCTGCGCGGCCTCGCGTGCGACGAGCGGGTCGTCGCGGTCGAGCTCGTCGAGTACAACCCGACGCTCGACGTGGCCCGCACGACGGCCGCGGCGACCGACCGCGTGCTCGGCGCGATCGTGGAGCGTCGCGAACCGGCCGCCGGCCCGTGCCCCGGGCCGGAGCGGCGCGCTACAGCACGACCTTGACCAGCGGGTGCGTGGTCAGCTCGCGGTACAGCGCGTCGAGCTGCTCGCGCGAGACCGCACGGATCGTCGCGGTGAGGCCGAGGTAGGTGCCCTGGCGCGACGGCCGCATCTCGAGCGTGGCCGGGTCGAAGTCGGGCGCATGCCGGCGCAGCACGACGCTGACCTCCTCGGCGAACGAGTCGGCGCGGACCCCCATGATCTTGATCGGGAAGTCCATGGGGAACTGCATGAGCGAAGGCGCTTCGGCGCCGTCGCCGGGACCAGCGGGTTCGGCCATGCGGACTCCGGTTTCGGGGGCGCGGCGCGTCAGCGCGCCGCGTGCCCGGCGGCCTCGGCCGCGCTCGCGGCCTTCGCGCGCTGGTACGCCGCATGCAGCCGGCGGAACACCGGCCCCGGCACGCCGGGGCCGACCGGCCGGCCGTCGAGCCGCGTGATCGGCAGCACTTCCTTGGTCGCCGACGACAGCATCAGCTCCTCGGCCGACAGCACCTCGTCGCGCGGGATCGGGCGGATCGAGAACGGCACGCCCTCGGCCGCGCACAGCTCCTCGAGCAGGCCGTAGCGGATGCCCTCGAGGATCAGGTTGTCGCGGGGCGGCGCGACGACGCCGCCGTCGCGCACCACCCAGACGTTGCTCGACGAGCCCTCGGTCAGCCAGCCGTCGCGGAACATCACGCACTCGGCCGCGCCCGCGTCGACCGCGGCCTGGCGCGCCAGCACGTTGCCGAGCAGCGAGATCGACTTGATGTCGCAGTGCAGCCAGCGCTCGTCGGGCAGCGTGATCGTCGCGACGCCGCGCTCGATCTGCTCGGCCGGGATCGGCGGGAGCGGGCTCGACATCGCGAACACAGTGGGCCGCACGCCCTTCGGGAACGCGTGGTCGCGCTTCGCGACGCCGCGCGTCACCTGCACGTAGACGAACTGGTCGTCCCACGGGTGCCGCGCGACGAGCGCGTCGACCAGCGCGCGCCAGCCGGCGGCGTCCTTCGGGTCGTCGATGCGCAGCTTGCCGAGGTTGCGCACCAGGCGCGCATGGTGCTGCGTCCAGCGGAACGGCACGCGGCCGTAGACCGGGGCGACCTCGTACACGCCGTCGCCGAAGATGAAGCCGCGGTCGAGCACCGGCACGCGGGCCTCGGCGAGCGGCACGAACTCGCCGTTCAGGTAGACGATCTGCTGCGCTTCGGTCATGCGTATCGCGCGATGCGGGTCACTTGAACCAGAGGCGAATCGTATCCCACGCGCGGCCGAACCATCCGCCCTGCGCGACCGGCTCGAGCGCGATCAGCGGCTGCTCGGCGATCACCTTGTCGTCGAGCCGCACGCGCAGCGTGCCGATGCGCTGGCCCTTGTCGATCGGCGCGACCAGCGGCTGCATCCGCTCGATCTCGCCCTTGACGCGATCGCCCGAGCCGCGCGCGACGGTG
This sequence comes from Burkholderiaceae bacterium, assembly GCA_044371545.1. Lineage (GTDB taxonomy): Bacteria > Pseudomonadota > Gammaproteobacteria > Burkholderiales > Burkholderiaceae_E > UBA4615. Next base: position 32,571 of record JBILTM010000026.1, read on the forward strand.
ACCAGCACGCTGTTCGCGAAGCCGGCCTTGACCTCCTTGGTCGCGCCCTTCCAGACCTGGTAGCTCGCCGCGGGCTGGTCCTTCTGGTAGAGCCGCACGACGTCGAAGTTCGCGAAGCCGTAGTTCAGCAGCTTCTGCGACTCGATCGCGCGGGCCGACTCCGACGCGGTGCCGAGCACCACGCTGAGCAGGCGGCGCGAGAAGCCCTGGCCCGGCTGCTCGCGCCGGCTCGACGCGATCAGGCAGTAGCCGGCCGCGTCGGTGTGGCCGGTCTTCACGCCGTCGACGCTCGGGTCGATGAACAGCAGCCGGTTGCGGTTCGGCTGCTTGATGTTGTTGTAGGTGTACTCGCGCTCCGAGTACATCTTGTAGAAGTCGGGGTGCTCCTCGATCAGCCGCGACGCGAGGATCGCGAGGTCGCGCGCGGTCGAGTAGTGCTGCGCGTCGGGCAGGCCCGAGGCGTTGGTGAAGCTCGAGTTGCGCATGCCGAGGCGCTGCGCCTCGCGGTTCATCTGCGTCGCGAACCCCTGCTCGCTGCCGCCGAGCGCCTCGGCGAGGATGATCGCCGCGTCGTTGCCCGACTGGATGATCAGCCCGCGCAGCAGCTCCTCGATGGTTGCCGGCTTGGCCGGGTCGACGAACATCCGCGAGCCGATCGCCTTCCACGCGACCGGCGACACCGGCGGGCGTGCGTCGAGCGCGAGCTTCTTCTCCTTGACCGCGTTGAAGACCAGGTAGGCGGTCATCAGCTTGGTCAGCGAGGCCGGCTCGACCCGCATGTCGGGCTCGCTCGCGGCGAGCAGCTGGCCGGTGGTCACGTCGACCAGCAGCCAGGACTTCGCGGCGATCTGCGGGGCGCCCTGCAGCGACAGCCCCTGGGTCGCGGCCGTCGGCGACGTGGCTGCCCCCGAGGGCGCCGGCGCGGCGGCGGGCGCCTTGCCCTTCTGTTGGGCTCCGGCCTGCGGCGCGGCGGCGAGCAGGGCCACGGCGAGCGCGACGGCGGGCGTGAGACGGGTGCGGCGGAGGGCCATGGAGCGTGCGTCCTTCCCGTTCCTGGCGGAACGTGAAAGTGGTCGGGAAAGGCCGCGGATTATACGGTCGGGCCGGCTCAGGACTTCCCGTCCCCGCGACCCTTCGGCCGGGCGGCGTCGGCGGGCGGCGAGCCGGCGGGTGGCCGTGGCGCGGCCGCCTCGCCGTCGCGCTCGGCCCAGGCCCGCGCCGCCGACTGCGCGGTGCTCGCCAGGCGGGCGGCCGCCGCGTCGCCGGCGCGCGCGCGGACCAGCTCGATGATCTCGCGCATCACGCCGCGCATCACGGTCATGTTCACGCAGTCCTGCAGCCGCGCCTCGAGCACCCGGCCGGCAGGGCCGAGCTCGCGCGTCACCGCGCCGTCGATGCGGCGCTTGAAGTCCTCGAGCCGCGGGTCGCGCAGCTCGTTGGCCGCCGGCAGCTCCTCGACGATGCCCGACAGCGCGATCAGGCCGAGCGAGAGCAGCTCCTCGACCAGCTTCGGCAGCTCGCCGGGGCGCACCGCCGCCGGCAGCGAGGCGAGCGGACGGCGGCCGTCGATCAGCACCAGCAGCCGGCGCGCGGGCGCGGACAGCGCATCGCTGCGGTGCTGGACCTCGGAGACGCCCGCAGGGGTCTTGCCGAAGACGAGGCGGGGATCGAGCGGCTCGGATCGGTTCACAGGCCTCCCACGCGCTGCATGAACTCGGCCATCGCGGTGCGGCCGCGGATCGCCTCGACGAGACCCGCGGCCGAGGGCAGGATCTGGCGCAACTCGTCGACCGAGCGGCAGCGCTCGACGCGTACCGCCATGTCGTCGGCGTGCGGGCCGATCGCGTTGACCAGGTGGCGAACCACCGCGCGGCGCAGCGTCTCCAGGTCGTGGCGCTGCGGCACCGCGGCGGCGGCGCGCATCTGCGTGTCCGGCCCGCCGGGTCGGGTGACCGGTCCGCCGGGGCGCGTCGCGGGTCCCCCGGCGAGCGTGGCGGGCCCCGCGAGGGTCGCCGGTCCCGTGACCAGCGTCGCCGTGTCGCCGGGCCGCGTCGCCGGCCCGCCCGGCCGCGTTGCCGGCCCGAGGCGCGCGAGCGTCGCCGGGCCGGGGTCGGCCGCGGGCTCCAGCCGCGCGCCGGCGATCAGCCCGAGCCGCGCGCCGGCCACCCGCCCGGGCGCGGGCG
>JBILTM010000183.1:0-10366 GCA_044371545.1 Burkholderiaceae bacterium
ACGCGTTCAACGACCTGCTCGAGCGCCAGAACGCGATCGTCGCCGCGCACAAGCGCTTCATCGCCGACGCCGCCCACCAGATGAAGACCCCGCTCGCCGGGCTGCGCACACAGTCCGAGCTCGCGATTCTCGGGCCGCCCCGCGGACGGCGGGCCAGGGCTTCATGTTTGTCCAAGACGGATCGATCGATCGTCAAGCATCCTTACACCCAGTCCGGATATCGACACTGACACTCCAAGTGGTCGGATCACCGGTTCATGGGGCAATCTTGCGAAAGTCTAACTTAATTCACTGCCATAAGTCACTATTTTCTCACTTTTTGTTCCGTTCCGGATCCTGTGCACACCATCGGCTCACCGTCCATTCGTCGGAGGCACCGCTCCAATCGGCGTCGTTGTCGTAGACGTTTCTTCGTCGCGAACGGTCAAGTGCCGCCATGCACTCCCGCACCTCCCCCGGTCCGGATCGGTCGCCCGGCACCGATCACCCGCCCCGCCCGAGCGGGCTGTCCAGGCTGCGCCGTGCGCTCGGCGCGCTCGGCCTCTCGCGACCGTCGCCGCCGCGGGACGACCGCGACGCCCGGCTCGCGGCACGGATCGACGAGGCAGGCGCAATCTGGTCCGCGCATCTCGAGACGGTCCGCCGGCAGGTCCATGACGCCACCGAGTCGCTGCTCGGCGGCTTCGCGACCATCCTCGAGACGCTGGACGGCATCGCCCCGGGGCCGGGTGACGCCGGTGACGACCGGGTGGCGGCGCTCGCGCGCGCCGAGTCGGAACTGAGGGCGCTGCTCGAGGCGGTGCGCGCGCTGTCGGGCTCGCGCGAGGCGGCGATGGAGACCATCGGCGCCGCCGCCGAGAGCGCGCAGGAACTGCGGACGCTGTCGGACGACATCGGCCGGATGTCCCGGCAGACCGGTCTGGTGTCGGTGAACGCAGCGGTCGAGGCGGCGCGCGCCGGCGAGGCCGGGCGCGGCTTCGCTGTGGTCGCCGCCGAGGTCCGGCGGCTCTCGGTCGATTCCGCGAGCGCCAGCCGCGACATCGTCTCGCGCGTCGAGGCCTTCGAGTCGCGGATGCGGGCGGCGCTGTCGGAAGCCGCCGAGCGTGGCGCCGCCGACGCTCGGCTGATCGCCGACGCCGAGCAGGCGATCGCGTCGGTGATCGCGCGGATGGGCGCGACGATCGGCGGGCTCGACGCGCGCGCCGCCGCGCTCGCCGAACGCAGCGAGCGCGTGCGCGAACTCGTCGAGCGGATGCTGGTCGCCTTCCAGTTCCAGGACCGCGTCGACCAGATCACCGCGCAGGTGGGCGCGTCGATCGGGCGTGCCGGCGCCGCGCTGCGCGCGTCGATCGAGGACGGCCGGCTGCCCGACGAGGGCGAGTGGCGCGCGCTGCTCGAGGCCGGCTACACCACGTCCGAGCAGCACGACGCCCACGCCGACGGCCGCCCCGCGGCCGTCGGCCCGCGGCCCGCCGCCGCCACCTTCTTCTGACCGGAGACCCATCGATGGCAAAGACCATCCTGATCGTCGACGACAGCAGCTCGCTGCGCACCGTCGTACGACTGGCCCTGACCCGGGCCGGCTTCGACGTCCTCGAGGCGAGCGACGGACGCGACGCGCTCGCCCGCCTCGATCAGGCGGCGAAGGTCCACCTGGTCGTCAGCGACGTGAACATGCCGAACATGGACGGCATCAGCTTCGTCAAGGCCGTCAAGGCCCATCCGAGGCACCGGTTCGTACCGGTGATCATGCTGACCACCGAAGGCCAGGACGCGAAGAAGGAGCAGGGACGCGCCGCTGGCGCGAAGGCCTGGCTCATCAAGCCGTTCAACCCGCCGCAGCTGCTCGACGCAGTCTCGCGGCTGATACCGGCCTGAGCGGGGTGCCGACCATGGACCACCGCCGACACCTGGCACTGCCCCGCGAGCTGTGCGTGCCCACCGTGGCCGCGCTTCGCACCGACTGCCTCGAATGGCTCGATGTCGGCGACCCCGATGCGGCCGTCGACGCCTCGGGCGTCGACGAGGTCGATGCGGCCGGGGTGCAGCTGCTCGTATCGCTGTCGCGCACGCTCGCCGCACGCGGCCGCCCACTGCGCCTGCACGCGCCCTCGGGTCCGCTGCGCGACGCCTGCAGGACCCTGGGCGCGCATGCGCTGATCGATGCATCCGCCGACGGAGACCACAGATGAGCCGCCCCGACGACACCGATCCCGACACCCTGTTCATCGCCGAGGCGCTGCCCGCGTTCGTCAGCGAGGCCCGCGAGCAGATCGAGGGCATCGAACAGCTGCTGCTGCAGTTGGAGACCGCGCCCGACGACCGCGAACTGCTCGACGCCCTCTTCCGCTGTGCCCACACCGTGAAGGGCTCGGCCGGCCTCTTCGGCCTCGACGCCGTCGTCGACTTCACCCACCATGTCGAGACGCTGCTCGACCGGCTGCGCGAGGGGCAGCTGCTGCTGACGCCGGCGCTGTCGACCCTGCTGCTGCGCAGCAACGACGAGATCCGATCTCTCGTGGACGCCGCCGCCGGGCAGGGGACCGAGGACCGGCGCGAGGGGCGTGAGGCGCTGGTCGAGCGGCTGCGCGATGCCGCCGGGGACACCCGGGCGGCGCAGGACGCCGTTGCGGACGCGGACGCGCCCGCCGGGCCCGGCCGATGGCGGGTCTCGGTGGCCTTCGGCACCGACACCTTCCGCAACGGCATGGATCCGCTCGCGATCCTCGCCTACCTGGGCGGGCTGGGCCGCCTGACCTCGATCGCCTGCCGTGACACGGCGGTCCCCCCGCTCGAGCACCTCGATCCGGAGAGCTGTCACCTCGGCTTCGACCTCGAGCTCGAGACCGACGCCTGCCGCAAGGAGATCGAGCACGCATTCGCCTTCGTGCGCGACGACGTCGAGCTCGAGATGCGGCGCATCGACGGCAGCTGCAGCGAGCCCCAGGCCGACGACACGGCGGCGGCCGCGGCGCAGACCGACGTCGACGCGGCGGCCGGCCCGGGCGCGACCGCGGCCCGCGCCGCGCGCCCCGGCGACGGAGCGCCGGCCGAAGGCGCCACCCGCTACATCCGGGTGCCAGCCGATCGCCTCGACGAGGTGATCAACCTGCTCGGCGAGCTCGTCATCGCCGGTGCGGGTGCGTCGCTGCTCGCCCGGCAGTCCGGCCAGGGCGCGCTGGTGGAGGCCAACGCTCAGGTCGGCCGCCTCGTCGAGGAGATCCGCAACGGCACGCTGCAGCTGCGGATGGTGCCGATCGGCGAGACCTTCGCCCGCTTCCGTCGCGTGGTGCGCGACACCGCGGCGCAGCTCGGCAAGGACGTGGCCCTCGAAGTGGTCGGTGGCGAGACCGAGCTCGACAAGGGCATGGTCGAGCGCATCGCCGACCCGCTGATGCACCTGGTGCGCAACGCGCTGGACCACGGGCTGGAGTCGCCCGCCGACCGAGCGGTGGCCGGCAAGCCGCCGCGCGGCCGGCTGGTGCTCGCCGCCTGCCACGAGTCGGGCAGCGTGCTGATCCGCATCACCGACGACGGCCGCGGCATCGACCGTCGCAAGGTGCTGGCGCGCGCCTGGGACCGCGGCCTCGTCGAACGCGGCGTCACGCCGTCCGACGACGAGATCCTCGGGCTGATCTTCGAGCCGGGCTTCTCGACGGCCGAGCAGGTCACGAACCTCTCGGGCCGCGGCGTGGGCATGGACGTGGTCAAGCGCAATGTCGAGGCGCTGCGCGGCCACATCGGCCTGCGCAGCGACGAGGGCGAGGGCACGACCGTCGAGATCCGGCTGCCGCTCACGCTGGCGATCATCGACGGCTTCCTGATCGGCGTCGGCCCGAGCCGCTTCGTCATCCCGCTCGAGGCGGTGGTCGAAGTGGTCGAGAGCCGCGTCGCGCAGGGCGCATTCGACGCGCGCGGCCGCGGCCTCGTCGAGCTGCGCGGCCAGCCGCTGCCGGTCGTCGGCCTGCGTGCGCTGTACGCGCTCGAATCCCCGCACCCGGAGCGCTCGAGCATCGTGGTGCTGCATGCCGCCGGCCGCCGCTACGGTGTGGTCGTCGACCAGCTGCTCGGCCAGCACCAGACCGTCATCAAGCCGCTCGGGCGCATGTTCCGCAGCCTGCGCGGGATGTCCGGCTCGACCATCCTGGGCAACGGGGAGGTCGCGCTGATCATCGACGTGGGCGCCCTCGGCGAGCTCGCCGCCGCCGATGCACGCGCCGGCGCGAACCCCGAGCGGGCGGCCCCGGGCCGCGATCGTCGGCCCGTCACCTCCTGATTCCCTGCGTCCGGCGTCCCGGGACGCCAACCCCCCTCAACGCTCCGCCACTCCGAAGGACCCCGCCATGAGCACGATCAAGCAATCCTGGTTCGACCGCCTGCTGAACGGCACCCGCCACGACCTCATCGCCCATCAGTCCGCCCCCGCGCCCGAGGTCGACGCCGCCGCCGCCGACCTGAAGGGCAAGGTCGACGCCATCCTGCGCTCGCAGGCCGTCATCGAGTTCGACCTGAAGGGCACGATCCTCACCGCGAACGACAACTTCCTCGCCGCGCTCGGCTACACGCTCGCCGAGATCAAGGGCCAGCACCACTCGATGTTCGCCACGCCCGAGTACCGCTCGAGCCCCGAGTACCGCGCGTTCTGGGACAAGCTCGGCCGCGGCGAGTTCGACACGGGCCAGTACAAGCGCATCGCCAAGGGCGGCCGCGAGATCTGGATCCAGGCGAGCTACAACCCGGTGTTCGACGCGAGCGGCAAGCCGGTGAAGATCGTCAAGTTCGCGACCGACATCACCGCGGCGAAGGTCTCCGAGGCCGACATGACCGGACGCCTGACCGCGATCGACCGCGCGCAGGCCGCGATCGAGTTCACGCTCGACGGCCGCATCCTGCATGCGAACGACAACTTCCTCTCGGCGCTCGGCTACACGCTCGGCGAGATCAAGGGCCAGCACCACTCGATGTTCGTCGAGCCGGCCTACCGCTCGAGCGTCGAGTACCGGATGTTCTGGGACAAGCTCGGCCGCGGCGAGTTCGACGCCGGCCAGTACAAGCGCGTCGCCAAGGGCGGTCGCGAGATCTGGATCCAGGCGACCTACAACCCGATCTTCGACCCCGAGGGCAAGGCCTACAAGGTCGTCAAGTACGCGACCGACGTGACCGAGCAGGTGAAGGCCGCGCAGATGCTGCGCGACGCGGTCGAGCAGTCGCAGCGGGTCATGGGCGCCGCCGAGCAGGGCGATCTCGGCCAGCGCATCCCGATGGAAGGCAAGGTCGGCCAGATCGAGGCGCTGTGCGGCGGCATCAACCGGATGCTCGAGACCACCGCATCGGTGTTCGACGACGTGGGCCGCGTCTTCGGCGCGCTCGCGCAGGGCGACCTGTCGCAGCGGATCGAGCGCGACTACCAGGGCTCGTTCGGCGAGGTCCGCCGCAACGCGAACGTCACCAGCCAGACGCTCGCCGACGTGATCGACGACGTCGCCCGCGTGCTGGGCGGCCTGGCGAACGGCGACCTCGGCCAGCGGATCACCCGCGACGCCTCGGGCGTGTTCGACCAGCTGAAGAACGACGCCAACCAGAGCAGCGAGAAGCTCGCGCAGATCATCGACGAGGTGCGCGCCGCCGCGGACGCGCTGACCAGCGCCTCGGCGCAGGTCTCGTCGACCGCACAGTCGCTGTCGCAGTCGGCGAGCGAGCAGGCCGCCTCGGTCGAGGAGACCACCTCGTCGATCGACGCGATGTCGGCCTCGATCACGCAGAACAGCGACAACGCCCGGGTCACCGACGGCATGGCGGCCAAGGCCTCGAAGGAGGCCGGGGAAGGCGGCGAGGCGGTCGCCCTCACCGTGCAGGCGATGAAGCAGATCGCGCAGAAGATCTCGATCGTCGACGACATCGCCTACCAGACCAACCTGCTCGCGCTGAACGCGGCGATCGAGGCCGCCCGCGCCGGCGAGCACGGCAAGGGTTTCGCGGTGGTCGCCGCCGAGGTGCGCAAGCTCGCCGAGCGCAGCCAGGAGGCGGCCAAGGAGATCGGCGACCTCGCCACCGACTCGGTGTCGACCGCCGAACGCGCCGGCAGGCTGCTGCAGGAGATCGTCCCGTCGATCCAGAAGACCAGCGGGCTCGTGCAGGAGATCGCCGCCGCGTCGTCCGAGCAGAGCCAGTCGGTCTCGCAGATCGGCACCGCGATGGGCCAGCTGAACAAGGCGACCCAGCAGAACGCATCGGCGTCCGAGGAACTCGCCGCCACGTCCGAGGAACTCTCGGGCCAGGCCGAGCAGCTGCAGCAGTCGATGGCGTTCTTCGCGACCACCGAACCGGCGGCCAAGCCGACGCACGGCGGCCGCGCCGAGCCGCAGGCGGCCCGTCCGCGCCGCGCCGCCGCGGCGACCGCGGGCTCGGGCGGCAACTTCCGTCCGTACTGATACGGGGTGGCGACCATGAGAACCGAGAACCGATCCGCCGCCTCCGAGGCCGAGGCGTCGCAGTACCTCACCTTCACGCTCGGCGAGGAGGTATTCGCCCTCGACATCCGCACGGTGCGCGAGATCATCCAGTACGGTCCGATGACGACCGTGCCGCTGATGCCCGCCTTCGTACGGGGCGTGATCAACCTGCGCGGCGCCGTCGTGCCGGTGATCGACCTGCAGGCACGCTTCGGGCGCCCCGGCGCCGAGGTCGGCAAGAAGACCTGCATCATCATCTTCGACGCCGAGCGCGACGGCGAGCGGACCGAGCTCGGCCTGCTGGTGGACGCCGTCAGCGAGGTCGTGGAGATCCCGGCCGACATGATCGAGCCGCCGCCGAACTTCGGCGCGGCGGTGCGGCGCGACTTCATCCGAGGCATGGGCAAGCACGGCGGGCGCTTCGTGATCCTGCTCGAGCCCGACAAGGCGTTCGACGTCGAGGAGATGGCCGCGATGTGCGCCGCGCCGCCCGAGACGGCGCTCGCCTGAGGCACGGCCCACGACAGGAGTCCGGACCCGTGACGACCCTCGCATTGCGCGACGACGCCTTCCGGCGGATCGCCTCGATGATGTACGACACCGTCGGGATCGCCTTCGGCGAGACCAAGCGCCACCTGGTGAGCTCCCGGCTCGCGCCGCGCCTGCAGCGGCTCGGGATCGGGAGCTACGAGGACTACGTGTCGCTGATCACCGGCGATCCTCAGGGCGACGAGATGCAGGTCGCGATCGACCTGCTGACGACCAACGAGACCTACTTCTTCCGGGAGCCCGCGCACTTCGAACTGCTCGAGCGCGAGCTGACCGCACGACGGCCGCGCTCGGTCGAGGTCTGGAGCGCGGCCTGCTCGTTCGGCGACGAGGCGTTCAGCATCGCGATGCTGCTCGACGACCTGCAGCGCACCGGTCACGTCGGCGAGACGTGGTCGGTGCTCGGCACCGACGTCAGCGATCGCGTGCTGCGGCGCGCGTCGGCCGCGGTCTTTCCCGAGGAGCGGCTCAAGGCGGTCTCCCGGGAGCGGCTGCGCCGGCACTGCGAGCGCGGCGAGGGCGAGTCGGCAGGGCTGGTGCGGATCGCCGGGCCGCTGCGCGACCGGGTCCGCTTCGGCTGGACGAACCTGTGCCGGCAGGTCGACACGCTCGGACCCTTCGACGTGGTCTTCCTGCGGAACGTGCTGATCTACTTCGACCCGCAGACCAAGCACGAGGTCGTCGACCGCGTCGTCTCGCGCCTGCGTCCCGGCGGCCTGTTCTTCGTCGGCACCGCGGAGGGCCGCGTGCCGAGCAGCCTGCGCCTGGAGCCGCTCGCCCCGGGTGCGTTCCGGCGTCCGGCATGACCGCGGCCTCCCTCGCGGTCGGTCGGGCCGAGGCACGGCCGCAGGTGCCGCCGCGGTGCGAGCCGCCCGCGGCCTCGTGCCTCACGCTGCACCCTGGCGACGTGGCCTGCGTCGACCGCGGCACGCGGCTCGCGACGCTGCTCGGTTCGTGCGTGTCGATCGTGCTCGCGGATCCGCGTCGCAGCATCGGTGCGATGTGTCACTACGTGCACGCGTCGCGGTTCGGCGGCGCCGCGTCGGCGCTGCGGCCGACCGCACGCGCGGCGGAGGCATTCGCCGCGATGTGCGCGGCGCTGCGCGCCCGCGGCATCGAGCCGCTGCGCTGCGACGCTTGGGTGTACGGCGGCGGGAACATGTTTCCCGGGCTCTCCCCCGCCGAAGAGCACGTCGGTGCCGCGAACGCGCAGTGGGCGCTCGACGAGCTCGTGCGGCTCGGCGTGCGGATCGTGGACGCCGACGTCGGCGGCCGCGTGTACAGGAAGATCCACTGGGCCGTGGGGGCCGCGGACCCCGTGGTGGCATCCGTGAGCGTCTGAGCGATGGCGATCCGGCTGTTCGTGATCGACGACTCCGCGGTGATGCGGCAGGGCGTGGCCCACCTGCTGCGCGACGACCGCGACGTGGTGCTCGCCGGCTCGGCGCCGAATCCGATCGTCGCCGGACCGATGATCCGCAGGTTGCGGCCCGACGTGCTGCTGCTCGATGTCGAGATGCCGGGCATGGACGGGCTCACCTTCCTGCGCCGCCAGACGGCGGAGGAACCGATCCCCACCGTCGTCTGCTCGACGCTGACCGTGGCCGGCGGTCCGGTTGCGCTCGAGGCTCTGTCGGCCGGGGCCGTCTCGGTGGTGACCAAGCCGAGGATGGACCTGAAGGCCTACATCGAGTCCTCCAAGCGCGAGCTGGTCGCGGCGGTGCGGGCGGCCGCCGCCGCCCGGCCGCGCCGCGCGACGCCCGTGGCCGCGCCGCCCGTGGCTGCGCGCCGGCCCGGCGCGACCGGCAACGGCCGCGCGCTCGCGGTCGGCAAGCCGGTGCTGATCGGCAGCTCGACCGGCGGGGTCCAGGCGGTGGAGGCCGTGCTGGCGGGCCTGCCCGCCGACGCGCCCGGCATCGCGATCGTCCAGCACATGCCCGCCGGCTTCACGCGGATGTGGGCGGAGCGGGTCGACGGCATCATGCCGATGACCGTGCGCGAGGCGACCGACGGCGCACGCCTCGAGCGCGGCGTGGCGCTGATCGCCCCGGGAGGCCGGCACCTGGAGCTGCGCAAGGTCGGCGGCGACTACCACGCGGTGGTGAAGCCGGGCCCCCCGGTCAACCGGCACACCCCCTCGGTGGATGTGCTGTTCCGGTCGGCGGTGGCCTGCGCCGGATCGGACGCGCTCGCGATCCTGCTGACCGGCATGGGCGACGACGGCGCGCGCGGCATGAAGGCCCTGCACGAGGCCGGCGCACGGACCGTCGTGCAGGACGAGGCGAGCTGCATCGTCTTCGGCATGCCCCGCGAGGCGATCGCGCTCGGTGCCGTCGACGAGGTGCTGCCGATCGACCGGATCGCCGACGCGATCCTTCGGTTCGACGCGCGCGGCTGAGCGCGACGGCGATCGCGGAGCAGGCGGCGAGCGACACCGGCATGATCCGGAAGGTGGACACGATCATCGTGCCCGGCACCGTGCACTGCCGCGTCCTTTGCGGACCCATCGCTCGCGAGAAGGCCGGGGGCAACACGAAGAGCATGCCCGGCGGCAGGCCCGCGCGCGGGTCGGGCGGGTAGAATCGAGGCAGCCATGGCCGCCTCCTTCACCGCGTCGCTGAGGGCCGCCCGTGCCCGTTTGCTCTGCCGTACCTCGAATCCCGGCGGCGCCGTCCTGCAGGCCCTCGACGTCGGCGGCGAGAAGCTCTACGAACGGGTCGCGCGGCTGGCTGCCGGCACGTGGAACCGAAGCGGCGAGCTCGGGCTGGTGGTACGCGCCACCGTGCCTGCCGAGCTCGCACGCGTGCGCGGGGTCGCCCCGACCCTTGCGCTGCGTGTACCCGGCATCGGCGCGCAGGGCGGCGACGTCGCCGCCACGGTTGCGGCGCGGCGCGCCGCGATCGAGATCCGCGACGCGATCAACCGGTTCCGCAAACCCTGACACCCGGCTTACACTGACCGGCGACAGGGGAGGAGACGGGACGCGACGCCGATGAGGGTGCTGCTCGCCGAGGACGACACCGTGCTGGCCGACGGGCTGTGCCGGTCGTTGCGCAAGTCCGGCTACGCCGTCGACTGGGTCGCATCGGGCAGCGAGGCCGATGCCGCGCTCGCCGCCCAGCCCTACGACCTGCTGATCCTCGACCTCGGCCTGCCGCGGCTGTCCGGCATGGACGTGCTCAAGCGCCTGCGCGCCCGCGAGGCCAACGTCCCGGTGCTGATCCTGACCGCCGCCGACTCGGTCGAGCAGCGCGTGCGCGGCCTGGATCTCGGCGCCGACGACTTCATGGCCAAGCCGTTCGCGCTCTCCGAGCTCGAGGCCCGCGTGCGCGCGCTGGTGCGCCGCGCGAACGGCGGCGGCGGCA
>JBILTM010000027.1:0-34710 GCA_044371545.1 Burkholderiaceae bacterium
CGTCGGCAAGGAGCCGTGCAAGGAGAACACCAAGTTCGCGATGACCCTCGTGCCGGTCACCCCGGCCGACGAGAAGAAGGTCAAGGACGCGGTGACCAAGGTCGTGCTGCCGATCTGGAAGGCTTCGTGCAACAAGGTCGACCCGAAATGCGCCGACACCTGGAACGCGACGGTCGGCAAGGCGCGGGGCGTGAAGATCGATTGAGCGGCGACGGCGCCGCGCGGCCGGGGAGGGTCGAGACCGATGGATGATCACCCGGCCTGGCGCGGCCTCGGCGCGGTCGTGCGCTTCTTCACGCTGGCCTCGGGCTGGTGGCTGGTGGGCCTTTCGGTGGCCACCTGCGTCGAGATGGTCTGCCGCAAGTTCCTCGGATTCAGCCTGCAGGGCGTGGACGAGGTCGGCGCCTACACGCTCGCGGTCACCAGTGCCCTCGGGTTCTCGTACGCGCTGCTGGCGCGCGGTCACACCCGCGTCGACTTCCTGCTCTCGAAGCTGCCCGCCGGCCCGCGCGCCGCGCTGAACTGGCTCGCGATGGCGAGCCTCGCCGCGGTCGCCTCCTTCGCCGCGTGGCGCGCCTGGACGGTGCTCGCCGAGAGCATCGAGTTCGACAGCCACTCGACCTCGCCGCTGCAGACGCCGATGTGGCTGCCGCAGTCGCTCTGGTTCGTCGGCTGGCTGCTGTTCGCGCTGGTCGCGCTCGCGATGGCGGTGCACGCCGGCGTGCTGCTGGCCCGGGACCGCGACCGCCTGAACCGCGTCTACGGTCCGCCGACGCTCGACGAGGAGATCGAGGCCGAGACCGGCGGCATCAAGGTCGGCGGCGGCACGCAGGGCGCGCGATGATCGGGCCGTTCGAGATCGGCGTCGGCTTCGTGCTGATGCTCGTGCTGATGTTCATGGGGCTGCACGTCGCGACGGTGATGGCCGGCGTCGCGATGATCGGCGCGGTCGGCTACCTCGGCACGCCGGCGGTGTTCGCGTTCGGCAACCAGCTGTGGGGCGCGACCGAGGACTACGTGCTGCTGTCGATCCCGCTCTACATCCTGCTCGGCGAGATCCTGGTGCGCGGCGGCGCGACCGACCGGATGTACGCGTCGCTCGCCGACTGGCTGAACCCGCTGCCGGGCGGGCTGCTGCACACGAACGTCGGCGCGTCGGCGCTGTTCTCGGCGGTATCGGGCTCGTCGGTCGCGACCGCCGCGACGATCTCCACGATCGCGCTGCCCGCGTTCCGCCATCGCGGCTACGACCAGCGGCTGGTGCTCGGCTCGATCGCCGCCGGCGCGAGCCTCGGCAACCTGATCCCGCCGGGCATCGCGTTCCTGGTGTACGGCGCGATGACCAACACCTCGGCGGGCCGCCTCTATGCGGCGGGCCTGCTGCCGGGCGCGATCATGACGGTGCTGTTCATGCTGACGATCGCGGTGATCGCGCTCGCTCGGCCGAAGCTCGCCGGCGTGCGCGAGCCTGACGCGCCCACCGCCGAGAAGCTCGGGCGCCTGGTGCACCTGCTCGCGCCGCTCTTCGTCTTCGTCGTCGTGATGGGCAGCATCTACACCGGCTGGGCGACGGTGTCCGAGAGCGCCGCGCTCGGCGTCGTGTGCTCGCTCGCGGTCGCGGCGGCCTACCGCAAGCTCACGATCGGCATGCTGCACGAGAGCTTCCTCGCGACCGCGCGGCTGACCGCGATGAGCCTGCTGATCCTGGCGGCAGCGTTCTACCTGAACTTCGTGCTCGGGTTGCTCGGCGTCACGCAGTCGCTCGCCGCGGTGGTCAAGTCGATCGAGGCCTCGCCCGAGGTGCTGCTCTGGGGGCTCGCGCTCTTCTACCTGCTGCTCGGCATCTTCTTCGAGACGCTGCCGATGCTGGTGGGCACGGTGCCGATCATCTTCCCGTTCGTCACCGCGGCCGGCATCGACCCGGTCCACTTCGGCGTCTTCATGGTGCTGATGTGCGAGATCTCGCTGCTGAGCCCGCCGGTCGGCATGACGCTCTACGTGATCCAGGGGGTGCGCCGCGAGGGCTCGATCGACGAGGTGTTCCAGGGCACCTGGCCGTTCCTGCTGTCGATGGTCGCGATGACCGCGATCCTGATCCACGTGCCGGCCACGGCGCTGTGGCTGCCGCAGCTGTTCTTCGGCAAGTAGGCGACGCTCAGGGCGTCGCGGGCGCGTGCGCGAGGAAGTGCGCGAGGTCGTCGAGGTCCTGCGGCGCGAGCCCCGCCACCGCCTCCGACATCGCGCCGGTGTAGCCGACGCGCTGCCCGCTGCGGAAGCCCTTCAGCGTGAGCTGCAGGTAGTCCTCGCGCTGGTGCGCGACGCGCGGCACCTGCCGCTGGCCGGCGAGGTCGCGGCCGTGGCACCCGAGGCAGTGCTTCGACTCGGCGAGCGCGCGACCGCGCTTCATCCGGTCGACGTCCGGCGTCGCGTCCGGCCGTGCCGGCGGCGGCAGCGTCGCGACGAAGTCGGACCAGCCGCGCAGCGCGGTGTTGTCCATCTCCTTCGCGATCGCCGACATTGCCGCGGCCTGCGGGTGGTCGTTGCGCCGGCCGTCGCGCAACAGGAACAGCTGCGTCGCGACGTAGAACGACGGCTGCCCGCCGATCGACGGCACCAGCGGCAGCGTGCTCTGCCCCCGCTCTCCGTGGCAGGCGGCGCAGACCGCCTGCCAGCGCTGCGCGTAGTCGGACGCGGCCGGTGCGGCCGGCGCGGGCCGGGCGGGCTGCGCCGCCGGGGCGGGCTTCGCCGACTGCGCCGCCGCCGGGGCGGACAGCGCGGCCAGCACGGCGAGCACGGGCGGCGCCGCCCGCAACGCGATCCGGGACGTGCGCCGCACCGGCTTCACTTGCCCGTGTAGGTGACGCGGTAGATCGCGCCGTTGTGGTCGTCGCTGACGAGCAGCGAGCCGTCCTTCATCACCATCACGTCCGCCGGGCGCCCGAGGTACTCGTTGTTCTCCACCAGGCCGGTGAGGAACGGCTCGACCTTCGAGATGCCGCCCTTGCCGTCGGGGAAGGCGACGACCACGTCGGCCGCGTACTTCTTCGTGCGGTTCCACGGGCCGTGGCGGGCGATGAAGATCGCGCCCTGGTACTTCGCCGGGAACATCTTGCCGCTGTAGAAGCGCATGCCGAGCGGCGCCGAGTGCGCGCCGAGCTTGACCGCCGGCTTCACGTAGTCGGCGCAGTTCTTGCCCCAGCCGAGCTCGGGGTCGGCGAAATCGCCCGCGTGGCAGTACGGATAGCCGAAGTGCTGGCCGGCCTTCGTGACGTGGTTGAGCTCGTCCTCCGGCAGGTCCTCGCTCAGCCAGTCACGCTGGTTGTCGGTGAACCAGAGGTTGCCGGTCTTCGGATGGAAGTCGAAGCCGACGGTGTTGCGCATGCCGTGCACGAAGGTCTCGACGTTCGAGCCGTCGAGGTTCATCCGGAAGATCTTCGTGAAGCGATCGTCGGGCTCGCAGATGTTGCAGGGCGCGCCCACCGGCACGTAGAGCTTGTTGTCCGGCCCGACCTTGATGAACTTCCAGCCGTGCGGGATCTCGCCCGGCAGCTTGTCGTACACCATCACCGGCGCGGGCAGCTTGTCGAGGTTGGCCTCGATGTTGTCGTAACGGACGATGTCCTTGGGCGTGGCGAGGTAGAGGCTGCCCTTGTGGAACTCGATGCCGCTCGGCAGGAAGAGCTTCTCGGCGAGCGTCTTGATCTCGCGCTTGCCGCCCTTGTCGACGACCGCGTAGAGCTTGCCGGCGCCGAACAGCGAGCTCACGAAGAGGGTGCCCTTGTCGCCCTGGCGCATGCTGCGGGCGTCGAAGATCTCCGCGACGTAGACCTCGACCTTGAAGCCCGGCGGCAGCTTCATCTTCGAGATCGGCAGCTTGTCGGCCGGCGTCGGGATCGGGAACGCGGGGATCGGGGCCATCTTGTCGGCGACCGGGTTCGTCGGTCGTCCCTTGGCCCAGAACGGCTCTTCCTGCGGCTTGTCCTGCGCCATGGCGGCGGGCAGGGCGGCGGCGACCAACGCCGCCGCGGCGAGATGCTTCAGGTTCATCGCGTGTCTCCTCCTCTGGAGTCCGGCTCGGTGCTCGTGGGTGGCGAGGCCGGTCGGTCCATGCCAATTAATCCATCGCACGAGTGCGCGGCATGCCGTCGTCGGGTCGTCGCGCGCCGCGGACGCGTCGCCGTTCCGCGGATGCGCGCGCATGTCGCGGCGCAGCCCGAAGGTCGGCCACAATGGACCGGAGTGCACCGGAGAAATTCGTGAGGAGACGACCGTGACGTACCGGCACATCCGCGTCGAGCGCGCGGGCGCGCACGCGCTGCTGACGATGGACCGCGCCGATCGGCGCAACACGCTGTCGCGCGAGGCGATGGAGGAGATGATCGACGCGTTCCGCGAGATCGGGCGCAGCGATGCGCGCGGCGTGATCCTCGCCGGCGCGGGCCCGGTGTTCAGTGCGGGGCACGACTTCGGGGACATGACCGACGCCGGCCTCGCCGAGATGCGCACGCTGCTGCGCACCTGCACGACGCTGATGGAGACGATCCTCTCGGTGCCGCAGGTGGTGATCGCGCGCGTGCACGGGCTGGCCGTCGCGGCCGGCTGCCAGCTGGTGGCGACCTGCGACCTCGCGGTGGCCGCGGACACCGCGTCCTTCGCACTGCCCGGAGGCAAGGCCGGCTGGTTCTGCCACACGCCGACCGTGGCGGTGACCCGCGCCGTCGGACGCAAGCGGGCGCTCGAGATGTCCTTCACCGGCGACCCGATCGATGCGGCCACCGCGGCGGACTGGGGGCTGGTCAACCGGGTCGTGCCGGCGGCGGACCTCGAGCGCGAGACGCTGGCGCTGCTCGACCGCGCGACCCGCGGCACGCGCGAGTCGAAGGGCATGGCCAAGCAGGGCTTCTACGCGCAGGTCGACCTGCCCCTGCCGCAGGCCTACGCATACGCGAGCGAACTGATGGCGAGCAGCAGCCAGGTGCCCGACGCGCGAGAAGGCGTGACGGCGTTCTTCGAGAAGCGTCGCCCCGACTACGGCGATCGCTGAGCGCCGCGCGCGCCGCGCGGCGGCCGGCTCAGACGTACGCCTTGTACTTGTCGAGGTGGCGCACCGGCTTGCTGAGCGCGTCGCGCCGGAACGGATCGCCGAGCTCCGCGGTCACCATCATCTCGAGCACCGTCGTGCGGCCTTCCTGCTGCGCCTTCGCGGCCGCGGCGAGCGCCGGACCGACGTCGGACACCCGGTCGACGACGAGGCCCTCGGCCCCCATCGCGCGCGCCACCGCCGCCCAGCTCGGCTGCTTCTCGAGGTTCACGCCGACGAAGCGGTTGTTGTAGAAGTCGACGTGGTTCTTCTTCTCCGCGCCCCACTGGCCGTTGTTGAAGACGACAGCGGTGACCGGGATGTTCTCGCGCACGCAGGTCTGCAGCTCGCCGAAGCTCATGCCCCACGCGCCGTCGCCGACGTAGGCGATCGCGGGGCGGTCGGGCGCGGCGAGCTTCGCGCCGACGATCGTCGGGAACGCGTAGCCGCAGTTGCCGAACGCCATCGCGGCGAACATCGAGCGCGGCGCGTCGAAGCGCAGGTAGCTGTTCGACACCGAGCAGATGTTGCCGATGTCGGTCGACACCATCGCGCGGGCCGGCATCGCGCGCTCGAGCTCGCGCAGCATCTGGCGCGGGTGCATGTGCGAGGAGCCCTTCGCCGTCTCGAGCGACCACGAATCCTTCTCGTGGGTCCACTCGGCGAGTTCCTGCTCCCACGCGGCCTTCTCGGCGCGCACCTCGGCGAGTCGCGCCTCGCGGTTGCCCTGGCATGCGAGCGTGCGGCCCTTCAGCCGCTCGACGAGCGCGCCCGCCGCGGCGCGCGCGTCGCCGCACAGCCCGACCGAGATCGGCTTGACCAGCCCGAGCATCTTCGCGTCGGCATCGACCTGGATGATCTTCGCGTGCTTCGGCCAGTAGTCGAGCCCGTGCTGAGGCAGCGTGCCGAACGGTCCGAGCCGCGTGCCGAGCGCGAGCACCACGTCGGCCTTCGCCATCAGCTTCATCGCGGCCTTGCTGCCCTGGTAGCCGAGCGGGCCGCACCACAGCGGGTGGCTCGCCGGGAACGCGTCGTTGTGCAGGTAGCTGCACGCGACCGGGGCCTGCAGCAGCTCGGCGAGCTGCACCGCCTCGCCCCACCCGTCGGCGTTGATCACGCCGCCGCCCGACAGGATCACCGGGAACTTCGCCTGCGCGAGCAGGTCGGCCGCCTGCGCGAGCGCGGCCTCGCCGCCCGCGCCGCGCTCGATGCGGATCGGCGCCGGAATCTCGGCCTCGATGTCGCCGTAGAAGTAGTCGCGCGGGATGTTGAGCTGCGAGGGCCCGAGCTCGAGCAGCGCGCGATCGAACGCGCGGCCGGTGAGCTCCGCCATGCGCGCCTTGTTGTTCACGTGCGCCTGGTACTTGGTGATCTTCGAGAAGATCGGCAGCTGCTCGGTCTCCTGGAAGCCGCCCAGGCCGAGCGTCATCGTGCCGGTCTCGGGCGTCACGACGACGACCGGCGAGTGCGCCCAGTAGGCCGCCGCCACCGCGGTCACGAAGTTGGTGATGCCCGGACCGTTCTGCGCGATGCACACGCCGTGACGGCCCGACACGCGCGCGTAGCCGTCGGCCATGTGCGCCGCGCCCTGCTCGTGCGCGACCATCACGAAGCGGATGCCCGCCGCGGGGAACAGGTCGAGCGCGTCCATGTAGGCCGAGCCGACGATGCCGAACACGTCGGTCACGCCCTGCGCGACGAGGGTCTCGACGAACGCCTCCGACGGCGTCATCCGGTGGCGGCCTGCGACGACCTGTCGATGGATCGGAAGGGGCTTGTTCATCGCGCGCCTCGTGTGTCGATGCGGCGGACCGTACCCGCCGGTTCGGGGCGCCACAAGGCGGCCTCGCGCGCGCGAAACCCAAGGATTCCGTTTTCTACTGCAGGGTGGTTCCGTTTTCACCATAATCGAGTCAGACCGTCGTCGACGACGGCTCGGAACGGACACACAGAGGAGATGCGAGTCCTGCCATGAGTGCCACCACCACCGAATCCCACGCCGACGTACCCGCCGGGTCAGCGATCCTTCGCGCCATCCGGATCCTCGAGGCCCTCGGCGACCACGAGCGTCCCCCCCAGCTCGCCGAGATCGCCCAGGCGGTCCAGCTGCCCAAGCCCACGGTGCTCCGCATCCTCGGCACCCTCGAGCACGCGGGCGTCGTCGCCCGGGAGCCCGACACCAAGCGCTACGGCTTCGCCGAGCGGCTGAACCGCTTCGCCGGCCAGGTGCTGCTGAGCTCGCCGCACCGCGCGGCGCGCCACGCGATCCTCGAGGAGCTGGTCGAGCAGGTCGGCGAGACCTGCAACCTGACCATCCCCAACGGCAACACCGTGCTCTACCTCGACCGGGTCGAGACCGCGTGGCCGCTGCGGGTGCACTTCGGCTCGGGCTCGCGGGTGCCGCTGTACGCGTCGGCGAGCGGCAAGCTCTTCCTCGCCGCGATGCCCAAGCGCAGCCGCGACCGCTTCCTGACCCAGACCCCGCTGATCAAGCACACCGCGCAGACGCTCGTCGACCCCAAGCGGCTGTCGAACGAGTTCAACGCGATCCGCGAGCGCGGCTACTCGATCGACAACGAGGAGTACCTGCCCGGCATCTGCTGCATCGCCGTGCCGGTGCGCAACAGCGAAGGCAAGGTCGTCGCCGGCGTCGCCGTGCAGGCGCCCTCGACGCGGATGAAGATCGAGGACGGCCTCGAGTTCCTGCCCAACCTGCGCAACGCCGCCGAGGCGCTGACCGCGACGATCGACTGGTGATCGTCGATCGCCGACCCGCCGGCCCCCGCGGGCCGGCGCTCCGCACCGGGCGCGCCTCAGCGCCCGCCGATGCCTTGCCTGAAGGAGCACCCGCATGGGCCACGCCGATCCGCTGATCGAAGCCGACGCGCGCCAGAACTACTGGATGCCGTTCTCGCCGAACAAGGAGTTCAAGCAGGAGCCGCGGATGTTCGTGCGCGGCGAGGGCGTGTGGCTCTGGAAGCCCGACGGCTCGCAGGTGCTCGACGCGTCGTCGGGCCTGTTCTGCGTCGCCGCCGGCCACTGCCGGCCCGAGATCGCGCAGGCGGTCCACGACCAGCTGATGACGCTCGACTACACGATGCCGTTCACCCGCGCGCATCCGAAGGCGTTCGAGCTCGCGCAGCGGGTCGCGCAGTACACGCCCGAGGGGCTGAACCGGGTGTTCTTCACCTGCTCCGGCTCGGAGTCGGTCGACTCGGCGATGAAGATGGCGCTCGCCTACCACCGCATCCGCGGCCAGGGGCATCGCCAGCTGTTCGTCTCGCGCGAGCGCGCCTACCACGGCGTCAACATGGGCGGCGTCGCGCTGTCGGGCATGGTCAACAACCGGCGCACCTTCGGCGTCGGCCTGCCCGGCGTGCACTTCATGCGCCACACCGCGCTGCCGGAGAACCGGTTCGTCCGCGGCCAGCCCGAGACGGGAGGCGACCTCGCCGAGGACCTGCAGCGCATCTGCACGATGGTCGGCGGCGACAACATCGCCGCGGTGTTCGTCGAGCCGGCCGCCGGCAGCTTCGGCTGCCTGCCGCCGCCGAAGGGCTACCTCGACCGCATCCGCGCGATCTGCGACCAGCACGGCATCCTGCTGGTGTTCGACGAGGTGATCACCGGCTGGGGCCGGATGGGCGCGCCGTTCGGCGCCCAGAAGTTCGGCGTGACGCCGGACCTGATGACGATGGCCAAGGCGATCACCAACGGCGCGCAGCCGCTCGGCGCGATCGCGGTGAAGCAGTCGATCTACGACGCGATCACCGAGGCGGGTCCGGCGAAGGGCATCGAGTTCTTCCACGGCTACACCTACTCGGCGCATCCGGCCTCGTGCGCCGCGGGCCTCGCGATGATGGACATCTTCGCCTCCGAAGACCTGATCGGTCGCGCGGCGGCGATGTCCGACTACTTCCTCGACGCGCTGTGGTCGCTGCGCGACCTGCCGTGCCTGGTCGACATCCGGGGCATCGGCATGATGGGCGCGCTCGAGCTCTCGCCCGCCGGGCAGCCGCCGGGCGCGCGCGGCCACGAGGCGCAGAAGGCGCTCTACGACGCGAACCTGAACCTGAAGTCGACCGGCGACAGCCTGATCGTCGCCCCGCCGTTCGTGGCGGAGAAGCAGCACATCGACCTGATGATCGAGCGGCTGCGGACGGTGCTGACGAAGTTCTGACGCGTCGCCCCGCGTCGGGGCGATGACCGTGTCGGCGGGGCCGTCATCCGGCGGCCCGCGGCACGGATCCTGCTAGAACCGGGGCCATGACGACCTCCGCTCCGGCGCTCGCGGCGCCCCGCCTCTCGGTCCCCAAGGACCGCCTGAGATTCGTGCTGCTCGAGGGCATCCACCGCTCTGCGGTGGACGCGCTCGCGGCCGACGGCTACACGACGGTGGACGCGCGACCCGGCGCGCTCGCCGGCGCGCAGCTCTCCGAGGCGATCGCGGACGCCCACTTTCTCGGCATCCGCTCGCGCACCCAGCTGACCGAGGCGGTGCTCGACGCCGCGCCCAGGCTGGTCGCCGTCGGCGCGTTCTGCATCGGCACCAACCAGATCGACCTCGCCGCCGCCGCGCGGCGCGGCATCCCGGTGTTCAACGCGCCGTTCTCGAACACCCGCAGCGTCGCCGAGCTGGTGCTCGCCGAGACGGTGATGCTGCTGCGGGGCATCCCCCAGAAGAACGCGTTGCTGCACCGTGGGGGCTGGACCAAGAGCGCGGCCGGCTCGTTCGAGGCGCGCGCCAAGGTGCTCGGCATCGTCGGCTACGGCCACATCGGCACGCAGATCGGCGTGCTCGCCGAGCAGCTCGGCATGACGGTGGTGTTCTGCGACGTCGAGACCAAGCTGCCGCTCGGCAACGCGCGGCAGCTCGGCTCGCTCGACGCGGTGCTCGAGGCGGCCGACGTGGTCACGCTGCACGTGCCCGAGACGCCCGAGACGCGGTTGATGATCGGGGCCGCGCAGCTCGCGCGGATGAAGCGCGGCGCGAGCCTGATCAACGCGTCGCGCGGCACCGTCGTCGACCTCGACGCGCTCGCCGCCGCGCTCGAGTCCGGCCACGTCTCGGGCGCCGCGATCGACGTGTTCCCGATCGAGCCGGAGCGCAACGACCAGCCCTTCGAGTCGCCGCTCGCGCGCTTCGACAGCGTGATCCTGACGCCGCACATCGGCGGCTCGACGCTCGAGGCGCAGGAGAGCATCGGCCGCGAGGTCGCGGCCAAGCTGATCCGCTACAGCAACAACGGCTCTACGGTCACCGCGGTCAACTTCCCCGAGGTCTCGCTGCCCGCACCGGCGGGACAGAGCCGGCTGCTGCACATCCACCGCAACGTGCCCGGCATGCTCGCGCGGATCAACGAGCAGTTTTCCCGGGCCGGCATCAACGTCGCCGCGCAGTACCTGCGAACCAACGAACACGTCGGCTACGTGGTGATGGACGTCGACGCGTCGGCGAGCGCGGTGGCCTACGAGGGGCTGTGCGCGATCCCCGGGACCATCCGCTGCCGCATCGTCTACTGATCCGGAACCGCGCGCGGGCGCGCAGGGCGCCGCGGGGCTACCATCGGGTCCTTCGAGCACACCGACGGAGAGACACCGATGAGGATCGCGTTCCTGGGCACCGGGCTGATGGGCACCGGATTCGTCACGCGCATGCTGGCGCAGGGCCATGAGGTGACCGTCTGGAACCGCACGCCGGGCAAGACCGGTGCGCTCGAGAAGCTCGGCGCGCGTGCGTGCGCAAGCGCGGCCGACGCGGTGCGCGGCGTCGAGCGCGTGCACCTGATGCTCGCCGACGACGCGGTCGTCGACGCGGTGCTCGAGCCGATCGTCGAGGCGATCCCGGCCGACGCATGGGTGATCGACCACACCACCACCGCGACCACGCCGACCGCCGAGCGCGCGAAGCGCTGGGCCGGCCGCCGGCAGCGCTTCCTGCACGCGCCCGTGTTCATGGGCCCGTCGAACTGCGTCGACGGCACCGGCGTGATGCTGCTGTCGGGCGACAAGGCGCGGTGCGACGCCGCCACGCCGATGCTCGCGCCGATGACCGGCAAGGTGGTGTATCTCGGGCCGGAGCCCGACCGCGCGGCCTCGTTCAAGCTGTTCGGCAACCTGACGCTGATCGGGATCGCCGGCGTGCTCGGCGACGTCTGCCGGCTCGCGCACGCGGTCGGCATCTCCCCGGCCGACGCGATGGGGCTGTTCGCGTCGTTCAACCCCGGCGCGATGCTGCCCGCGCGCGCGACCAAGATCGCGTCCGGGCCGTACGACCAGGTGTCGTTCGAGGTCGCGATGGCCCGCAAGGACGTGCGGCTGATGATCGAGGAGGCAAAGCGCCACGGCGTCGACCTCGCGGTGATGCCCGCGGTCGCCGCGCTGCAGGACCAGGCGATCGCCCGCGGCGAGGGGCAGCTCGACAGCACCGCCGCGTTCCGCTGGCCGCAGCGCTGAGGCCGCCGTGCCGCGCCGCTGGCGGATCGGGGACGCGACGATCACGCAGGTCGTCGAGATCGAGAGCTCGAGCCCCGCGGGCTTCCTGTTCGGCGACGCGCTGACGCCCGAGCGGATCGGGCGCTACGCGTGGCTGCATCCGGCGCACGTCGACGCGCGCGGCCGGCTGAACGGTTCGATCCACTGCTTCGTGATCGAGTCGCGCGGCCGTCGTATCGCGGTCGACACCTGCATCGGCAACGACAAGCCGCGCGGGCTCCCCGCGTGGCATCTGCGCCAGGGCACCTTCCTGCAGGACATGGCCGACGCGGGCTTTCCCGTCGAGTCGATCGACACCGTGCTGTGCACGCACCTGCACGTCGATCACGTCGGCTGGAACACGCGGCTCGAGGGCGGCCGCTGGGTGCCGACCTTCCCGAACGCCGAGTACCTGTTCGGCCGCGTCGAATACGAGCACTGGGCCTCGCAGGACGACGGCGACACCACGAACGATCCGCGGCAGATCCTCGCCGACTCGGTGCGCCCGGTGCTCGACGCCGGGCTCGCGCGGCTCGTCGACGTCGACCACGTCGTCACCGACGAGGTGCGGCTCGAATCCACGCCCGGCCACACCCCGGGCCACGTCGCGGTGCGGATCGTCTCGGGCGGCGAGCAGGCGGTGATCACCGGCGACCTGATGCACCACCCGGTGCAGTGCTGCGAGCCCGACCTGTGCTCGCGCTTCGACTGGCGGCCGGAGATGGCGCGGCGCACGCGGCGCGACTTCCTCGCGGGCAACGCGGCGCGAGGGGCGCTGGTGCTCGGCACGCATTTCGCGCCGCCGACGGGGGGATGGCTGGTGGCGCGCGGGGAAGGGTGGGAACTGGTGGACGCGCGGCCATCGGCTGAGGAGTAGAGGCGCAGGCGCAGCGTCGCCATTCGACGGTTGGCGCCGTGAGACGCGGGGGGCGCACGGGGCCACCGATCGAGCGGTGGCCGGTCACAGCCGTCCCGGCGGCGACTCAGGCGACGGGTCCCGTGCGGTAGTCGTCTAGCCTCGGCGCATGCGTCATCTGCCAGTAGTCGACCAGCCGGAACGGCATCGGGATGAAGACCCGGCCCTTCGCGTTGCGATACCAGTTGTTCATCCCGGGGTGCGACCACACGAGCTTGGCGTGCTCGGCGTCGACCCGCTCGTTGAACGCGTCGTGCAGGGCGCGGTCGACCTCCACCTCGTCGATGCCGCGCTCGATCATCTCGCGCAGCATGGCCGTGATGTAGCGGACCTGGCATTCCGCCACGAAGATCACGCTCCCGCCGTGCGCGAGTCCGGTGTTCGGACCCGACATCACGAACAGGTTCGGGTAGTCGGGGACCGTGAGGCCGAGGTAGGCGCGCGGGTCGTCCTCGCCCCAGACCGCTTTCAGCGGCGTGCCCGAGCGGCCGCGGATGTCCATCGGCCACAGCAGCTTGCCGGCCTCGAAGCCGGTGGCGAGCACGATCGCGTCAGCGCGGTGGCGTGCCCCCGACGGCGTGATCAGCTCCGTGTCCTCGATGCGGTCGATCGCCTCGGTCACCAGCTCCACGTTCGGCCGCTTCAGCGCCTGGAACCAGCCGTTGTCGATCAGGATGCGCTTGCCGTACGGCGGGTAGTGGGGCAGGCACTTCTCCACGAGGTCGGGACGGCCCTCGAGCTCGTGCAGCATGTACTCGGTGAGCTGCTCGCGCTGCCGGTCGTTGCGGTGGTTCATCGACCGCTCGGGGTGGGGCCATGCCGGGTCGCGCCGCACCGTGGGCAGCAGGCCGTCACCGAAGCGCCACATCAGCCCGAACCGGTACCAGGCGTAGTAGTACGGCACGTGCTCGAGCAGCCAGCGCGACTCGGGGCTGGTCGTGCCGTGGTAATCCTGCGGCGGCCGCGCCCACTGGGGCGAGCGCTGGAAGATCGTGACCTTCTTCGCCCGGGCCGCGACGGTGCGCAGGAACTGCATCGCGCTCGCCCCGGTGCCGATGACCGCGACCTCCTTGTCTTCGAGGGGAACGTCGTGCCGCCACTGCGCCGAGTGCCACCACGGGCCGGTGAAGGTCGCGAGCCCCGGAATCGACGCGAGCTTGGGTCGGTTCAGGTTGCCCACCGCGCTGATCACCGCCCGGTAGCGCCGCGCGCGCTCGGCGCCGTCCGGGCCGCGGGTCACGACGTCCCAGGCGTGGGCGGCCTCGACCCAGCGCATCGAGACGACCTCGGTCATGAACTCCGTGTGCGGGCGCAGGCCGGCCTCGTCGAAGACCTTGCGCTGGTAGGCCCAGACCTCGTCCCGCTTCGAGTAGTTGCTCGACCAGCCGAGGTTGGGCGCCCACGAGAACGAGTAGAAATGATTCGGCGTGTCGACGCCCGACTCCGGATAGTCGTTCTCGAGCCAGACGCCACCGACGTCGGGCAGCTTCTCGACGACGTCGAAGGGGATGCCCAGCTCCTTCAGGCGGTGGCCTGCGGCGATCCCCGAGAAGCCCGCGCCGATCACCAGCACCCGGAACGCGGCGACCCGCTCCGGCGCGGGCGGAGCGGACCAGGCGATCCCTCGGTCGCGAAAGCCCATCTCCTCGGCGGCCATCACCGCGTACTCGCGCGGCACGTGCTCGCCGACACAGACGTTCATCATCCGGTGCAGCGTGTCGTCGTCGGGCAGCGGGGGCAGCGCGCGCCGGCCGTCGGCCAGCTCGTCGAGCACCTGCCGGATGCCGTCCCGGATCGCCTGCTGCGCTTGCGGCGACAGGCCGCCCGTGGGCTCGGCGAAGATCGAGATGTCGCGCTGCGGCCGGAACGGGTCCTCCAGCCAGCGGGGGTCCCGGGTGATCTGCGCCAGGCACATCAGCAGCGTCGGAACCGAGGCCTCGTCCAGTGCGTCGTCGCGTCGCAGGTCGTCCATCGGGCGTCCTCGTTTCGGGCAGGGTATCCACCGGATGATACCGACCGGTAGCGATTGCGACTGTTCGGTAATCGAGTAATCGGATCCGCCGGCGGTCAGTCCGGGTACTCGGGCACTCGCCGCCCCAGGAAGGCGGCGGCGCCGATCGCGGCGTGGCCGCTCGCGCGGACCGCCGCCGCGAGGGCACGCTCTGCGGGCTCGCGCGCCGCGTAGTCGCGCATCCGCGCCTCGAAGACCGCTCGCTTCGTGGCCTGCACCGCCACCGGGCTCGCCTCGGCGATCCGCCTCGCCAGCCGCAGCGCCTCGGCCTCGGCGGCTGGGGCGTCGGGTGCGAGCGCGGCCAGCCCGAGCCGCGCGGCCTCGGTGCCGTCGATCAGCTCGCCGGTCATCAGCAGCCTCATCGCGTCGGCCTGGCCGATCTGGTCGACCAGCTTCATCGCGGCGCCGCCCGAGGGGAGGATGCCCCAGCGCGCCTCGGGCAGGCCGAGCCGGGCGCCCGCCGCGACGACGCGCAGGTCGCACGACAGCGCGAGCTCCAGCCCGCCGGCCACGCAGGCGCCGCCGATGGCGGCCACCAGCGGCTTCGGGAAGAAGCGCGTCTTCAGCAGCGCGGCGTCGATCAGGTCATCGATGTCGGGCAGGGTCGGCAGGCGCGGGTCGGACAGGTCGGCACCCGAGCAGAACGCGCCCCCGCCCGCGCCGCGGACCACGACCGCGCGGACCGAGCGGTCCGCGGCTAGACGGGGCCACAGCGCGGCGAGGTCGCGGAACTCGCGCTCGCCGAGCGCGTTGCGGCGCGCGACGTGGTCGACGGTGACGCGTGCGACCCGGGGCGCGGCGAGGTCGACGAGCACCGGCACCTCAACCCTCCCCGCGGACGCCGACCAGCCGCAGTGCGTAGGCGGCCATCTGCCGGGCGATCTCGTCGGCGGCCAGCCGACCGCCCGGTCGGTACCACACGTAGGCCCAGCTCATCATCCCGCCGATCGCGAGGGTCGCGAGCCGCGGGTCGTCGAGATCGAACTCGCCGGCTGCGACGCCGGCCTCGATCAGCGCGGCCAGCTCGTCGTCGAACTCGCCCTTCAGGTCGTTGATCCGGCGCACCGACTCGGGCGGGATCGACGCCTCTTCGCGGAAGAACACCGCCACCCCGGCCTGGTTCGCGATCACCACCTCGGAGAAGCGAACTGCGAAGCGCCGCAGTTGCTCGGTCGGCGTGCCGCCGTCGGCGCGCGCGCCGCGGATGGTGTCCAGCGAGCCGTTGACCGCCCGCAGGTAGATGTCGACGAGGATGTCGACCTTGCGCTCGTAGGCGCCGTAGATGAACGGCTTGGACATGTCGAGCGATTCGGCGATCGCATCGAGGCTGGTGCCGCGGAAGCCGCGCTCGTAGAACAGGCGCTTGGCTTCCTCGAGGATGCGCTCCTTCTTCAGCAGGCGGATATCGTCCCGAAGCGTCATGGCCACCACCTCCCGGGTGCTGGTGGGTCCGCCATCATCGGCCGCGCGACGCAGAGCAGTTGCTCGGCGGTTGTCGAGCCGGGCTCGCGCGGCTGCACGAACGCGTAGCCGACCTCGCCGAGCCTCGCGTGCGGCACGCCGACGACGACGGCCCGCTTGACCTGCGGGATGCCCGGCGGCAGCCGCTCGATCTCCGCCGGATAGGCGTTCGAGCCCCCGACGACGAACCTCTCCTGGAGCCGCCCGGTGATCCTCAGGTTGCCCTGCTCGTCGAACACGCCGAGGTCGCCGGTTCGGAACCAGCGGTCGGGCTCGTTCGCGAGCTCTGCACAGAGGGCGTGCGCGTGGTCCGCGTCGTACCCGGAACGACCGACACCGGCCTGCACGCCGCCAAGTGCATGCCCGAACGGGCCGTCCGGCTCGCCGGCATGGTGCCGATGCGCCGGGCGGCGGACCCCGACGAGGTCGCCCGCGCGATCGCCTGGGCGGCGTCCGACGAGGCGTCGTACCTGACCGCGACTGCGACGGTCGCGACCGTCGGCGGCGGGCTGCAAGGCAGTGACGTCCCCCGGCCCGACGGCCCCGCGCTGCTCCATCCGATCGGTCTCCTCTGTGCGTGCCAGGCCTTGACCCGCCCGGATCGAGGGCTGGTGCGGCCGAGTCAACGCATCGTACCGGCAGGTACGTTTTCATGTTGGTCGGAATCCGACGCGGCCGTCAAGCGCGCGCGGGAGCAAGCGGAGCATGGTTCCAAGGGTGGTTGTCACTGCCGGCGGCGACGGCGGCGGCGGCTTGGCGGTTCATGGCGCGCGGGTGATCACCCGCAGCAGCGACGGCGAGCTCTCGCCACGGCTCGCGCCCCGTGGATCCCCGTCACGGCACCCGCGCTCGACGCCGGCATCGGCCAAGATCCTGGCAATCCGCCCGAGTCCGATGCGCGACGGGACGTGCCGCGCCTCCCGCCTCAGTCTCCCGTGAAGCGGGCCCCCGTCCTCGCCCGCTTGGCGCGCATCGCCGTCTCGTGGTCGGCCGTCCCGCGCGTGAGCACGTTCTGGTCGGTGTCCATGTGCATCACTGCGGCATCCAGCGCGCCGGCCAGGCGATTGACGCTCTGCTTGATCATCTGCACCGCGATCGGCGGCTTCGCCGCGTAGTGCGCCGCCATCGAGAGCGCCGCCGGCAACGGGTCGTCTTCCGCGCAGAGTTCGTCGAGCACGCCCCACTCGTGCAGCTGGGGGCCGTGCATCCGTTCGCCGCCCGCGACCAGTCGCTTGGCGCGCGCGGGCCCCACGAGCTGAACGCACAGCGGCAGGCTCTGCCACATGAGGTTCATGCCGAGGTCGACCTCGGGATACTGGATGAAGCAGTCGCGGGTGCCCACGCGGAAGTCGAGCGCGGTCGCGAGACAGGCGCCGCCGCCGATCGCCCCGCCGCGCCAGGCGGCGATCGTGATCTGATCGATGCCCTGCATCGCGGTGATCATCCGAACCCCGATGCGCAGTCGCCGGCGACGCAGCAGGGTGGGTCCCGCGAAGGCGTCGCTGTCCTCCCGCAGGTCCATCCCGGAGGTGAAGTGACGCCCCGCTCCGGTGAAGATCACGACTCGGGTCGCGATGTCCTCGCGAAAGGCGAGGGCGCAGTGCTCGAGTTCCCGCGTCAGTTCGTACCCGAGCGCGTTGGCGCGCTCGGGTCGGTTGAGCGTGACGATGGCGATCGCATCTCGCCGCTCGATCGCAAGGAAGGCGTACTCCATGGGCATGAACCTCGATCGATGGGTATCGGCGTGCCTCACGCGATGGCACCCGGCTCGCGACCCCGGCGATCGGGGCGGCCGTCCAGTGTGGCGGTTTATCGATGTCGCCTCAACACGTCGGCCGAGTCGATTCCGCCTGCGCGGATCGAGCGGCTCCGTCCGGCCCGGCCGTGACGAATGCCATTGCCGCGATCGGCGGCGCGGAGCCGCGCCGCATCTCAGTGCTTCAGAAGCTCCCCGCTGATGATCATCTTGCGGACTTCGGTCGTGCCGGCGCCGATCTCCAGCAGCTTGATCGACCGGTACAGCCGGTTGATCTCGGACTCCCAGATGTAGCCGCTGCCGCCGTGGATCTGCAGCGCCTCGTCGAGCACCAGATTCATGTTCTCCGCGGCGAGCATGACCGAGGCGGCGGTGATCTTGTGGATCTCGCCCCGACCCGCATCGCCGCGTTCGCCGATGGCGGTGGCCGCCCGCAGTGCCTGATAGGTGAACAGCCGCATGGATTCGACCCAGACGTACATCCGGGCGAGCTTGTCCTGGACCATCTGGAAGCTGGCGATCGGTCGGCCGAACTGCTGGCGCGTCCGGGCGTAGTCGATCGAGAGTTCGAGTGCGCGCTCGGCGATGCCGAGGCACAGCGGCGAGATCATCGCGCGCTCGAGGTCCAGCCCGCTCATCACCACCCGGACCCCGGCGTTCTCCTCGCCGACGAGGTTGGCCGCGGGTACGCGGCAGTCCTCGAACACCAGCTCCGCGGTCTGGCTGCCGCGAAAGCCCATCTTGACGAGCTTCTGCGCGACCTTGAAGCCGGGGAACGCGCTCTCGACGATGAAGGCCGAGATGCCCTGGGCCCCCCGCTGCGGATCGGTCTTGGCGTAGACGAGGAGCACGTCGGCGACCGGGCCGTTGGTGATGTAGATCTTGCTGCCGTTCAGCCGGTAGTGGTCGCCCTCCGGCACGGCGGTCGTGCGCATCGAGCCCAGCGCGTCGGAGCCCGCGCCGGGTTCGGTGAGCCCGAGCGCGCCGATCGCCTCGCCCCGGCACAGACGGGGCACGTACCTGCTCAGCTGCGAGGGCGAGCCGTTGCGCAGCAGGTTGTGCAGGCACAGGTTCTCGTGCGCCACCCATGACAGGGCGAGCGCATGGTTCCAGCGCGCGAACGCCTGGAGGATCAGTCCACTCGTGAACAGGTCGGCGCCGGCCCCGCCGAGCGCCTCGGGGGCGGTGATCCCGAGATACCCGTGGCGGCTCAGCAGCGGGAACGCCTCGGGCGGCCACCACTCCTCGTCGTCCATCCGCCTCGCGAGCGGGTACAACTGCGCCCTCGCGAACCGGTCGGCCTGTTCGAGCACTTCGATCTCGTCACGGCTCAGGCCGCTGAAGGCCTGCGCGGCGTCGACTCGCAGTGGGTTCACGGACACGATGACTCCTCGCCGACGGGGGCGGATGCGGATCGGGAAGGTCGGGCACGCTCACACTACAATCTGATAACCTCGAGCGGCAAGCACGCAGCCCTCGCACACCATCCGAAAGCGCGTCGTGAGTCGGAGTCAGTCCCCTGCGGAGTCGGCTCGATCGGGCGCCGAACGGACGATCGACCGGCACGGCTGGCCGTTCGGCACCGTGCTCGTCGCGAACCGCGGCGAGATCGCGCTGCGCATCGTGCGCACCGTGCAATCTCTCGGGCTCGAGGCGGCGGTGGTCTTCCATCCGGTCGACTCCGGCGCGGCCGCGGTGCAGCAAGCCGATCGGGCGATCGAGATCGGCGGCACGACGCCAGTGGCGGCCTACCTGGACGCCGGCTCGATCCTCGATGCGGCGCAGCGCTGCGGAGCAGGGGCCATCCACCCGGGGTACGGCTTCCTGTCGGAGAACGCGGGCTTCGCGCGTGCGTGTCGCGATGCCGGCATCACCTTCGTGGGCCCCTCGCCCGAGGCGATCGAGCTGATGGGCGACAAGGTCCGCGCATGCGCCTTCGTGAAGCGCCACGGGTTCCCGGTCGCGCCCTCGGCGATCGAGGACGACGATCCCGCGAGCTTCGCCCGGCGTGCCCTCGAGATCGGCTTTCCGTTGCTGATCAAGCCGGCGGCGGGAGGCGGTGGCAAGGGCATGCGCATCGTCCGCGAGGCGGGGCAGCTCGAGCCCGAACTCGATCGCGCCCGCAGCGAGGGTCGACGCTACTTCGGTGACGGGCGGCTGTATGTCGAGCGCTACGTCGAGGCGCCCCGCCACATCGAGGTCCAGGTGCTGGGCGATGGCCACGGGCAGCTGGTCCACCTGTTCGAGCGAGAGTGCTCGGTCCAGCGCCGATTCCAGAAGATCGTCGAGGAGTCGCCGTCCCCCGCGCTCACGCCGCAGCGCCGCCAGGAGATCTGCGAGACCGCCGCGGCCATCGCTCGATGCGCGGGCTATTCCAATGCCGGCACCGTCGAGTTCATCCAAGGCGCCGGGGGCGAGTTCCACTTCCTGGAGATGAACACCCGCCTGCAGGTCGAGCATCCGGTCACGGAGCAGCTGCTGGGCATCGACCTGGTCGCCGAGCAGCTGCGCATCGCCGCGGGCCAGCCCCTGTCGTTCGCGCAGGCGGACCTGAGGCCGCGGGGGCATGTCATCGAGTTCCGCATCTATGCCGAGGATCCGGCTGCCGGCTATCTGCCGACAACCGGGTCGGTGCTCAGGCTCCGGGAGCCGCACGGCGCAGGGGTCCGAGTGGACAGCGGGATCGTGGCCGGCCAGCAGGTCACCGCGGCCTTCGACCCGATGCTGGCCAAGCTCGTGGTGAGCGGTGCGGACCGCACGCAGGCGCTGGAACGCGCGGACGCGGCGCTGCGCGACTACGTGCTGCTCGGACTCCGGACGAACCTGGGGTTCCTCAGGCGTCTGCTGCATCACCCCGCGTTCGTGGCCGGCGACGTGCACACCGGCTTCCTCGACGCCCATCCCGAGGTCGCCGCCGAACCCGCGCTGGGCGAGGACACGGTTCGCGCGCTGCTGGCGGCGGCCGCGCTGTCGTGTCGGCCGGTGCGGGACGCCGCCGACGCCGTGCCGGCGCTGCACGCCGCGATGGGCGCATGGAGGAACCGGTGACCCACGCATTCAGGCTGCAGGGCCGATCGCACGAAGTCTGGCTCTCGCCCGACGGACGCGGCTACGCGCTGCACATGGGCGACCGCATCGAGCGGGTCGCGCTGTCCGGGGAGGGCGGATCGTCGCTTCGGCTGCAGGTGGGCGAGCGCTCGGTGTCGGTGTACCTGGAGGTACGCGGCGACGAGGTGCACGTCCACCTGGACGGCGAGGCCCACACGCTCGTGTACGAGCATCCGCTGGAGCGGTTCGCCAGCCGCGGCCGCGAGCACGCCGACGCGATGTCCCGGGCGCCGATGCCCGGGGTGGTGGTCTCGGTCTCGGTGCGGCCGGGGGACGGCGTCGCTCGCGGCGACGTGCTGATGGTCATCGAGAGCATGAAGATGGAGACGCCGATCCGTGCCGCGCTCGACGGCGTCGTGCGGCAGGTCCACGTGGCGCTGGGCGAGACCTTCGAGCGGGACGCGGTGCTGGTCACGCTGGAGTCGGTCGGCGAGGCGCCATGAAGCGCATCGCGTCGATGCTGAGCACGAACTCGGCCGAGTTCCAGGCGAACCTTCGCCACAACCGGCAGTTGGCCCACGAGCTGCACCGGATGCAGGATCGGGTCCGGCATCACCGACCCGAGCGCGACCTGCAACGGCTGCAGCGGCAGGGCAAGCTCCTGGTCCGGGAGCGGCTCGATCGGCTGCTCGACCCGGGCACGCCGTTCCTCGAGCTGTCGACGCTGGCCGCCAACATGGACTACGGCGGCGAGGTGCCGGGCGCGGGCATCGTCACCGGCATCGGCATCGTGTCGGGGCGCGAGGTGGTGATCCATGCGTCGGACGCCAGTGTCAAGGGCGGCGCCTGGTACCCGCTGTCGATCAAGAAGATCGTCCGCGCCACGGACATCGCGGTCGAGAACCGCCTGCCGATGGTCCACCTGTCCGACAGTGCCGGGGGCTTTCTGCCGCTGCAGGCCGATCTGTTCGCCGACCGGCACTTCGGCGGTCGGATCTTCCGCAACCAGAGCGTCCTCTCGAAGATGGGCGTCCCGCAGGTCGCCATCGTGCTGGGGCACTGCACCGCCGGCGGAGCCTACGTGCCGGCCCTGTCCGACTACAGCGTGATCGTGCGCGGCAACGGCGCGATCTTCCTTGGCGGTCCCCCGCTGGTGAAGGCGGCCACGGGCGAGGAGGTGACCGCGGACGCGCTGGGCGGCTGCGACCTGCACACCCACCTGTCCGGCACGGCCGACTACCCCGCGGACAACGAGCTCGAGGCGATCGCCATCGCTCGCGACGTCGTCGCGCAGTGGCACCGGCCCGCGAAGGCCGCGGTCGAACGACAGGAGCCCGAACCTCCGTACTACGACCCGGAAGAGCTGTACGGGATCATTCCGCGGGACATCAAGGTGCAGTTCGACATGCGCGAGGTGATCGCGCGGATGGTCGACGGCAGCCGCTTCCACGAGTACCAGCCGGCATTCGGCGGCACGCTGGTGTGCGGCTTCGCCCACCTGTGGGGATTCCGGGTCGGCATCCTCGCCAACAACGGCGTGCTGCTCAACGAGAGCGCGCTCAAGGGGACGCACTTCATCGAGCTGTGCAACCAGAACCGCACGCCGCTGCTGTTCCTGCAGAACATCACCGGGTTCATGGTCGGCCGCGAGTACGAGCGGCGCGGCATCACCAAGGACGGCGCCAAGATGATCATGGCGGTCTCGGGCTCCGAGGTCCCCAAGTTCACCGTGATCTGCAACGGTTCGTACGGCGCCGGCAACTACGGGATGGCGGGGCGTGCCTTCGACCCGCGGTTGCTGTTCATGTGGCCGCAGAGCCAGATCTCCGTGATGGGCGCCGAGCAGGCCGCCAACGTGCTGGTCGACATCAAGCTGCGCCAGCTCGCCCGTCACGGCGAGACGCTCGACCCGGAGGCGATCGCCGCGATCCGTGAACCGGTGCTTCGCGATTACGAGCGTCAGTCCAGCGCGCTGTTCTCCACCTCGCGCCTCTGGGACGACGGCATCCTGGATCCGGTCGACACGCGCAATGCCCTGGGCATCGGGATCAGCGCGGCCCTGAACACGCCGATCGGGTCGCCCGGCTACGGCGTGTTCAGGATGTGACCCGCGCCGCGGGCGCCTGGGCGACTACAGCCTGCGGACGGTGTGCCGCTCGCCGGTCGAGCCGCGGTTGATGCCCGCGAGGCCGCGAAGCGCCGGGTTGCCACCGATCCGGTCGTCGAGTCGGGCCCCCCCGGCGAGCAGACCCCCGTCGACGACGATGTTCTCGCCGGTGACGAATGCGGCGTCGTCGCCGGCGAGGAATGCCATCACCCGCGCGATGTGGTCCGGTTCACCCGGGTCGGGCCAGGGCTGGATGTCCTGCATCGCGGCCCGGATGTCCTTGCCGCCGGACTCGGCCAGCGGCGTGCGGATCACCCCCGGCGACACGCTGTTGACCCGGATCCGGTGCGGCGCCAGCTCAAGGGCGGCGGCGCGGGTCAGGTTGAGCACCGCCGCCTTCGCCGCGGAGTAGGCCTGGGGTCCGCTGCCGCCGGAGATCCCGGCGATCGAGCCGGTGTTGACGATGGCGCCGCCGCCCTGCGCCTTCATCACCCGGGCCCCGTGCTTGATCCCGAGGAACACCCCTCGCACCAGCACCGCGAACGTCGCGTCCCAGTCGGCCACCTCGAGATCGGTGATCGGACCGAACGCCCCGCCGATGCCGGCGTTGTTGACCACGCAGTCGAGCCGTCCGCCGCGCTCGACCGCGAGGTCCACCGCGGCAGCGACGTCGGCCTCGAGCGACACGTCGGCCCGGGTCGGGTGCAGCCGTCCGCCGCCGTCGCCCAGCCGTGCGGCCAGGCGCTCGGCGGTCGCCGGATGGTAGTCGGCGGCCACCACGGTCCAGCCGTCGCGCAGAAACCGCTCGACCGCCGCGAGTCCGATGCCGCTGGCGGCCCCGGTGATCATCACGCATCGTCCTGTCATCGTCGCTCCGATACGCGCGTGCCCTTCAGACGCCGAGGTGTGCCCGGGATCAGGGCTTGGGCATGGGGCCCACCCGCACCCACTGCCGGCCCTTCACCTGGTACAGCACCGATTCGCGCGAGCTGAAGTGCTGCTCGGCGCTGAAGCCGTGCGGCGGTCCGCCGAACGCGTCGGGGAAGTTCCTGATGCCCTCGAGCGCCGACACCAGCGACTTCGTCGTGAGGTTCGGGCCGGCCTTGCGCAGGGCCTCGAGCGTCAGCTCCATCGCCATGTACCCGAGGCCGACCTGGATCGTCGGCTCCGTGTTGTACCGCTCGCGGTAGGTCTTCATGAAGGCCGCCGCCTGCGGAGTCACCGTCTTCTCGTTGGGCACGTCGAACAGGCCGACCGTGTAGTAGCCCTCGGTCGCGCCGCCCTCGGCCCCGGAGATCGCCAGGTCGTAGCTCGCCGCGGTGCCGACGAAGTCGACGTCGTTCCAGCCGATCTTGCGCGCGGTCGTGTACGCGATGATCGTGTCGCGGACGATCGAGCCCATCGTGACGAGGTCGCACTTCGCCTCACGCAGCCGGTTGATCGCAACCGTGAAGTCGGTGTCGGTCGGACGATGCGAGCTCGATGCGGCGAGCTCCAGTCCCATCAGCCGCACCTGTGCCAGCGCGCCGCCGTGGATCTCGCGGCCGAAGTCGGTGTCCTGGTACATCGAGCAGATCCGCTTCTTGCCGCGTGTCTCGACGAACCACTTGACCGCACCTCGGATCTGGTCGGGGTAGGACGCGTACAGCACGAACTTCAGCGGATGCAGGGGCTCGGCCATGGCCCGCGCCCAGCTCACCGGGAACAGGTTCGGCACCCCGGACTTGAGCTGTGCGGGTAGCGCCGCGTTGTTCATCGGCGTGCCGGCCGCGCCGATGATCGCGAAGACCTTGTCCGAGTTGATCAGCTTGTTGGCCGCCTGCACCGCGCGGGGCACCTGGTACCCGTTGTCCTCGATCACCAGCCGCAGCTTGCGGCCATGGATGCCGCCGGCGGCGTTGATCTGCTCCACCCGCAGGCGGGCCACGTTGGACACCGGCACGCCGAAGCTGGCCGCCACGCCCGACAGGTCCGTGTGCATGCCCAGCACGATCTCGTTCTTGGTCACGCCCTGGGTGTTCCAGACGACGTCCTGCTGTTGCGCGGTGACCGCCGCGGGGACTGCCGCCAGCGAGGCGGCCAGCAGCAGGGGGATGCGAAGTGCGTTCATGCGTTGTCCTCTTCCTCGTCTCGATGTTGGCGCGGTGTGCGCCGTGGGGGCGGTTCAGTCGCGGTACATGTCGTCGATCAGGGCCTTGTACTTCTGGTTCACGTGCTTGCGCTTGAGCTTCATCGTCGGGGTCAGTTCCTCGTCGTCGGCGGTCAGCATCACGTCGATCAGCCGGAACGCCTTGATCGTCTCGACCCGGGCGACCGTTCGGTTGACCTTCTCGATCTCGCCCCAGATCAGGTCCTTGACCTCCTGAGCGGCGCACAGCGATGCGTAGTGCGTGAACGGCACGTTGCGGTCCTGCGCGTACTTGACCACGTTCTCGTGATCGATCATCACCAGGCAGGTCAGGTATTTCCGCCGGTCGCCGATCACCACCGCGTCGGAGATGTACGGCGAGAACTTGAGCTGGTTCTCGATCTCCGAGGGCGTGACGTTCTTGCCCCCCGCGGTGATGATGATGTCCTTGAGCCGATCGGTGATCCGGACGTACCCGTCGCCGTCGATCGAGCCGACGTCCCCGGTGTGTAGCCACCCGTCCGCATCGACCGTCTCGGCGGTCTTCTCGGGGTTGTTCAGGTAGCCCTTGAAGACGTGGGGCCCCCGGATCAGGATCTCGCCCTGCTCCGAGATCCTGACCTCGGTGTCGGGCATCGCGACGCCGACGCTGCCCAGCTTCTTGCGCGCCGGCATCACCGTCGCCAGGCCGCAGCATTCGGTCTGCCCGTAGATCTCCCGCATCTCGAGCCCGAGCGCGAGGTACCAGCGGATCAGCTCCGGCGACACGGGCGCCGCGCCCGTGCCCATGATCCGGGTGCGATCCAGTCCGAGCCATATCTTGATGTTGCGAAGCACCGCGCGGTCCACCACCCGGAAGGCGAGCGCCAGCGGCGCCGGCACCGGGCTGCCGGCGAGCTTGAGATCGGCGACCCGGTAGCCGATCTTCAGCGCGGTCCGGTAGGCGATGCGGCCGATCCAGATCGCCTCCGACATCCGGATCGAGATCTCCGAGTAGAACTTCTCCCAGATCCGGGGCACCGCGAAGAAGAACGTCGGCGCGACCTCGCGGATGTTCTCCGGCACCGTGTCGGGCCGCTCGGCGAAGTTGATCGTCGCCCCGGTCTTGAGCGAGTACATCACCGCGAACTTGCGTTCGGCCACATGGCACAGCGGCAGGAAGGACAGCAGCTGGTCGGCCTGCGAGAGCGGCGCGAAGGTCTCGCTCTTGGAGACCTGGAAGATGATGTTCGAGTGCGACATCATCGCGCCCTTGGGCGGGCCGGTGGTCCCCGACGTATAGATCAGCACCGACGTGTCCTCGGGACGCGCCATCGCGACCTCCGCCTCCCACAGCGCGTGGTCGCCTTCGCCCATCTCGAGCAGGCTCTCGAAGGGCATCACTTGCGGGTCGGAGAAGTCGGCCAGCCCCTCCATGTCGTAGACGATGATCTTCTCGAGCGTCGGGCAGTTGCGGCGCACCTCGAGGATCTTGTCGAGCTGTTCCTCGTCCTCGACGAAGAGGAAGCGGGTGCGGCTGTCGCGCACCAGGTACTCGACCTGGCGCGGGGAGTCCGTCGTGTAGACGCCGTTGGTGATGCCGCCCATCCCTAGGACGCCCATGTCGGTGAAGATCCACTCCGGCACGTTCTCCGACAGCACCGACACGACGTCGCCGCGCTGCATGCCCAGCCGTCTGAGGGCGACACCCACCCGGCGCGCGCGATCGCCGTATTGGGCCCAGGTGACCGAGCGCCAGATGCCGAAGTCCTTCTCCCGCATCGCGATCGAGTCGCCACGCTCGCCGACCTTCTTCCAGAAGAGCGCCGGCACCGTGGTGCAGCCGTCGACGTCGTAGACCCGCCGCGGGGGTGCGGCGGGGGTCGGCGCGGCCGGGTGGGCCGCACGGTCGGGGGTCATCGCCATGTCTTGCGCCGTTTCCAGCGCCGCGTCCCACGCACGCCGCTGTCCTTCAGTCCGAGGTAGAACTCCTTGACGTCTTCCTTCTGCATCAGCGCCTCGGTCGTGTCGGACATCACGATCCGGCCCATCTCGAGCACGTGCCCGATCCGCGCGGACTTGAGCGCGATGCTCGCGTTCTGCTCGACCACCAGCAGCGTGACGCCCCGTTCGGCATTGATCCGGGTGAGGATCGAGAAGATCTCGCCGACCAGCCTGGGCGAGAGCCCGAGCGAGGGCTCGTCGAGCAGCATCATCCGGGGCCGGGCCATCAGCGCGCGTCCGATCGCCAGCATCTGCTGCTCACCGCCGGACAGGCTCATCGCTGCCCGCCGAGACGCCTTTCGCAGCGAGGGGAAATACTCGAACACCTGTTCGATGTCCGCGGCCACGCCGTCCGGATCGCGCCGGGTGTAGGCGCCCATCTTCAGGTTGTCCAGCACCGACAGGAACGGAAAGACCTCGCGGCCCTCGGGCACGAGGCTGATGCCCATCCGGGCGACCGCGTCGGGGTTGCGGTTGTGGATCGGCGTGCCCTCGAAGTGCACGGTGCCCTTCTGCAGGTCGACCAGGCCTGTGATCGTCTTCAGGATCGTGCTCTTGCCCGCGCCGTTGGCACCCAGGATCGTCACGAACTCGCCACGCGGCACCGTGAAGCTCACGCCGCGGATCGCCAGGATCGGACCGTAGTAGGTCTCGATGTTGGCGACCGACAGCATCGGCCTGGAGGTGTCGCCGTCAGCTGCCGAGGTAGGCACGGACCACCTCCGGATCGTTGAGGACCTCGGACGGCGTCCCCAGCGCGAGCATCCGCCCGGTATTGATCGCGAGAACCCGGTCGGAGACGTCGCTGACCAGTCGCATGTCGTGCTCGACCAGCAGCACGGTGATCCCGCGCAGGTTGCGGATGTCGTGGATCCAGAAGGCCAGATCCTCGGTCTCCTCCGGGTTGAGCCCCGATGACGGCTCGTCCAGCAGGATCAGACTCGGCTCCATGCACAGCGCGCGGGCGATCTCGGCGATCTTGCGCACCCCGTAGGGCAGGTCGCGGATCGGCTTGTCGCGGTAGCGCTGCAGATCGAGGAAATCGATGACCTCCTCGACCTTGTCCCGGTGCTCGAGCTCGGCCCGGCGCACCCGGGAGGTGAACACCCCGTCCGCGAACAGCGAGGTGTCGGTGTGGACGTGCCGCCCGACCAGCAGGTTGCGCAGCAGCGTGGCGTTCTCGAACAACTCGATGTTCTGGAAGGTACGGGCGATGCCGAGGCGCGCGATCCGGTGCGGCCGAAGCGCGGTGATCTCCTGGTCCTTGAAGAGGAGACTGCCTTCGGTCGGCGTGTAGATCCGGCTGATCAGGTTGAAGATCGTCGTCTTGCCGGCGCCGTTCGGACCGATCAGCGAGAAGATCTCTCGATCGCCGATCTCGAACGTCACGCCGTCGACGACCTTGTTGCCGCCGAAGCTCATCCCAAGGCCCTTGGCTGCGAAGAAGGTCACCGCAGGCGCTCCGTCTTCATGTAGGCCTTCTGACGCACGAAGGTCGCCCGCTTGTACATCGGGAAGATCGAGAAGAAGTACTTGATCTTCTGCCAGCGTCCGCTGATCCCCGTGGGCTCGTACAGCACGAACAGCGCGAGCAGCAGCCCGTACAGCCCGACCTCCAGCGACGGCTGGTTGGCGAGCCGATCGGGCAGCCAGTCGCGGGCGAACGAGAGGCCGGTGGGCAGCAGCACGATGAACAGCGCCCCGAACACCACGCCGTGCATCGACCCGAGCCCGCCGACCAGCACCAGCATCAGCAGCTGGATCGACAGCATCGGGTGGAACGCCTCGGGGGTCAGGAAGCCGACCTTGTGGCCGAACAGCGCCCCCATGATCCCGCAGCAGAACGCGCTGATGCCGAAGGCGGCGACCTTCGCCTGCGCGACCGGGATGCCCATGCTCTGCGCGGCGATCTCGCTGTCGCGAACCGCGATCCAGGCGCGCCCGGTCGGGGCGCGCAGCAGGTTCACCGCGAACGCGAACAGCGCCACCGTGATCGCCAGGCACAGGTAGTAGAAGGCGATCGGCCCTTCGAAGGAGATGCCGAAGGCCGTCGGTGGCGGCATCGCGTAGCCGCTGAAGCCCCCCGTGACCGACTCCCAGCGCACGAACACCTGCTCGATGATTGCGGCCATCGACAGCGAGGCGATCGCCAGGTAGATGCCATGCATCCGCAGCGCAGGCACCCCGACGGCCAGCCCCACCGCAGCCGCGAGCAGCCCCGCGGCCGGCAGCGACACCACCATCGGCATCCCGATCTTCAGCAGGAACCCTTGGGTGTAGGCCCCGATCCCCACGAACGCGGCGTGGCCGAGCGAGACCTGACCGGTGTAGCCGACCAGAAGCATCATGCCGATGCCGCCGATCACCCAGATCAGCACCAGCGACGCCTCGCCCAGCAGGTAGGTGGACAGACCGAGCGGCGCGGCGAGCAGGGCGATCGCCAGCAGCCCGTACCAGAACGCGACGCTGCGGTCCTCGAACCAGCGGATGTCCGTCAGATAGTCGGTCTTGAACAGGATCCGCATCGCTCAGACCTTCTTGCGGCCGACCGCGCCGAACAGGCCCTGCGGGCGGAAGACCAGCACCGTGAGCAGGATCACGTGCGGCACCACGTCGCGCAGCGTCTCCTCGACCAGGGCCGCCGCGCCGAGCTCGGCGATGCCGACGATCGCGCCGCCGACCAGCGCGCCCGGAATCGAGCCGAAGCCGCCGAGCACCGCCGCGGCCAGGGCACGCAGCGCGATGCTGCCCATGTTGGGGTCGACGAGACTGACCGGGGCGATCAGCACGCCCGCGATCGTCGAGACCGCGGCGGCCAGCGCCCAGACCGCCGACAGCAGCGTCTTGACCGGCATGCCCATCACGTAGGCGGCCAACTGGTTCTGCGAGGCCGCTTGCATCGCGACCCCGGCCCGGGTGTAGGTGAAGAACGCATACAGCAGTGCGCACAGCAGCACCGTGCCGCCGATGATCGACAGGTAGGTCGTCGAAACCGGGACGCCGCCGAGCGAGATCATCCCGCCGCTGAATGGCGAGGCCATCGTGCGGGTGTCGGGTCCGAAACCCATCGTCACGGCGGTGCGCAGCATCATCCCGATGCCGATCGTCAGCATCACCGTGGCGAACTGGGGCTGGCCGATCACCCGCCGCACGATCGCCGCGTCGATCATCCAACCGACCGCTGCGGTCAGCAGCACCGCGCACACCAGACCGGCCCAGAAACCCAGCCCCAGCGTCATGCTGAACCCCAGGGCGAAGAACGCCCCCAGCATCAGCATGTCGCCCTGGGCGAAGTTGACGACCTCGGCCGCCTTGTAGATCAGCACGAAGCCGAGCGCGACCAGCCCGTAGACGCAGCCCGTCGCCAGCCCGGCGATCAGGATCTGAAGGGCCTCGGTCATGGCCGCGCGCCGCCCGCGATCGCACCCGCGCGCACGCTCGGGCATGCCATGGCTGCCTGACGCATCATCTCCTCCTCGTTTCGGCTGATCATGACCAACGATGAATCGACCGTCAACATGTATCCGGTGGAGCGCGCCGATCCGCCGCGGGCGGGCCCTGGCCGCGCGCAGCTCAGGCTTGATACAACCCGCGGATCAGGCGCATGTAGGCCTTGATCACCCAGTCGGGCATGAGTCGGTCGCGATGACCCCGGTGCATGTGACGCATGCTCAGGTAGTGCCGCGCG
Organism: Burkholderiaceae bacterium; assembly: GCA_044371545.1. Classification (GTDB taxonomy): domain Bacteria; phylum Pseudomonadota; class Gammaproteobacteria; order Burkholderiales; family Burkholderiaceae_E; genus UBA4615. The sequence continues at coordinate 30,653 of JBILTM010000027.1, forward strand.
CCCATCAGCATGTAGACGATCGACTCGAGTTCCCGGCGGCTGAAGGCGGCGATCTCGCCGCGCGTGCGGGCGCGCTGCAGCGTCCGGGCGTAGCTGCGCGCAACCCGCTCGATGTAGCTGCGGTGCGCGGCGGGCGCGAAGATCTCGGCCTCGTAGAGAATCCGATAGAACTGCGGCACCTCCCGCACGAACTCGAAGTACGCCCGCAGGCTCGCCTCCTCTCGCGCCGCCTCCGTCGGGGCTCCGTCGGCAGCCACCCGGATCCGGTCGAACATCGTCCGCGACAGCGTCGGCAGCAGGCGGTCGAACAGGTCCTCGCGCGACTCGAAGTAGTTGTAGAACGTGCCCTGTGCGACGCCCGCCCGTCGCGTGATCGCGGTGACCGACGCGCCGGCGTACCCCGAATCGCCGATCACGTGCACCGCCGCCTCGACCAGCGCGGCGCGGGTGCGCTCGCGCTGTTGCGCGCGGGTCAGTCGCTGCGCCTGCGCGGTGCCGTTGCGTGCACGGGGTGTTCGGGCGCCGCGAGTGGCGACGACAGGAGACGGGTCGTTCATTCGGCGCTCTGAAGTGGCCGTGCCGGCTGGCGGATGCGGGCGCGTGCACAGCGCCGGGGCGGTCGGTCTGAAGGGCCGGTCAATGCTCGACGCGCCTGCCGCGCGTGTCAAGGCAGCACGCGGTCGCAAAGTTGACTGGACTGTCAGCGAACGCTAGAGTCGCCCGGGGCCTGGCGCTGATCAGCTCGGACGAACGTGGAGGGACGCGACATGGATCCGGAACTGCGCCGCTCGCTGATGCGGCGGGTGTTCGCCCACCTCGAGGCCGGCACCACCGATGTCGCCGAGTCGGTCTACCATCACCCGGTTGCGACCTACACCAGCCCTGCTCAGCTGGCCAGCGAACTCGAACTGCTGTTTCGCGGTCAGCCGCTGCTGATGGGTTGGTCGTGCCAGTTGCCCCGGCCCGGCGACTACCTGTCGGACGATCGCAGCGGCGCCCCGATCCTGCTGGTGCGCGGTGATGACGGTCGGACGCGGGCCTTCCTCAACGTCTGCCGCCACCGCGCGGCGCGCGTCGTCGAGGGGCGGGGCAGCCGCCGCACGCTGGTCTGTCCTTACCACGGCTGGACCTACGGACTGGACGGTCGGTTGGCGGGTATCCCGGATCGGCGCAACTTCCCCGGCATCGACACTGACGCGAACGGTCTTGTGCCGCTACCGGTGGCCGAACGCAACGGATTGATCTGGGTGCTGCCCACGGCGCGACCCGACGGCGACGTCTGGCTCGATGCGCAGGCGCACCTCGGCGGTCTGGACGCCGAGTTGGCCGCCTACCGTCTCGAGGGCTACCATCATTACGAGACGCGGGTGATTCGACGCAAGATGAACTGGAAGCTGGTGATCGACACCTTTCTCGAGCCCTATCATCTCGGCGTGCTTCACCGGAACACGGTCGCGCCCCTGTTCCACGCGAACGTCTGCGTGTTCGATGCGATCGGACCGCACCTGCGCGAAGTGCTGCCACGCCGCAGTCTCGATGCACAACGCGGCCTGCCCGAGAGCGACTGGGATTTCATCGCGCACCACACGATCGTCTACGTGCTGTTCCCGAACACGGTATTCGTCGTGCAAGTCGATCATGTCGAGACCTGGCGGGTGTTTCCCGTCGATGGTCGGGTCGACGAGTGCGAGATGTACCTCGACTTCTTCGTGCCCAACCCGATCGACACCGACAGTGCGCGACGGTACTGGGAGCGCAACATGGACCTGACGATCCGGACGGTCTGCGACGAGGACTTCCCCACCAGCGAGGCGATGCAGCGCAACTTCGCGACCGGAGCGCAGACGCATTCGGTCTTCGGTCGCAACGAGCCGGCGCTCACGCACTTCGAACGGACCATCTCGGAGCGGGTGGCCGCAGGCCGCGGCGCTGCCTGAAGCGGCGCTTCCCGTCGGGCTGAACGTCCGCCGCGCGTGCCGCGCAGCGGATTCGGTTCAGTTCATCACGGTTCCGCCATCGACGGCGATCGTCTGACCGGTCACGAAGCGGGAGTCGTCGGAAAGCAGCCAGCGCACCGCGCCGGCGACGTCCGTGGTGTCGAGGTTGCGAGGAATCGCCTGCCCGGCCGCGATCGTCTTCAGTGCCCCCTCGTACTTCTCTCCGAAGAACTGGCGAGTGCCCTCGGTGAGCACCGCCGAGGGAGCGATGGCATTGACGCGGATGTTCGCGCGGCCGACTTCTCGCGCCAGGCCTCGCGTCAGACCGATCACCGCGGCCTTGGACGTCGTGTAGTGCAGCGCGTAGGGCAGGCCATAGAGCGCTGCGAGCGAGCTGATGTTCACGATGCTGCCGCCACCGGCGGCGCGCATCGGCTCGAACGCGGCACGGCAACAGTTCCAGATCCCCTTGACGTTGACGTTCATCGCCGCATCCCACTCGATCTCGGGGATCTGGTCGAAACGCCCGCCCTTGAGGGTCGCGTACAGCGCCGCATTGTTGACCAAGCCGTCGAGCCTGCCGAAGCGCCCGACGCAGGCCTGGACCATCGCGTCGACCGACGCGCGGTCGGTCACGTCGACCTTCACGGACAGCGCGCGATCCGCGCGGTCGCCGAGCATCGCGATGGTCGCGTCGCAGTCCGCGACGTCGGCGGCCAGCGCGCAGCCTCCCGCCTCGACGATGTCGACCACGTAACGCTGACCGATGCCTCGCGCGGCGCCGGTCACGATGACCACCTTGTCCTTGAGCATGTGTCTCCTCCGATCGGATGGACTGGGGCTGAAATGGATGGCGTGGACCGCTTGGGAGCGACCCTCGCAGGATAGTCGAACGCGTCCTCGCCCGGCGGCTGCGCAGGCGGCGCCCGCGTCGCGGCCGGACGTGTGATGCGGCGACGGCCTCGCCCCGCCCGTCGAGCGCGACCCTCGCACGAATCGCGCGCACACCGCATCGCGAACTCAGCGCGCCGTCATCCCCCCGTCGACGACCAGCTCCGTGCCCGTCACGAACGCCGAGTCGTCCGACGCGAGGAAGAGGATGCTCCGCGCGACGTCCTCCGCCTCCCCCATCCGCCCGAGCGGATGTGCCCCCGCCATCGCGCGCGAGACCTGCTCCGCCGGCACCCCGTTCGCGCGCATCCCGTCGGCGACGCCGCGTGCCATGTCGGTGTCGATGATCCCCGGGTGGATCGAGTTCACCCGGATCCGGTAGCCGAGATGTGCTGCCTCGATCGCGCAGGACTTCGAGAAGAGCCGCACGCCGCCCTTCGTGAGGCAGTAGAGCGAGGCCATCTGCGAGCCCTTGAGCCCCGCGACCGACGACAGGTTGACGATCGAGGCGAGCGGCAGGTCCTTCGGTCGCGCCTTCATCGCGCGCAACGCGTGCTGCGTGCCGAGCACGACGCCGAGCAGGTTCACGTCGAACAGCTTCGCGATCGACCGCAGGTCCGCGTCCTCGGTGCGGCCGTGCATGAAGAGGCCCGCGTTGTTGACCAGCACGTCGAGCCGTCCGTGGGCGGCGAGCGTCGCCTCGAGCACCGCCCCCCACTGCGCGTCGTCGGTCACGTCGTGCCGCAGGTAGCGGATCGCGCCGCCGCTCGCGTCGATGGCCGCGGCGAGCCCCGCGGAGGGCGCCTCGCGCAGGTCGGTCGCGATCACGCGCGCGCCGCCCTCGGCGAGCAGGCGGCAGGTGGCGGTGCCGATGCCGCCGGCCGCGCCGGTGACGAGCGCGATACGGCCGTCGACTCGGTTCATCGTGGTGTCTCCCCGTCGCGGGCGCGCGGCGCGCGCCTCGCGCCGATCGTAGGCCGGGGCGGATCGGACGGGCAAGCGCGCGGACCGGATCGCGCGCCGCCCGCCCGGCGCCCGCGACGATAGAATCCCCGCAGCCTCGCGGACCGCCCCCCCGCGGTCCGTCCCGCCCACCCCGCCGACCCGACGAGCCCCCGATGCGACCTGCCGTCAAGCCCGCCTGCCCCAACTTCTCGTCCGGCCCCTGCGCGAAGCGCCCGGGCTACGACGTCGCCAGCCTCGCGCTGCAGACGCTCGGGCGCTCGCACC
>JBILTM010000350.1:0-2913 GCA_044371545.1 Burkholderiaceae bacterium
TTCGCCCGCATCCGCTACCGCGGCTTCGACGCGAACGGCACGCCGATCGAGCGCGAGGCCGGCGGCTTCCACGCGCGGGTCGTGCAGCACGAGTGCGACCACCTCGACGGCGTGCTCTATCCGCGCAGGATCCGGGACCTGACGCGCTTCGGGTTCATCGAGGCGCTGTTCCCGGGCGAGACGATCCCGGACGACTGACCCGGGTTTTCGCCGGGCGCTGCCCGGCGCCGCGTCAGTGAGCTCCGGCATGGTGGAGCCGGGGGTTCGGCCCGCACTGCGGGCCGCCGGCGGAACGACCGGCGCATGCTTGCGTCGGACTCCTGCCGGACCCGCGGTCCGCAGGACTGACGCGTCTACCCCCCCTGCGCCCCCACCGCCTCCAGCACCTCGTTCTCGAGCTGGATCTGCTGGCGCGCGTTCGCGAGCGCCGGCCCGTCGATCAGGAACACGTCCTCCGCCCGCTCCCCGAGCGTCATGATCCGCGCGGCCTGCAGGTTGATGCCGTGCTTCGCGAGCGTGCGCGCGATGCCGTAGAGGAGCCCGGTGCGGTCGTTCGCGACCACCGACAGCAGGTAGCGGTTGCCGCGCTCGTCCGGCCTCAGGTCCACCTGCGGTGCGATCGGGAAGTAGCGCGAGCGCCGCGACGGGCGGCCGCGCACCGGCGCGTCGAGCGGATGCCGGCGCGCGAGCCGCTCGGCGAGCTCGACCTCGACCAGCGTCAGGATGTCGCGGTACTGCCGAGAGTGGTTCGGGTCGACCACGAGGAAGCTGTCGAGCGCCCGGCCGTTGCGCGTGGTGTGGATCCGCGCATCGAGCACCGACAGGTTCTTGCTGTCGAAGTAGCCGCAGATCCGCGCGAACAGGTCGGGCTGGTCGGGCAGGTAGACCACCACCTGGAAGCCCTCGCCGATCGGCGCGAGCCGGGTGCGCACGATCGGCTTCTCGGTGTCCGCGAAGCGGTGCAGCACCCGGGTCTGCCAGGCGATGTCCTGCGCGTCGTTGCGCAGGAAGTAGCCGATGTCGAGCTGCGACCAGAAGGGTGCGTAGACGTCGGGCGCGAGGCCGTGCAGGTTCAGCAGCCGCACCGCCTCGGCGCGGCGCGCGTCGAAGCGCGCGTCGGTGCTCGCCGCCTCGCCGCCCAGCACGCGCTTGGCGCCCCGGTACAGGTCCTCGAGCAGCTTGCCCTTCCAGGCGTTCCAGACCTTCGGGCTGGTGCCGCGGATGTCGGCGACGGTGAGCAGGTAGAGCGCGGTCAGCCGGCGCGTGTCGCCGACCAGCGCGGCGAAGCGCGAGATCGTCTCGGGGTCGCTCAGGTCCTGCTTCTGCGCGACCGAGGACATCGTCAGGTGGTGCTCGACGAGGAACTCGACCAGCTCGCGGTCGGTGCGCTCCAGCCCGTGCGCGCGGCAGAAGCGGCGCGCGTCGACGCGCCCGAGCGTCGAGTGGTCGCCGCCGCGGCCCTTGGCGATGTCGTGGAAGAGCGCGGCGACCACCAGCAGCCAGGGCTTGTCGAACTCCGACGTCAGCTGGCTGCAGAACGGGTACTCGTGCGCGTGCTCGGCCATCGCGAAGCGCCGCAGGTTGCGCACCACCATCAGGATGTGCTGGTCGACGGTGTAGACGTGGAACAGGTCGTGCTGCATCCGCCCGACGATGCGGCGGAAGGCGGGGAGGTAGCGGCCGAGCACCGACCACTGGTTCATCCGGCGCAGCTCGTGGGTCACGCCGCGTGGCGCCTGCAGGATCGCGAGGAACTCGGCGCGGTTCGCCGGGTCGCGCCGGAAGGCGGCGTCGATCCGCGTGCGGGCGCGCCAGATCGCCCGCAGCGTCGGCGCGGCGATGCCGTCGAGCTCGGGGTGGCGCTGCATCGTGCGGAACGCGCGCAGGATCGCGCCCGGGTCGCGCTCGAAGAGGCCCTCGTCGACCGCGTCGAGCCGCCCGCGGACGTTGCGGAACTCGGCGTCGATCGGCTCGGGGACGCCGGCGTTCTCGGGGAAGAGCTCGGCTTCGAGGTTCTGGATCAGCATCGTCGACAGCTGCGTGACCGACTTCGCCGTCCAGTAGTAGCGCTGCATCAGCTGCTCGCTCGCCAGCCGCGCGTCGTCGGCCGGGAAGCCCTGCGCGCGCGCGACCTGGGCCTGCAGGTCGAACACCAGCCGGTCCTCGCGCCGTCCGGCGACGATGTGCAGCCACGCCCGCGTGACCTTGAGCTTGCGCTCGTAGCCGGCGAGCAGCGACGCCTCGTCGCGCGTGACGATGCCGCGCGCCGCGAGCTCGCCCCAGGCCGCGCCCAGGCCCGCCGCCCGCGCGATCCAGAGGATCGACTGCAGGTCGCGCAGCCCGCCCGGGCTCTCCTTGACGTTCGGCTCGAGGCTGTAGGGCGTGTCCTGGAACTTCACGTGCCGCTGGCGCAGCTCGAACAGCTTCGCGTGGAAGAACGAGCGGCCGTCGATCGCCGCGTCGAGGCCGTCGCCGAGGCGCCGCCACAGCGTCCGGCAGCCGGCCATGAAGCGGCGCTCGAGCAGGCTGGTGCGCACCGTGATGTCGGCGGCCGACTCGGCGAAGCACTCCTCGACGGTGCGCACGCTGTGCCCGATCTCGAGCCCGACGTCCCAGCAGGCGCCGATGAAGCGCTCGACGCGCGCGGCGCGCGCCGCGTCGTCATCCGCGGGCACCAGCAGCAGCAGGTCGACGTCCGAGTGCGGCATCAGCTCGCCACGCCCGTAGCCGCCCACCGCGACGAGCGCGCACTCGGGGGCGAGGCCGGCGTCGCGCCACAGCTCGAGCAGCACGCGGTCGGTCTCGCGCACGATCGCGCGCAGCAGGCGGCGCACGTCGCCTCGCGCCTTGAAGGCGTCGATCGCCTCGGTGCGCCGGGCGCGCAGCGCGGTGCGCAGCGCCGCGACGTCGACC
>JBILTM010000351.1:0-2911 GCA_044371545.1 Burkholderiaceae bacterium
TCGTCGTCCGGGTCGGTGCCGACCGTGTCGCGGCTCAGCGCTGCTCGAGCCACCGGGCCGCGTCCAGCGCGAAGTAGGTGAGCACGCCGTCGGCGCCGGCCCGCTTGAACGCGAGCAGCGACTCGAGCGCGACCGTGCGCTCGTCGAGCCAGCCGTTGGCGGCGGCCGCCTTCAGCATCGCGTACTCGCCGCTCACCTGGTAGACGAAGGTCGGCACCGCGAAGGTGTCCTTCACGCGGCGCACGATGTCGAGGTACGGCATGCCGGGCTTGACCATCACCATGTCGGCGCCCTCCTGCAGGTCGAGCGCGACCTCGCGCAGCGCCTCGTCGCTGTTGGCGGGGTCCATCTGGTAGGTCTTCTTGTCGCCCTTGCCGAGGTTGTTCGCCGAGCCCACCGCGTCGCGGAACGGGCCGTAGAAGCCCGAGGCGTACTTCGCCGAGTACGCCATGATGCGGGTGTGGATGTGGCCCGCGCCCTCGAGCGCGGTGCGGATCGCGCCGACGCGCCCGTCCATCATGTCCGACGGCGCGACGATGTCCACGCCCGCCTCGGCCTGCACCAGCGCCTGCGCGCGCAGCAGCTCGACCGTGACGTCGTTGATCACGTAGCCGTGCTCGTCGATGACGCCGTCCTGCCCGTGGCTGGTGAACGGGTCGAGCGCGACGTCGGTCAGCACGCCGAGCTGCGGGAAGTGCTTCTTGATCGCGCGGACCGCGCGCGGCACCAGGCCCTCCGGATCGGTCGCGATGCGGCCGTCCGGGGTCTTCAGCGACGGCTCGATGACCGGGAACAGCGCGATCACCGGGATGCGCGCCGCGGCGCACTGCTCGGCCACGCCGAGCAGCCGGTCGACGCTGTGCCGCTGCACGCCGGGCATCGACGCGACCGACTGCGTGATGCCGTTTCCGTCCAGGACAAACACCGGATAGATCAGGTCGTCCACGCTCACGGTGTTCTCACGAACCAGCCGACGGGTGAAATCGTCGCGCCGGAGACGCCGCGGGCGTTGAGCCGGAAAGCCTTGTTGTATATGGGGAAATTCGGCCATTCATCCTCTCCCTTCTACTCGTCGGTCAGCCCACGGACGAGCGGGTCAAAAAGTGCTTGACGAATCTCGTACAGCACTTATCATGGACAACAGATGGTCACCCGACTGTCTCCCGCTTCTCCTCCCTGAGCGGGTGCCTGCGAAGTTTTCAAAGGCGTTTTCCAACCCCGGGGCTTCGGCCGCCGGGGTTTTTTTTCGCGTTCGGGTCGGGCGAGGCGGGCCGTTCAGGCCGCCGGCGGCTGCGGCGACCCGGGCAGCCCGGTCTCGATCCAATTCTCCACGATGTGCGCGAGTTCGTCGCTGCCGGAGCGGTTCAGCGCGGAGAAGAGCAGGACCGTGTCGCGGGCGGCCGGGCGCAGGCGGGCGAGCTCGTCGGCGACCGCCTTCTGCACCTTGCGCCCCTGCTCGCGGGTCAGCTTGTCGGACTTGGTCAGCGCCACCAGCAGCCGCGTCGCCGGCGACACCCAGTCGATCAGCCGGCGGTCGCGGTCGGTGAGGCCGCGGCGGATGTCGGCGAGCAGCACCACGCCGGCGAGCTGCGGTCGCTGCTGCAGGTACTGGCCGGCGAGCTGGTCCCAGGTCTTCTTGGTCTCCAGCGGCGCCGACGCGTAGCCGTAGCCCGGCGTGTCGACGAGGTAGCCGAGCGTCCGGTCGGCCGGGCCCACCGCGAAGTAGTTGAGCGCCTGGGTGCGGCCCGGGGTGCGGCTCGAGAACGCGAGCCGTCGCCGGTTGCACAGCACGTTGATCGCCGAGGACTTGCCCGCGTTGGAGCGGCCGACGAACGCGACCTCGACGGTGCCGTCGCGCGGTGCCTGGTGCAGGGCGGCGACGGTGGTGAAGAAGCGGGCGGTGGCGAGGAGCGGCATGGACCGGCGCTATTGTACAATCCGGGGTTTGCGTGCAATCACAGGTTCCAAGGTGTCTTCGATGATCCGTCAGGCTTCTCGCGCCAGCGAACATGCAGTTCCGTTCAGCCCGCCGGGTGGCCCGACCCCGCGGCGCGCCTCGCCTCTCGCGGCCCGCATCGCCGCTCGTGGTGCGGCCCTCGCCGCCGCCGCCGGCCTCGCGCTCGGCCTCGCGACGGGCCACGGCGAGGCCCGGGCGCAGCAGGCCAAGAAGCCCGACCTCGCCAAGGGCCAGCAGATCGCCTCGCAGGTCTGCGCCGCCTGCCACGGCGCCGACGGCAACGCACCCAGCCCCGCGAACCCCAAGCTCGCCGGCCAGCACGCCGACTACCTCTACAAGCAGCTCGTCAACTTCGTGCCCAAGCAGGGCGCCAAGGAGGCCGAGCGCGCCAACGCGATCATGATGGGCTTCGCGTCGCAGCTGTCCGACGACGACAAGCGCAACGTCGCCGCGTTCTACGCGAGCCAGCCGAAGAAACCTGCGTCGGCCAAGAGCAAGGAGCTCGTCGAGCTCGGCCAGACGATCTACCGCGCGGGCATCCCGGGCAAGCAGGTGCCCTCGTGCGCCGGCTGCCACGGCCCGGCCGGCGCCGGGATGCCGGCGCAGTACCCGCGGCTGTCCGGCCAGTGGGCCGAGTACACCGAGTCGCAGCTCGTCCAGTTCCGCGGCGGCCAGCGCAAGAACAGCGCGCAGATGACCGCGATCTCCGCGCGGCTGTCGGACAACGAGATCAAGGCGCTGTCGGACTACATCGCCGGGCTGCGCTGATCGACGCGGCGCCGGGCGCCGCACCGTCCTCCGTCGCGGGCGCCTTCGGGCGCCCGTGCTGTTTCCGGGCCCCGGCGGGCGCGAGCGGGCGCTGGCCGGGCGGTCAGGTCTGCCGCAGAATGGCGACCCACCCGAGCCCCCGCTCGTGCCAGGAGACCCGCGTGCATATCCGCATCCCGCCCCGCC
>JBILTM010000352.1:0-2906 GCA_044371545.1 Burkholderiaceae bacterium
ATCTCAGCCGATACGACCTCTGCGCGATGACCCCGGTACGTTTCGAGTTCGCGCCGAAGGAGGCGCGGGTCAACATGCGGATGCCCAGCGAGCTGCTCGGCGCGGTCAAGGCGGCGGCCCAGGAGGCGCGCGTGCCCTACCAGCGCTTCATTCGCCTGACGCTCGAGCGCGCAGTCGCTCCGCGGACCCCGGCTCGCGAACGGGCCGAAGGAACCGTCCCCGGGTCTCCGAAGTCGCGGGCCCGCGCAGGCTCGTAGGCGAAACGTGCCGCCACGGTGCGTGGCCCGCACGCCCCATCACTCGCCCCCGACCAGCCCGTCGTCCTCCCCGAGCCGCGGCGCCCGCCCCGGCGGCGGCGGCGCGGTCCGGTCCCACTTGGCCCCGGTGCCGACGTCGAGCACCGCGCCGCCCGGATAGTCGACCCGCGCGACCGGCGCGGTCGCCAACGCGCCCTCGGCCCACTCGCCCATGAACTCCGCGAGCCCGCGCACGCGCGCGGCCGGCACGCGCGCGTCGGCGAGCGCGCGCTCGAGCGCGGCGGCCGACGCGCCCGCGAAGGCCGCCGCGAGCCGCGCGTGCAGCGCCGTGGCATCGCGCGGCACGACGAAGCCCGCGCCGCGCGCGAGCGCGTCGACGTCGAGCAGCGCCGGATCCGCGAGCACGTCCTCGACGCCGAGCAGGCGACACAGCGTCGCGAACTGCGCGGGCGTGTTCGCCGCGGTCGCGATCCAGCCGTCGTCGCAGCGGAAGGTCGCCGCGCCCGGGCTCCCGGAGAAGCCGCGGTTGCCGGGCCGCGGCCGGTCGCGGCCCTCGTGCTCGGCGAGCACCGCCGGCGACAGCATCAGGTGCACCGCGGCCTGCGCCATCGACACGTCGAGGTACGCGCCGCCGCCGCCGCGCGCGCGCCGCAGCAGCGCGGCGAGCACCGCCTGCGCGGCCATCATCCCCGCGGCCGCGTCGATCACCGGGAACCCGACCTTGATCGGCGGGTCGTCGGCCTCGCCCTGCAGCGACATCATCCCGGTCATCGCCTGCACGACGTGGTCGTACGCGCCGCGCGGCGACCACCCGCCCTCCTGGCCGTAGCCGGAGATCGACGCGTAGACGATGTCGGGCCGGACCGCGCGCACCGCGTCGTAGCCGAGGCCGAGCCGCCCGGCGACTCCGGGCGTCCAGTTCTCGACGAACACGTCGGCATCGCGCGCGAGCGCGAGCACCGCGGCGACGCCCCCGGGCGTCTTGAGGTCGACCGCGACCGAGCGCTTGCCCGCGTTGATCGCCGCGAAGCCGACGCTCACGCCCTCGTCGACCTGCGCGCGGCCGCCGCCGACGCGCAGCACGTCGCCGCGCCCCGGCGGCTCGACCTTGATCACCTCCGCCCCGTGCCGCGCGAGGTAGTGCCCGCAGGTCGGCCCCGCGATCACGTGCGACAGGTCGACCACCCGCATCCCGTCCATCGGCCTCACGACATCGCTCCCGCCCGCCGCGCGATCCGCGTCGCGCACGCGGCGCACCCGATCCCCCGCATCGCCCCTCCCCTGCGCCCGGCCCCGCCCCGCGCCCGTGCGCGGCGCGGCGCACCGTGCGCCGTCGACCCGCGCAGGCTAGCGCGCCCGCGGTCGGCTGTCGCGCCGCGCGGCCTCGCTTCGGGTCGCCGCCGAGGGTTTGACCTGTCATGACAGGGCGACGTACGATCCGGGCCATCGAGAGGAGGAGGCGCGCATCGCGGCGACGAGCCGGGCAGCGCGCCCGCGAGGAGACCCCGAGTGAACGACGCCACCGGCATGCCCCCCCGGCGGGGGCCCGCCGCCCCCAGACGCGACCTGCTGCGCCTGTCGGCGGCGCTGGTCGCGCTCGCCGCGACGCACGCCCCGGCCGTGCGCGCGCAGGGCTTCCCGACACCCGGACGCCCGGTGCGGCTGGTGCTGCCGAGCGGCGCGGGCGGCGGCGCGGACCTCTTCGGTCGCCTGATGGCCGAGTGGCTGTCGAAGGAGCTCGGCACCCAGGTCGTCGTCGACAACCGCCCGGGCGCGAACGGCCTGCTCGCGACGCAGGAGGTCGCGCGCGCCGCGCCCGACGGCCACACGCTGCTGATCTCGTTCACCGCCGCGACGGTCGCCAACAAGCTGCTGATGCTCAAGCCGCCGGTGGACCCGCTGAACGACATCGTGCCGATCGCGCGCATCGGCGGCGGCGGCGGGAACATGATCGTCGTGAACCCCTCGCTGCCGGTGCGCTCGCTGAAGGAGCTGGTCGACTACGCCAAGACGCGCACCGACCTCACCTACGCGTCGTGGGGCATCGGCTCCGGCGGCCACCTGGTGATGGAGTCGATCAAGGCGAAGTCCGGCCTGCGGATGGAGCACGTGCCGTACAAGACCGTCGCGCAGATCCCGCCCGACCTGATCTCCGGCGTGATCCCGGTCGCGACCATCGACGCGGCCACGCCGATGCCGCACATCCGCTCCGGCCGGATGCGGCCGATCGCGACGATGTCGTTGGAGCGGCTGCCCCAGCTGAAGGACGTGCCGACGATGATCGAGCAGGGCTTCCCGCTCGAGGCGATCCCCTGGTACGGCCTCTTCGGTCCGAAGGGCCTGCCGCGCGAGATCGTCGAGCGGCTGAACGCGGCGCTGAACCGCTGGATGGTGATGCCCGAGGTCGTCGAGTTCTTCGAGCAGAAGCAGAACTCGCCGGCGCCGAAGCCGCTGTCGGTCGCCGCGTTCGAGAAGCAGATCCAGGACGAGCTCGTGCGCTGGAAGGCGCTGATCGACGTCGCGGGCGTGAAGCCCGAATAGCACCGCCGTGCGCCTCGCACCGATCGTCGCGGCGGCGCTGCTCGCCGTGTCGCCGCTCGCGGCCGCGCAGGTCGCGCCCGCACCCGACGAGGCCGCCGCCTACCGCGG
>JBILTM010000353.1:0-2888 GCA_044371545.1 Burkholderiaceae bacterium
ATCTGGCGGCCGACGACGTCGACGCCCGAGCCGGCCGGGAAGGTCATCACGATCGTGATCGGTCGGTCGCCCGGGAACGGGCCGGTCGGTTGCGCCCAGGCCTGCAGCGGGAGCGCGAGCGCGGACGCGGTCGCGGCGAGGAAGGCGCCGCCCAGGCGCCTGCGGAACCGGAGGTGGAAGGGATCCTTCACGGCGTCGCTCGAGGGAGGGGAGGTCGGGCGAGGATACACCCGACGCGCGGACCCGCTGCGGCCCGCCGGGACCGCGCCGGGCGCGCTCAGCGCGCGGCCGGCCGGCGCGCGAGCACGACCGTCGCGATGCCGCCGAGCACCGCCGCCGACGCGACCGCGAGCCGCGCGCCCGGCGCCTCGCCGAGCAGCAGCACGCCGCCGACGGCCGCGATCGCCGGCACCGACAGTTGCACCGTCGCGGCCACCGTCGACGCGAGGCCGCGCAGCGCCGCGTACCAGATCGCGTAGCCGAGCCCCGAGGTCAGCACGCCCGAGGCGAGCGCCCAGCCGACGCCGGCCGCGTCCACCGACGCCCACGGCAGCGCCGCGGCGCTCGCCGCGATCGCGAACGGCGCTGCGCGCACGAAGTTGCCGGCGGTCGCCGCGGTCGGATCCTCGCCCTTGCGCGCTCGCAGCGAATAGATGCCCCAGGCGACGCCCGCGCCGATCATCGCGGCTGCGGCCCAGGGCGCGGGCGCCTCGATCCCGGGCGCGAGCAGCACCACGAGGCCACCCGCCGCGCAGGCGAGCCCGGCCCACTGCAGCGGGCGCATCCGCTCGCCGCGTGCGAGCCCGACGCCGATCATCGTCGCCTGCACCGCGCCGAACAGCAGCAGCGCGCCCGTGGCCGCCGTCAGCGCGACGTAGGCGACCGAGAACAGGATCGCGTAGGCGAAGAGGGCGAACCCCGAGCCGGTGCTGCCGGCGAGCGGCGCCGGGCCGTCGCGCCAGCGCACGATCGCCCACAGCGCGAGCGCGCCGCCCGCGAGCCGAAGGGTCGTGAAGCTCGCCGGGTCGATCGCGGTGTCGCGCAGCGCGACGCGGCACAGCAGCGAGTTGCCCGCGAACGCGAGCATCGCGACGACGGTGAGCGGCAGTGTTCCCATCCGTGGGATCATGCCTCGATGAACGTCACGACGCTCCCTTCCCCGCTGCTGATCCGGCACGCCGACGTGCTGGTGACGATGGATCCGGACCGGCGCGAGCTGCGCGACGCGGGCCTGCTCGCGGTCGACGGCCGCATCGAGGCGGTCGGCGACGACGCCGCGCTCGACGCCGCGCTCGCCGCCGCCCGCGCGGCGGGTCGCGTCGGCGAGCGGCTGCGACGCATCGACGCACGCGGCTGCGTGGTGACGCCGGGCCTGGTGAACACGCACCACCACATGTACCAGTCGCTGACCCGCGCGGTGCCTGAGGCGCAGGACGCCGACCTGTTCGGCTGGCTGACCTCGCTCTATCCGATCTGGGCGCGCTACACGCCGGAGATGTTCGTCGTCGCCGCCGAGGTCGCGATCGCCGAGCTGCTGCGCTCGGGCTGCACGACCTCGAGCGACCACCAGTACCTGTTCCCGAACGGTGCGCGGCTCGACGACACGATCGAGGCGGCGCGCCGGCTCGGCATCCGTTTCCACGCATGCCGCGGCGCGATGAGCGTCGGTCGCAGCGCGGGCGGCCTGCCGCCCGACTCGGTCGTCGAGGACGAGGACGCGATCCTCGCTGACTGCGAGCGTGTCGTCGGCCGCTGGCACGACGCGTCGCACGGCGCGATGACGCGCGTCGCGCTCGCCCCGTGCTCGCCGTTCTCGGTGAGCCCGCACCTGATGCGCGAGGCGGCGACGCTCGCGCGACGGCTCGGCGTGCGGCTGCACACCCACCTCGCCGAGAACGACGAGGACGTCGTCTACAGCCGCGAGAAGTTCGGCATGACACCGGCCGAGTACGCCGAGTCGGTCGGCTGGCTGGGCGACGACGTCTGGCACGCGCACTGCGTGAAGCTCGACGCACCCGGCATCGCGCGCTTCGGCGCCACCCGTACCGGCATCGCGCACTGCCCCTGCTCGAACATGCGCCTCGCCTCGGGCATCGCCCCGATGCCGGCGTGGCGCGCGGCCGGGCTGCGGGTCGGGCTCGGCGTCGACGGCTCGGCGTCGAACGACGGCGCGGACCTGCTCGGCGAGGCGCGCCAGGCGATGCTGCTCGCGCGGGTCGGCCACGGCCCGGCCGCGCTGCGGGCGCGCGACGCGCTCGAGATCGCGACCTTGGGCGGCGCCGCGGTGCTCGGCCGCGACGACGTCGGCGCGCTCGCGCCGGGCATGGCGGCCGACGTCGCGGTGTTCGACGTCGGCGGGCTCGAGCACGCGGGCGTCCACGACGCGGTCGCGGGGCTGCTGTTCGCGGCACCGGTGCGCGCGCGCTTCACGATCGTCGGCGGGCGGGTCGTCGTCGACGAGGGACGACTCGCGACCGCCGACGTGCGCGAGCTCGCGCGGCGCCAGCGGGCGGCGGTCGCCGCGCTCGCGGCGGGCTGACGGTCGACGCGGCGGCGAGCCAGGGCGATCGGACGCGATCGCGAAGATCGAGAGGCCGACGTTCGCGAGTCGGCGGGGTCGCGGGCGTCCCGTACGCAGGCGCGCCGCACCCGGCTCCAGGCACCGGTCCGGATGCTCGGCCTAAGTCCGAAGACCCTCACGGATGCTGGGCGTGCGGGCCGACGCGCCCTTTCGGTCACCGCGCGGGCGAGCTAGAATACTGTCTGCATGAACAGTATCGAGGCCGCCATGTCCGATGCCTTCGCGATGCCGATGGAACGGGGCTTCGATGCGTTCGACGCACTCGATGCCTCCGATGCCTCCGATGCCTCCGATGCCTGCGCTGCGC
>JBILTM010000184.1:0-10161 GCA_044371545.1 Burkholderiaceae bacterium
ACTGCTGCTCGTGGCGGCCGGCGTCGGGGTTGGTCTTGCCCATCACGATCAGCACCTTGCAGCGCGGGTCCCCCAGGCCCGAGCTCCACCACTTGCGGCCGTTCAGCACGTAGTGGTCGCCGTCGGAGCGGATCTGCAGCTGGATGTTCGTCGCGTCCGACGAGGCCACCGCCGGCTCGGTCATCAGGAACGCCGAGCGGATCTCGCCGCGCAGCAGCGGGTCGAGCCACTGGCGCTTGATCTCCTCGGACGCGTAGCGCTCGAGGGTCTCCATGTTGCCGGTGTCCGGCGCCGAGCAGTTGAACACCTCGGAGGCCCAGTGCACGCGGCCCATGATCTCGCACAGCGTCGCGTACTCGAGGTTGGTCAGGCCCTCCGGGACGCGCTTCGAGAACGGCAGGAACAGGTTCCAGAGGCCCGCTTCGCGCGCGACCGGCTTCAGGTCCTCGATGACCCGGGTCGGTACCCACTGGTTGCCCGACTTGCGGTTCGTCTCCACCTCGTGGTGGTACCGCTCCTCGTTCGGGTAGATGTGCCGGTTCATGAAGTCCAGCAGCCGCGCCTGCAGCTCCTTGACCTTGGGCGAATGTTCGAAGTCCATCTGTCTCTCCTCCTTGGGTCGTCGATCGGGTGTGCGGTGGGACCGGTTCAGCGGACCTTCTGCGCGAAGGACCAGGCCATCTCCGCGAGCGGGCGCACGCGCTTGCCCTGCTCGAGGGCCTGCGGGCTCGAGGCGGTGCCGTCGAGCGCGCGCTTGACGATGCCCTGCAGGATGCCGGCGAGCCGGAACGCGTTGTACGCGAGGTAGAAGTCCCAGTTGCCGATGCCGCTGCGGCCGGTGCGCTCGCAGTAGCGGCGGATATAGGCCTGCTCGTCGGGGATGCCGAGCGACGCGAGGTCGAGCCCCGCGATGCCGCGGAAGGCGCCCGGCTGGATGTGCCAGCTCATGCAGTGGTAGCTGAAGTCGGCGAGCGGATGGCCGAGCGTGGACAGCTCCCAGTCGAGCACCGCGAGCACGCGCGGCTGGTCCTTCGCGAAGATCATGTTGTCGAGCCGGTAGTCGCCGTGAACGACCGTGGTCTCGTCGCCCGCCGGGATGTGCTGGGGCAGCCATTCGATCAGCCGGTCCATCTCGGGGACCTTGTCCGTCTCGGAGAGCTGGTACTGCTTCGACCAGCGCGAGATCTGGCGCGCGAAGTAGTTGCCCGGCTTGCCGAAGTCCTGCAGCCCGACGGCCTCGACGTCGACGCGGTGCAGCGCCGCGATCACGCGGTTCATCTCGTCGTAGATCGCGGCGCGCTCCGCATTCGACAGGCCGGGCAGGGACTGGTCCCAGAGCACGCGGCCCTCGACGCAGTCCATGATGTAGAAGGCGCGGCCGATCACCCCTTCGTCCTCGCACAGACCGTAGGTGCGGGCGACAGGCACGTCGGTGCCGGCGAGCGCCTTCAGCACCCGGTACTCGCGTTCGACAGCGTGCGCCGAGGGCAGCAGCTTCGCGACCGGGCCGGGCTTGGCGCGCATCACGTAGGCGCGCGACGGCGTGGTCAGCCGGAACGTCGGGTTCGACTGGCCGCCCTTGAACTGCTCGACAGTCAGCGGGCCGGCGAAGCCCTCGACGTTCGTGCGCATCCAGGCCTCGAGCGCGCCGACGTCGAAGCGGTGGCGCTCGGCCACGGGCGTGGTGCCGACGTTCTGATCGGCCAGGTCGCTCATCGTCCCTCCCTCCGTCTCGGTGTGCGGCGCCTCGGTGCGGCGCTCAGTCGGCGTGCGTCAGCTTCAGGCCCAGGGCCGCGCGCCGGCGCAGCCACAGGCTCGGTCGGTAGCGCGGGTCGCCGGTGGTCTCGAACATCCCGTCGAGCAGGCCGGCGACGGTGGCCGCGCCGAGCGCGTCGCCCATCGACAGCGGGCCGACCGGGTAGCCGAGGCCGAGCCGCACCGCGAGGTCGATGTCGGCGGGGCTCGCGATCCGCTGCTGCGCGATCTCGCAGGCGACGGCGACGACCATCGCGACGACGCGCTGCGAGACGAAGCCGGCCGAGTCGCGGATCAGCGAGACCTTCGCGCCGTCGGCGCCGAACAGGCGCTGCGCGGCCGCGGCGAGCAAGGGGTCGGTCGCCGGCGTGGTCATCAGCGTGCGGCGCGTGCACGCCTTCGCGCCGTACGGGAACAGGGTGTCGAGCGCGACGCAGCGCTCGCCGGGCAGGCCGGCTTCGGTCGCCGCCCAGGTCGCGTCGTGGCCGCGCGGCGCGAGCACGACGAGGCTGTCGGCGGCAGGGCCGTGGCGGTCGTCGACGGTGCCTCCGAGCGCCTCGACCAGGTCGGCGATCCCGGTGCGGTGCGTGCCCGGCGGGGTCCATACCTTCGCGAACGGCGCGGGGCCGGCGGCCACGGCCGGCGCCGGCTCGGGCACCGGGACCTGCTGGCCGCCCTCGTGCCGGTAGAAGCCCTCGCCGGTCTTGCGCCCGAGCAGCCCGCCCGCGACGCGCAGCGCCGCGAGCGCCGACGGCCGGAACCGGGGCTCGTCGTAGAACTGCCGGTAGATCGACTCCATCACCGGGTGCGAGACGTCGAGCCCGGTCAGGTCGAGCAGCTCGAACGGCCCGAGCCGGAAGCCCCCGCGCTCGCCGAAGACCACCTGCTCGCGCATGATCCGGTCGACGACGTGCGGTTCTGCGACCCCCTCGCCGACGACCTTGAGCGCCTCCGTGCCGTAGCCGCGGCCGGCGTGGTTGATCAGGAAGCCGGGGGTGTCCTGCGCGACGACCGGCGCGTGGCCGGTGCGCCGGGTCAGCGCGACGAGCGTCTCGGCGACCGCGGGCTCGGTGCGCACGCCGCGGATCACCTCGACCACCTTCATCAGCGGCACGGGGTTGAAAAAGTGGTAGCCGGCGACGCGTCCGGGCGCCTTGCAGGCGGCGGCGATCGCGGTGACCGACAGCGACGAGGTGTTGGTGGCGAGGATCGCGTCGGGGGCGACCAGCGCCTCGAGATCGGCGAACAGCCGCTTCTTGACGTCCAGGTGCTCGACGACCGCCTCGATCACCAGATCGCAGCCGGCGAGGTCCGCGAGCGCATCGACCGGGCGCATCCGCGCGAGCGTCGCGTCGCACGCGTCGCGGGCGAGCTTGCCCTTGTCGACCTGCCGGCCGAGCGCGTCGGCGACCGACGCCTTCGCGGCCTGTGCGGCACCCGGCGCGGTGTCGAACAACGACACCGCGTGCCCCGCCTGCGCGAACAGCTGGGCGATGCCGCGACCCATGGCGCCCGCCCCCACGACACCGATGCCGAACGATTCGATCGTCTTCATTGCTGGCGATTCTACCGTGGGGGCACCGGGAGCAGGGGCAGCAGCACTGCCAGGAGCGGCGCGGCCAGCACCGTCGAGCCGACCACCGCCGCCGCGACCGGGGCGGTGTCGGTCCGGTAGCGCTGGGCGAACAGGAACACGTTCGCGCCGATCGGCAGCGCCGCGGTCAGCACGACCACCGTCAGCTCCAGCGGCGCCAGCCCGAAGACCCAGCGGCCGACGAGCGCGGCGAGCGCCGGCAGCGCGACGAGCTTGAGCGCGCTCATCGCCAGGGCCGGACGCAGCCCCGCGGCCAGCCCGTCGCGGCCGAGCGAGGCGCCCAGCAGCACCAGGCACAGCGGCGAGGAGGCGGCCGCGAGCAGCGACAGCGTCGCATCGGCCGCGGCCGGCAGCGGCGGGCCGAGCGCGCTCCACGCCCCGCCGAGCAGGATCGGCAGGATCACCGGGTGGGTGAGGGACGCGCGCAGCGCCCGCAGCGCGCCGGCGAGCGGCGCGCCGCTCGCGGCCGCGACCTCGAAGACGAAGGTGGCGGTCGACAGCAGCAGCAGCGAGTGCAGCGCGACGATCGACAGCAGCATCGCGAGCGCCGCGTCGCCCCAGCCGAGCTTGACCAGCGGGATGCCGATCATCACCGTGTTGCCGAACGCGCCGGCGAGCCCCTCGACCGCGGCGCGCAGCATCGGCACGCGGCGCCGGCGCACCGCCACCACCAGCCCGAAGAGCGTCAGCGCCGAGACGAAGTAGGCGGCCGGCACGCCGGGCGCGAGCGCGCGGAAGTCGGTCCGCGCCATCGCGAGGAACAGCTGCGCCGGCACGAAGACGGTGAAGGTGAAGTCGGTGAAGCGGCGCACGTCCTCGGCGCCGAGCGCGCCGGCGCGCAGCGCCACCCAGCCGACGGCGATCATCGCGTAGACCGGGAGCACGACGTCCAGCACCGGTCCGGCGAGTTCCACCGCGGCGATCCTAGCAGCGGCGCGGCCGGCGGGCGGCGCGTTACCATCGCCCTCCGGAACGTGCGCGCCGCGCGAGCGCGCCCCATCGACAGAGGAGATCCGCATGCTCACCCTGGTCGGCTTCGCCGTCAGCAACTACTACAACAAGGTCAAGATCCAGCTGCTCGAGAAGGGCGTGCCGTTCGAGGAGGCGCTGAACTGGGCGACGAAGGACGAGGCGACGCTCGCCTGCAGCCCGCTCGGCAAGGTGCCGTTCGTGCGCACGGCGCAGGGCGCGCTGTGCGAGTCGCAGGTGATCGTCGAGTACATCGAGGACGCGTACCCGCAGGTGCCGCTGATGCCCTCGGACCCGTTCGCCCGCGCGAAGGTGCGCGAGCTGACGACCTTCGTCGAGCTGCACCTCGAGCTGGTCGCTCGGCGGCTGTATCCGCAGGCGTACTTCGGCGGCAAGCTCGAGCAGTCGGTGATCGACGCGACCCGCAAGGAGCTGGAGCGCAATGTCGCTGCGTTCGCGAGGCTCGCGAAATGGTCGCCGTACGTCGCCGGCGACGCGTTCACCGTCGCGGACTGCGCGGCGATCGTGCACCTGCCGCTGATCTCGGGCGCGACGAAGGCGGTGTGGGGCGAGGATGTGCTGGCGGCCACGCCGGCGCGCGACTATGTCAAGCGCATGGGCGAGCGCGCGAGCGTGCAGAAGGTCAACGCCGACCGCAAGGCGAACCTGGAGCTGCGCGCGCAGATGGCCGCGAAGAAGTGAGCGGCGCGCCGGCGCGGGACGACGCGGTGGCCGACCCCGCGGGCGGCGCGCCGCTCGCGTGGAGCGACGCCTTCGTGCTCGGCCACGAGCCGATCGACGCGACGCACCGCGAGTTCGTCGCGCTGGTCGGGGCGCTGCAGGCTGCGCCCGAGGATCGGCTGCCGGCGCTGCTCGCCGAGCTCGAGGCCCACGCGCGCCGGCATTTCGGCGACGAGGACCGCTGGATGCTCGAGACCGACTTCCCGCCGCGCGACTGCCACATCGACGAGCACGCGGCGGTGCTGCGCTCCATCGAGGAAGTCCGCGCGCACGTGGCCGGGACCGGCGACGCGCACGAGGCGAGGCGGCTGGCCGACGCGCTCGCCGGCTGGTTCCCGGGTCACGCCGACTGGCTCGACTCGGCGCTCGCGCACTGGCTGTGCAAGCGCGCGTACGGCGGCAAGCCGGTGATCGTCAGGCGGGACCTGGTGGGGCGGCGGGCGGACGAGGGCGCTGGCTCGGACTCGGGCGCCGCCGGCATGCGCTGAGCACGGCGGGCGCGATCGGCATCGCCCCGGGCGGGGTGGCTTGCGCGGCCTCCGGCGCGCCGGATCCCTGCCGCGGGCGCGGCAGGGCGGCGTGTGCTCATCCGGCGGTGTCGGTGTCGAGCGCCTCGAGCTCGGCCGACAGCTCGAGCCAGCGTTCCTCGGCGGCGTCACGCGCCTTCTGGTGAACGCCGCGCTCGCGCCCGAGCTCGGCCGCGGCGGCGCCGTCGCGGTAGGCATCGGGGTCGGCGAGGCGCGCGTCGATCTCGCCGATGCGTGCCTCGAGCCGTGCGAGCTCGCGCTCGACCTCGTCGACCTGCTTCTGCAGCGGCCGGCGCTGCGCCGAGCGCTGCGCGCGCTGCTCGGCCGCCGCCCGGCGCTCGTCGCGGCGGGACACGCCGGGTGCGGCCGTATCGGACGGGGCCGCGCCGCCGGGTGAGCCCGCTCCCCCCGGTCCCGCAGCGGGCTTGTGCAGCAGCCACGCGGCGTAGTCGTCGAGGTCGCCGTCGAAGGGCGCCGCGCCGCCGTCGGCGACGCGCACGAACGCGTCGACCGTCGCGCGCAGCAGGTAGCGATCGTGCGAGACCAGCAGTAGCGCGCCGTCGAACTCGGCGAGCGCATCGGCGAGCGCGTCGCGGGTCGCGGCGTCGAGGTGATTGGTGGGCTCGTCGAGCACGAGCAGCTGGGGTTTGCGCCAGACCAGCATCGCGAGCGCGAGCCGCGCGCGCTCGCCGCCGGACATCGGGCCGACCGGGCGGGTCGCGTCCTCGCCGCGGAACGCGAAGCGCCCGAGCCAGTCGCGCAGCACCTGCTCGCGCTCCTCGGGGGCGAGCCGCTGCATGTGCGCGAGCGCGGTGTCGCCGGCGCGCAGCGCGTCGACCTGCTGCTGCGCGAAGTAGCCGATCCGCACGGTGCGCGAGCGCTGCAGCTCGCCCGAGAGCGGGGCGAGCTCGCCGACCGCGGTGCGGATCAGAGTCGTCTTGCCGGCGCCGTTGCGTCCGAGCACGCCGATCCGCGAGCCGCGGCCGACGGTCATCGACACGTCGCGCAGCACCGCGCGCGCCTCGCCGTCCGGGCCGGCGGGGTAGCCGCAGGCGACGTCCTCCATCCGCACCAGCGGGTCCGGACAGTCGCCGACCGGCGCGAACTCGAAGTCGATGCCGCGGGTCGCGCGCAGCGGCGCGAGGACCTCGATGCGCTCGAGCGCCTTCAGCCGGCTCTGCGCCTGCTTCGCCTTGGTCGCCTTCGCACGGAAGCGCTCGACGAAGGCGTGCAGGTGCGCGATCCGCGCCTGCTGGGCGACGATCGCGCGCTGACGCTGCGCGGCGCGCTCGGCGCGCGCCTGCTCGCAGGCCGAGTAGCCGCCCGTGTAGCGCACCAGCCGCCGGTCCTCGATCGCGAGCGTCGCCTGCGCGACCCGGTCGAGGAAGTCGCGGTCGTGCGAGACCACCACGATCGTCGCCGGCGATCGCATCAGCCGGCGCTCGAGCCACAGGACCGCGTCCAGGTCGAGGTGGTTGGTCGGCTCGTCGAGCAGCAGCAGCTCGGCCGGGGCCATCAGCACGCGCGCGAGGTTCAGGCGCATCTTCCAGCCGCCGCTGAACGCGTCGACCGGGCGTTCGGCCTCGTCGGGAGCGAAGCCGAGACCGTCGAGCAGCTCGCGCGCGCGGGCCGGCGCCGAGGGGCCGTCGCAGGCGATGAAGTCGTCGTGCGCCTGGGCGATCGCGTGGCCGTCGCCGCCGGCCTCGGCGGCGGCGAGCGCGGTCTCGGCGCGCATCAGCGCGGCGTCGGCCTCGAGCACGAAGCGCCAGGCGGGCTGCGCGCCGCGCGGCATCGACTGCTCGAGCCGGGCGATGCGCATCGGCGGCACGTCGACGTCGCCGGCGTCGGGCGACAGGTCGCCGGCGATCGCCGCGAGCAGCGTCGACTTGCCGCTGCCGTTGTCGCCGATCAGCGCGATCCGCTCGCCGGGAGCGATCGCCGCGTCGGCGTCCTCGAGCAGGGTGCGCGCGCCGCGGCCGAGGGCGAGCCCGCGGATCCGGATCACGGCAGCGCGTCGCGTTCGAGCAGCACGATCCGGTCGTCGCCGCCCTCGGTGGGCAGGTAGGTGAACTCCAGGCTGTCGAACGCGGCTTCGAAGTGCGGCGCCTCGTGGCCGATCTCGAGCACCAGCAGCCCGCCGGGGGCGAGGCGCGCGCGGGCGCCGGAGACGATGCGCCGCACGAGGTCCATGCCGTCGGAGCCGCCGCCGAGCGCGCCCTGCGGCTCGGCCAGGTACTCGGGCGGCAGCTCCGCCATCGACCCGGCGTTCACGTACGGCGGGTTGCAGACCACGAGGTCGAAGGCCTCGTCCGCGACCGGCGCCCACAGGTCGCCGCGCCGCAGCCCCACGCGCTCGTCGAGCCCGTGCAGCGCGACGTTCTCGGCCGCAAGCGCGAGTGCGTCGGCCGACAGGTCGGCACCGATGACGCTCGCCGCCGGAAAGCGCCGCGCCGCGAGGATCGCGAGGCCGCCGCCGCCGGTGCACAGGTCGAGCACGCGCCCGACCGCGAGCGGGTCGGGCAGCCACGGATCGAGCGCGTCGGTGTCGAGCAGCTCGGCGATCGGCGAGCGCGGCACCAGCGCGCGCGGGTCGCACAGGAATCGCACGCCGCGCAGCCAGGCCTCGCCGGTCAGGTACGCGGCGGGCAGCCGCTCGACGCATCGCCGCTCGACGAGGGCGACCGCGGCCGCGACCTCGGACGGCGCGAGCCGCGCGTCGAGCACCGGCTCGAGCCGGTCGGGAGGCAGCCGCAGCGACCACAGCACCAGCCACGCGGCCTCGTCCCAGGCGTCGGCGGTGCCGTGCCCGAACGCGACGTCGGCGGCGGCCATGCGGGTGATCGACCAGCGCAGCAGGTCGCGGACGGTCCGCAGCGCTTCCCGCGCCTCGAACGCGTTCGGCGTCGGCCGCTCGAAGCGCGGGCCCGCGCTCACGACGCGGGGCCGCCGGTCGCGGCGGGCAGGCTGTCGCCGACTCCCGCAGGCAGGCTGCCGCCGAGCCCGGCAGGCAGCAGCGCCTCGAGGGTACGGCGGTAGACGTTCTTCATCGGCTGCAGCCACTCGACGGCGATGCACTCGTTGGACTTGTGGATCGTCGCGTTCGGCGGGCCGAACTCGATCACCTCGCGGCACACCGCCGAGATGAAGCGGCCGTCGGACGTGCCGCCGGTCGTCGACAGCTCGGTCTCGACGCCGCGCTCGGCGCGGATCGCGCCGGCGAGCGCGTCGGACAGCGCGCCGCGCGGCGTCAGGAACGGCAGGCCGGAGACGGTCCAGTCGAGCGCGTAGTCGAGCCGGTGCGCATCGAGGATCGCGTGCACGCGCGCCTTCAGTCCGTCGACGGTGCTGGCCGTCGAGAAACGGAAGTTGAAGTCGACCACCGCCTCGCCCGGGATCACGTTCCCCGCGCCAGTGCCGGCGTTCAGGTTCGACACCTGCCAGGTCGTGGGCGGGAAGTACTCGTTGCCGTCGTCCCAGCGCTCGGCGACCAGCGCGGCGAGCACGGGTGCGAATTCATGGATCGGGTTGCGCGCGAGGTGCGGGTAGGCGACGTGCCCCTGCACGCCGCGCACCGTCAGGCGCCCCGACAGCGAGCCGCGGCGGCCGTTCTTGACCATGTCGCCGAGCGTGCGCACCGAGGTCGGCTCGCCGACGATGCAGTAGTCGGGCGACTCGCCCCGCGCGCGCAGCGCCTCGACGACGCGCACCGTGCCGTCGACCGACGGGCCTTCCTCGTCGGAGGTCAGCAGCAGCGCGATCGCGCCGGCGTGGTCGGGGCGGGCGGCGACGAACTCCTCGACCGCGACCACGATCGCCGCGAGCGAGGCCTTCATGTCGGACGCACCGCGGCCGTAGAGCAGGCCGTCGCGCTCGGTCGGCTCGAACGGGTCGGCGTGCCACCACTGGCGCGGGCCGGCGGGCACGACGTCGGTGTGGCCGGCGAAGACCAGCGTCGGGCCGGGTCGCGGGCCGCGGCGCACCGCCCACAGGTTGTCGACCAGCCCGAATCGCATCGGCTCGCACTCGAAGCCGAGCGGGGCGAGGCGCGCGGCGATCGTCGCCTGGCAGCCGGCGTCTTCCGGCGTCACCGAGCGACGGCGGATCAGGTCTTCGAGCAGCGTGCGGACGGGGCAGGCGGGCATGGGGCGGGCTTCGCGACGGGGCGCGCCGGCGCGGACGCCCGGACAGACGCGGCCGCGGTCCGCGGCGGCGCGCGGAAACCGGGAATTGTAGGTGAGTCGACCGGACGCCGCGGCGACGCCGGCGCCACGCTAGGCCGCGGAGGCCTCGCGCCCGGGGAACAGGTTGCGGTAGATCGGCTCGGAGAACCCGACGACGATCCGGTCGCCGGCCTCGAGGACCGGGCGCTTGACCAGCGTCGGGTTCTCGAGCATCAGCTCGGTCGCGCTCGACTGGTCGACGACGCTCGCCTTGCGCTGCGGATCGAGCTGGCGCCAGGTCGTGCCGCGACGGTTCAGCAGCGCGTCCCAGGGCAGGTGGCCCATCCAGCGGGCGAGCAGCGCGGCGTCGAGGCCGTCGGCGCGGAAGTCGTGGAAGCGGAACGCGACGCCCTGC
>JBILTM010000354.1:0-2838 GCA_044371545.1 Burkholderiaceae bacterium
ACGCGCCGCGTCGGCACGACCGCGCGTCTGCTCGCCGGCGACCTGCCGCCGGTGCTGCAGGCAGGCGGCGCGACCACGATCGGCCTCGTCGCGACCGATGCTGCGCTGACCAAGGCCGAGTGCCGCAAGCTTGCGCAGAGCGCGCACGACGGGCTCGCGCGGACGATCGACCCGGTGCACACCACCTTCGACGGCGACACGCTGTTCGCGCTCTCGACCGGGCGCAGCCCGGTCAGGGTGCATCCGGTGGCGCTCGGTGCGGCGGCCGCCGCCGCGACCGCGATCGCGGTGCTGCGCGCAGTGCGCGCGGCGCGCGGGCTGTCGGGGACGGGGCTGCCGCGGGTGCCGTCGGTGGACGAGTTCGAGCGGGAGGGCGGTCGATGACATCGCACGGTCGGGGCGGCCTGCGTCGTGGCGCGCTCGCCCTCTTCGCGGCGGCCGCGCTCGCGGCACCGGGCGCGGCGTTCGCCGGGCCGACGCTCGCGCTCGACGCGCAGGCGCGGGCCGCGGTGCCGAACGACGAGATGGTGGTGGTGCTCGCCGCCGAGCGCGACGGCCCGCAGGTCGGGCCGCTGAACGAAGCGGTCCTGTCGCAGCTGAACGCCGCGATCGCCGAGGCGAAGGCGGTCGAGGGCGTGCGCGCCCGGCTCGGGTCGGTGTCGACGCAGCCGAACTTCACCCGCGAGGGGCGGCCGCAGGGCTGGAAGGTCCGCGGCGAGGTGGTGCTCGAATCGACGCGGATCCAGGCGCTCTCGCAGCTCGGCGGTCGGCTCGGCGAGCGGCTGCAGCTCGCGGGCGTGCAGTTCAGGCTGTCGGGCGAGCGCCGCCAGGCCGAGGAGAGGCGGCTCGTCGCCGAGGCCGCGAAGGCGTTCCGCGCCCGCGCGGCGGACGCCGCCGCGGCCTTCGGCTACGCGTCCTACGAGCTGAAGGAGCTGACCCTGCGCGCCGGCGGCACGGGCCCCGGTCCGCGGCCGATGATGGCGGCGCGCGGCGGGGTCGCCGAGGCCGCCGCCGCGCCGCCGCTGCCGAGCGAGGGCGGGGACTCGGACGTCGTCGTGGCCGTCTCGGGGTCGGTCGAGCTCAAGCCCTGACCGCGGGCAGGCCGGGACGACCCCTCGAGACGTCCCGTCGAGACGGCGGGCACCGGCCCTCCGGAGTCCCGCGCCGTTCCCGGAATCGCCCGGGCCGCGCCGGTTTACACGCGGCCGACGGCTGCCTACAGTCCGGGGCTCGTCCTCCGAGGAGACCCCGATGGCCGACCTGCCGCGGATCGCCGCGCGCGACTGGACCAGCCAGCCGCCGTACCTGTACCCCGAGTACAAGTCCACCCCGCTGCGCGCGCCGAAGCGCCCGCTGGTGCCGCTGCAGCACACGCTGTCGGAGCTCGCGCAGCCGGTCTACGGCCACGAGGACATCGGCGAGCTCGACCACGACCTGACCCGCAACGCCGCGGTGAACGGCGCGCCGCTCGGCGAGCGCATCGTCGTCACCGGCCGCGTGCTCGACGAAGGCGGCCGTCCGATGCGCCGCACGCTGGTCGAGCTCTGGCAGTGCAACGCCGCCGGCCGCTACGTGCACGTCGTCGACCGGCACGATGCACCGCTCGACCCGAACTTCCTCGGCGCCGGCCGCACGATGACCGACGACGAGGGCCGCTACCGCTTCATGACGATCAAGCCGGGCGCCTATCCGTGGGGCAACCACCCGAACGCCTGGCGGCCCAACCACATCCACTTCTCGCTGTTCGGCGAGCACTTCGCGAGCCGCCTGGTCACGCAGATGTACTTTCCCGGCGACCCGCTGCTCGAGCACGATCCGATCTACAGGAGCACGCGCCCCGGAGCGCGCGAGCGCCTGGTCTCCCGATTCGACCTCGACGTCACCGAGCCCGGCTTCGCGCTCGGATTCACCTTCGACATCGTGCTGCGCGGCCCGCTCGAGACCCCGATGGAGACGACGCGATGAGCGCCACATCCGAAGCCACCCCCGGCCAGACCCCGTCGCAGACCGTGGGGCCGTACTTCGCGTACGGCCTGACCTCGACCCAGTACGGCTACGCCTTCCGCGCGCTGTTCGGCGCCGAGCTCGCCGAGCCTCGCACGCCCGGCGAGCCGATCGTGATCACCGGCCGCGTGCTCGACGGCAACGGGGAACCGATCCACGACGCGATGCTCGAGATCCAGCACGCCGACGCGTCCGGCCGCCACGTGCGCACGCCCGCCGACGTCGCGGCGACCGGCTTTCGCGGCTTCGGCCGGATGGGCACCGGCACGCTGCCCGGCCATGTGTTCGCGTTCCGGACCGTGAAGCCCGGCGCGACGCCCGACGGCCAGGCGCCGCACGTCGACGTGATCGTCTCGATGCGCGGGCTGCTGAGCCACGCGTTCACGCGGATCTACTTCGACGACGAGACCGCGGCGAACGCGAAGGATCCGGTGCTCGCGGCGGTGCCCGTCGAGCGTCGCGCGACGCTGGTCGCGACCCGGGACGTCCAGCCCGGCGGCGTCGTCTACCGCTTCGACATCCGGATGCAGGGCGACGCCGAGACGGTGTTCTTCGACGTCTGAGGCACGGGACGACGATGACGAAGACACGCACCCAGGTCGCGATCGTCGGCGCAGGCCCGTCGGGGCTGCTGCTCGGCCAGCTGCTCCACCGTGCCGGCATCGACGCGGTGATCATCGAGCGCCAGAGCCCGGAGTACGTGCTCGGCCGCATCCGCGCGGGCGTGCTCGAGCAGGGCACCGTCGAGCTGCTCGACGAGGCCGGGGTCGGGGCGCGCTGCCACGCCGAGGGCCTGCCGCACGAGGGCATCGAGCTCGCGTTCGACGGGCAGCG
>JBILTM010000029.1:0-33500 GCA_044371545.1 Burkholderiaceae bacterium
CGCCGGACAGCGGCGGACCGCGCGGCGCGCGCGCCGGCACGCTGTCGGTGCTCGCCGCAGGCGACCCGGCGCGGCTCGACCGGCTCGCGCCGCTGTTCGCCGCGTTCGCCGACAAGATCTTCCGGGTCGGCACGCGGCCGGGCGCCGCGCAGGTCTGCAAGCTCGTCAACAACGCGATCTCGATCGCCGCGATGGCGGTCACCTGCGAGGCGGTTGTGCTCGGCGTGAAGGCCGGGGCCGATGCGCACGGCATGATCGACGCCATCAACGCGAGCACCGGCCGCACCAGCGCGAGCACCGACAAGTTCCCGAAGGCGATCCTGCCGCGGACGTTCGACTACGGCGGCCCGCTGTCGATCGGATCGAAGGACCTCGCGCTGTACCTCGAGATGGCCGAGCGCCACGACGTGCCGGTCGACGTGCTGCGCGCGGTCGAGCGACTGTGGGCCTGGGTCGTCGAGGCCAACGGCCCCGAGCGCGACTACTCGACGCTGATCCTGCCGCTCGAGCGGCGCGCGGGCGTCGTCGTCGGCGGCTGACGCGCCGGCGTCCTGCCCGGAGCGGCGCGATATCATCGCTGCCGACCATGGCGCCCCCCCGATCCGAACCGCGGCCCGACGAGGCCGACGACGCGTCCGGCACCGTCGCTCGTGTCGTGCGGCTGCTGCGCGTCATCGCCGAGAGCGGCGGCAGCCTGTCGGTGAAGACGCTCGCGGGACGCCTTGCACTGCCGTCGAGCACCGTCCACCGCCAGCTGCAGCTGCTCGCGCGATCGGGCCTCGTCGAGCACGACGACACGACGCGCACCTACCGCGCCGGGCGCGAGTACTTCCGGATCGCGTCGCTCGTGGTCCAGCGGTTCGACGTCGGCCACGTCGTGCGGCCGGTGCTCGAGTCGCTGCGCGACCGGACCGAGGAGACCTGCTTCTTCACGATGTACCTGCCCGCCGCGCGCGAGGCGACGATCGTGGAGGTCGCGCGCTCGCCGCACCCGCTGCGCTACCAGGTCGACCGGTTCACCCACATCCCGCTGGCGTGGGGCGCGCTCGGCCGGTCGATCCTCGCGCACCTCGGCGACGCGGACCTCGATGCGATCGTCGCGACCGCCGCGCCGTCGGCGGCCACCGGCCGCCCGCTGCCCCGGATCGCGACGCTGCGCGCCGAGCTCGCGCGGATCGCGCTGCGCGGCTACGCGATGTCGAAGGGGCAGAACATCGCGGGCGCCGTCGGGCTCGCGTCGGCGATCCTCGACGCACGGGGCGCGGTCGTCGGATCGATCGGGCTGACGATGCCCGAGGCGCGCCTCACGACCGCGGCGTCGGAGCGGTTCCCGGGCCTGGTTGTCGAGCACGCGCGACGGCTGAGCACGACGCTCGGGTGGCGCGAGGGATCGGGGCGACGCGAGGAGGGGTGACGCACGGGGCCCCGCGACCGTGCGTGCCTCCGCGGACCCGCGCCTCGCCACGGCCGGCGTGCACCGCGTTCCTTCCGATCGGACTCACCCGAGCGCGTCGACCGGCATCTCCCGAGGCGACAGCACCCGCGCCCGGTCCCCGATCGCCCAGCCCTCGCGCACCGGCGCCACCACCCACGCCTCGTCGACGCCGACGTCCTCGCACGCCTGCCAGAACCCGCGCGTGACCGTCGGCGCCGAAGACAGCTTCGCCTCGATGCCGATCCGCCGGCCCTCGGAGTCCACGACGAGATCGAGCTCGGCCCCGGCCGCCGTTCGGTAGAAGCTCACCGACGCGCCGGCCGGCAGCCGCGCGCACACCTGCTCGACGACGAAGCCCTCCCACGAGGCGCCCGCGGCCGGATGCCCGGACAGCGCCTCGGCGTCGCGAATGCCGAGCAGCGCGTGGAGCAGGCCGGCGTCGCGCAGGTAGATCTTCGGCGCCTTCACCAGGCGCTTGCCGAGGTTCGCGTGCCGGGGTTCGAGCCGTCGCACGACGAGCGCGTCGACGAGGTGGTCGAGCCAGCGCCCGACCGTGGGCGCCGACACGCCGAGCGAGCGGGACAGGGCCGACGCGTTCAGCAGCTGGCCGTGCAGGTGCGCGAGCATCCGCCAGAACCGGCCCATGCTCGCCGGATCGACCCCGATGCCGAGCGCGGGCAGGTCGACGTTGAGGAAGTGCCGCACGAAGTCCTGCCGCCACCGCCACGAGTCGTCCTCGTCGGACGCGGTGTAGCTGCCGGGGAAGCCGCCGCGCACCCACAGGCGCTCGATGTCCTCGAAGCGCTGCGCGACCTCCGGCAGCAGCAGCGGCGCCATGTCCACCACCTCGAGCCGGCCGGCGAGCGTCTGCGACTGCCTCAGCAGCCGGAACGAGGCCGAGCCGAGCAGCAGGAAGCGGCCCGGCCTGCGGTCCGCGTCGATCTCGGCGCGCAACTCGCCGAACAGGCCCGGCGCGTTCTGCACCTCGTCGAGCACCACCAGCCGGTCCCGCCTCGATGCGAGGAAGCGGGCCGGGTCGGCGAGCTTCGCCAGGTCGGCGGCCGTCTCGAGGTCGAGGACCGTCGAGCGGGGCCGTGCGGCGGCCGCGGCCCGCGCGAGCGTGGTCTTGCCGACCTGCCGGGGTCCGAGGATGGCGACCGCGGGACTGCGGGCGAGTGCGCGGTCGACCTGGCGCGAGGCGAGGCGACGAAACATCCTTGCAATCCAGACATGGAATGTTCAACTTGCAAGGATAGCCGGATCGGCCGCGACTTCGTGCATCCGCGCCGGCCCGGGTCGCCCGCTGCCCGGCGCGGCGGCCGAGGCGAACGGCCGCCTACCCCACCGCCACCCGGTTCTTCCCTGCCGCCTTCGCCCGGTACATCGCGCGGTCCGCCCGATTCACCAGCTGCTCGAACCCTTCGAGGTGCCCGGCCGTCGCGAGCCCGATCGACACCGTGCAGCGTACGGGCCGCCCGCGTCCGGCGGCGATCGCGAGCTGCTCGACCGCGGTGCGCAGCCGCTCCGACTGGGCGAGTGAGTCCTCCAGCGAGGCGCCGGGCATCACCACGACGAACTCCTCGCCGCCCCAGCGCGCGACGTGGTCGACGCCGTCGGCGGCCTCGCACAGCACACGCGCGACACTCTGCAGCACGCTGTCGCCGGCGCCGTGCCCGAACGCGTCGTTGATCCGCTTGAAGTCGTCGATGTCCATCAGCGCGACCGCGCACTCGGTGCCGTGCCGGCGCGACGGATCGACCTCGGCCGCGCCGATCTCGGTGACGCGCCGGCGGTTCATCAGCCCGGTCAGCGGATCGAGCCAGGCCATGTCCTGCGCCTGCCGGCGCGCGTCGTCGACCTCGCGCAGCAGTCGGATGACGAAGCCGCCGATCGGCACCGTGACCAGGATCGGCGCGATCGTTGCGATCGTGATCGAGCGGCGGAACGCCGGGCCGTAGCCCATGCCCATCAGCTCGGTCAGCGCGAAGAGCGTCCCGACCGACGCGAGCACGCCCGACGCGACGAGCGCGGGCAGGGTGACCCAGACCGGACGCTCGATCACGAATCGGCGCAACGCGTCGCGTCTGGGCGTGCCGGCCCGGGCGGCGGCGTCGGCAACCGCGGGGGCGGCCACGCTGACGGGGCGCGGCAGCGTGTGGACGGCGCCGCGTCGAGCCGCCGCGGCCAGGGCATCGGGCGCGTCGGGCGCGTCGGGCGCGTCGGGCGCGTCGGGCGCGTCGGGCGCGTCGGGCGCGTCGGATCGGAGGGGGGCGGTGCGCATCATGGACGTCGTTCCTTCGGAACGTTGTCGACCGCTACGATGCGCGCTTCAGTGGCGGCGGACCGGCGGCGGCCCGCGGCGGGCCGGCGGTCGGGCCGCGGCGGTCGCTCAGACCGCGTTCAGGTGCATCCCCAAGTCCAGCTCCACGATCGAGCCGGTCATCATCGAGGCCGAGGTCGCGAGCCAGTGGATCGCCTCGGCCACCTCGTCCGGGTGTCCCAGCCGCTGCACCGGCGAGACCCGCTTCTGGTGCGCCGCGCGATCGGCGAACGACTCGGGCGCGAGCCGCTCGACGAAGCCCTGCTCCACCAGCACCGGGCACACCGCGTTGACCCGCACCTGCGGCGCGAGCGTGCGCGCCATCGACAACGTCAGCGCGTTCAGCGCCGCCTTGCTGCATGCATAGGGCAGCGACGAGCCGCTGCCCGCGAGCGCCACCTGCGGCCCGTCGGCCAGGCAGGCATCGACGAGCTCGTCGAAACGGGCGCGTGCAGTGCGATCGGACCAGTGTCTCGGGGTGGCCATGGGTCGAGCTCGATCATGGCCGATCCAACGGCAACCAGATCTCGTTCCTGCGCATGAACCACGGCGTCATCGGGCCGTTGTAGCGCGACAGCGTCGGCTCGCCGGCGGGCTCGATCTTCGCCGCGCGCAGCGCCGAGCGCAGCCGCGCCAGGTGCTCGTCGTAGTTCGCCTGCGACCAGGTGCCCGAGTAGCGGATCGCCGCGATCCGGCGTGCGGGCACCTCACGCAGCTCCACGCGCGGGTCGATCGGCTCGGGGGCGGTCGCGAGCGTGACCGCCTTCGGCAGCACGAACTGCACGAGGTAGCCCTGCGCGTCGCCGGTGCGCGTGACCGGCGCCGTCATCTCGAGCTTCACCGGCTCGGCGGAGCGCGTCACCGGCGCGGTCATCTCCAGGCGGCGCTCGCCCTTGTTCTTGCCGAAGATGTAGCCCGCGAGGACCCGGAAGCCCTCGCTGTCCGCGCGGTCGGACGGGCCGTCCACGCGCACCTGCGCGACCACGTAGGGCGCGTAGCGACGCAGCTCCACGTCGTCGCCGTCGAGCCTGCGCTCCACCTCGTAGCCCGGTTCCTCGATGGCCATCGACGCAGCATGAACGGTCGCGAGGGCGAGGGCGAGCAGCCACTTGAGCATGGGAGGGATTCCTGCGGACGAAGGCGACGATGATCGCAGGGTCGCACGATATCGGGGCGTCCTGACGCGATCGCGGGGCCCGGGGCGCTGCAACTTCGGACGCGCGGTGGCGTCTGACGAACCGTTTCCCCGAAACGGCATCACCGAGGCCTCCATGCACACTCCCCGACGCACTTTCCTGATGACCGTCGCCGCCGGCGGCGCGACGCTCGCCGCCGCCGCCGCCCCCGCCCGCGCGCAAGTGAAGCTCGACGAGAAGGACCCGCAGGCCGTCGCGCTCGGTTATCTCCACGATGCGACCAAGGTCGACGCGAAGAAGCAGCCCAAGTACGCCGCCGGCCAGGTCTGCAGCAACTGCGCCCTCTACGCGGGCAAGCCCGCCGACGCGTGGGCCGCGTGCCCGCTGTTCGCCGGCAAGCAGGTCGCCGGCAAGGGCTGGTGCAGCGCGTGGGCGAAGAAGGCCGGCTGATCCCCGCGCCGGTCGCGCCGCTCGAGCACTTCCCGCCGACGCTCGGGGCGGCGCGCGCGCGGATCGACGCGGTCCGCCCGTCCGACTATGCGCGCAGCCGCAACGCGCTCGACGGCGCGGTGACGCGGCTGTCGCCGTACGTGACGCACGGCTTCGTCGGCCTGCCCGAGGTGCTGGCCGGCGTCGCCGCGCGCCATCGCGTCGACGTGCAGCACAAGTTCGTGCAGGAACTCGGTTGGCGCGAGTACTTCAGGCACGTGTGGTCGCACCACGGCGACGGCATCCTCGAGTCGATGCACGAGGGGCCGCTGCCCGGGCGCGCGTACGCCCGCGAGTTGCCCGACGACGTGCGCCGCGCGCGCACCGGCGTGCCGGTCGTCGACCGTGCGGTGCGCACGCTGTACGCGACCGGGTACCTGCACAACCACGCGCGGATGTGGGTCGCGAGCTACGTCGTGCACCTGCGCAAGGTGCACTGGCGCGCGGGCGCCGACTGGATGGTCGCGCACCTGCTCGACGGCGACCTCGCGAGCAACCACCTGAGCTGGCAGTGGGTCGCGGGGACCGCCAGCCGCAAGCCGTACCTGTTCAACGCGGAGAACGTCGCGCGCTACGCGTCGGCCGAGTGGCGCAGCGAGGGCACCGTGGTCGACACGTCGTACGAGGCGCTCGATGCGATCGCGCGCGACCCGCGGCCGGTGCCGTGCGTGCCGCGGGGCGACGGCGTCGACGAGCCCGCGCGGCACGCCGCGCCGATCGATCCGGAGGGGACCGCACCGCGCGCCGCCGATGTCGCCGGCCGCGACGTCTGGCTCGTGCATCCGTGGGCGCTCGGCGAGCCGCCGGTGGACCTGCCCGAAGGCTGCATGCGCGTCGGGTGGTGGCCGGCGGAGCACCCCGCCGCGTGGCCGTGGAGCGAGGCGAGGTGGGCGTTCGTCGGTGCGCGGATGGCGGCGATCGCGCCGGTGCGCTGGCACGGCGACGGCGCGTCGCTCGGGCGGGCGCTCGCGGGGGCGCGGTCGGTGGCGACGTGGGGGGATCCGCACGTGTCCGGGCTGCTGCCTCGTGTCGTCGTGCCACGCGAGCCGGTGCGGCTGTTCGCCGAAGTGGATCGGCCGTGCGCGTCGTTCTCGGCGTGGTGGGGGCGGTGCACGCGAGGGGCGAGGCGGGTGGAGCAGTTGCCGGGCCTGGCCGAGGCGCTCGCGACGAGACGTGCGTCGTCGACCTGACGAACACGTTTCCGCGGAAACGTGCGGGCTACGCGCGATCTCCACGGCTGGCGCAACCACGATGGCGGGCTCTGGAGGGCCTGCGGGTCGAGGTCTGGACGTGCTACCATTGTGCTTCCGTTGGTACGGAGGCGCCGCAATGGAAGTCTCGATCAGGAAGATGGGCAATTCGCAGGGCATCCTGATTCCCAAGCCGATCCTCGCGCAGGTCGGCCTGGAAGGCACGGCTGACCTGCAGGTAAAGGACGGCGTGATCGAGATTCGACCCGTTCGCAGGAATCCCCGCGAAGGTTGGGCGGACGATGCGCGACGCGTCGCCGAGCACGGTGATGACGCGCTCGTATGGCCCGAGTTCGCCAACGAAGGCGACGACGCGCTGACCTGGTGATGAAGGCTGGCGAGATCTGGTTGGCCCAGCTCGATCCCACGGTGGGGAGCGAGATCCGCAAGACGCGACCGTGCGTCATCGTCTCGCCCGTGGAGATGAACGAGTTCCTGAGGACCGTGGTCGTCGCGCCGATGACGACCGGCTCGAAGCCCGCGGGCTTCCGGATTCCGGTGACATTCCAGGGCAAGCAAGGCCTGATCGTCCTCGACCGGATCCGGTCGCTCGACCGGGCGCGTCTCGTCAAGCGACTCGGCACGCTGAGGCCGTCGACACTCGCGGCAACGCTTCAGACACTGCAGGCGATGTTCGCGCCTTGAACCGGAGAGCGATCGCGTCCGCGAGAAGCTCGGGGTCGATCGACAGTCGAACGGTCATTTGACGTCCCTGAGTGGCGTCCGGCAGGTTCGAGCCTAACCCCTGCGCGCCTCCGGCAGGAACCTCACCCCCGCCCGCGCCAGCCCCCCGCCCACGCCCACCGGCGTCCCGTCCGCCCGCCAGCACGCCGCGCCTTCGATCGTGCCGTCCGGATCGAACTGCACCGCGCACATCCCGCCGCCCACGTTCGGCACCCGCAGCACGTCGTGCCCGCGCGCGCGCAGCGCGTCGGCGACCGCGTCCGGGAAGCCCGGCTCGAGCTCCAGCTGGAAGCCCTGGGTCCACAGCCGCGGCGCCTCCACCGCCTGCTGCAGCGACATGCCGTGGTCGACGAGGTTCACCAGCGCCTGCATCGCCGACGGGAAGATGCGCAGCCCGCCCGGCAGCCCGAGCGCCCAGCGCGGCGCGCCGTCGCGCAGCACGATCAGCGGCGCCATCGAGGACGTCACGCGCTTGCCCGGCGCGAGCGAGTTCGCGCGGCCCGGGCGCGGGTCGAAGACGTAGAGGTAGTTGTTCGGGATCAGCCCCGTGCCCGGCACCATGTAGCGCGCACCGAACAGCGAGTTGATCGTCTGCGTCGCGCTCACGATCCAGCCGTCGCCGTCGGCGACGGTCAGGTGCGTGGTGTGCGCGCCGTCGTCGGGGGCAGGCGTCGCGTCGGCGGGCGAGACCCCCGCCGCGTGTGCGCGAGCCCGCGCCGGGTCGATGCCCGCACGGCGCAGCGCCGCGTAGTCGCGCGACAGCAGCCGCGCGACGGGCACCGGCACGTGCTCCGGATCGGCGGTGGCGGCCGCGCGGTCGGCGAACGCGATCTTCAGCGCTTCGGCGAGCAGGTGCGATGCGTCGGTGCTCCCGAAGCCCATCGACGCGAGGTCGAAGCCCTCGAGCAGGTTCAGCATCTGCCCGACGTGCAGCGGCCCGCTGCAGGGCGGCGGCGGCCCCACGATCTCGAAGCCGCGATAGCGCGAACGCAGCGGCGCGAGGGCGGACGTGCGATAGCGCGCGAGGTCGTCGGTGGAGAGCCAGGCGTCGTGGCGCGTCATGTCGTCGGCGAGCGCGCGGCCGAGCGCGCCCGAGTACAGCGCGGCCGGTCCCTCGCGCACGATCGTGCGCAGCGAGTCGGCGAGCGCGCCGTTGACCACGCGCGCACCCGCCGCGATCGGCGTGCCGCCGGGCATGAAGACCCGCGCGATCTCCGAATCTCGCGCGAGGTCCGCCGCGCAGTCCGACACGCAGTCCGAGAGGTAGGGCGTCGCCGCGAAGCCGCGCGCCGCGTGCTTGATCGCGGGCTCCACGACGTCGGCGAGCGCCAGCCGCCCGTGCTTCGCGAGCAGCTCGCACCAGGCCGCGAGATTGCCCGGCACCGCGACCGAGGTGCGGCCCACCGCGTTGCGCCGACCGAGCGCGTCGAGCGAGCCGGGCGGGGCCGCGGGGTCGGGCTCGAAGCTCGCGGGCCCGACGCCGGCCGGGCAGCGGCCCTGGCCTTCGAGCACCTCGTGCACGCCGTCGGGACGGCGCAGGTGCGCGAAGCCGCCGCCGAGCGGGCCGACCATCATCGGCTCGACGACCGACAGCACGAAGAGCGCGGCGACCGCCGCGTCGACCGCGTTGCCGCCGGCCGCGAGCATCTCCGCGCCGGCCGCCGAGGCGAGGGGGTGGTTGGTGACGACCATGCCGCGGGCGGCGCGGGCGGGGGTCTTCTCGGTGCGGAACGCGAGCGCGCCCGGGGGGCGCGGTGCGGCGGTGGTCACGGTGCGGTCTCCCTGTCGCCGTCGGTCCGACGGTCTCTCGTGGCGGCATGCGGCCGCAGCCGCCGCGGCGCGCGGCGCGACCGGGTCGCGGTGCATCGGCGACCCCGGCCGATGATATCGGACGCGTGCGGCCGGTCCGGGCGAAGCGCCCCGATCGCCGCACATCCGGGCGGGGACGCCCATCCCGCCGCAGTGGCAAGATCGTGGCTCCGACACCCCGGAGAGGCCCATGCGTCCCGTTCTCGCGCTCCTCGTCGCTGCCGGCATCGGCGCGCCCGTTCACGCCCAGGACGTCCCGGTGTGCCCCTTCAAGCCCGCCGAGCTCGAAGCGGCGCTCGGCGAGAAGTTCGAGGAGGGCAAGCCGGGCATGGCCTACGGCACCTCGGGCATCGACGTGCGCTCGTGCCAGTACGCGAGCCGGCGCTGGTCGCTGCGGGTGGGCACGCAGGTCTACAAGAACGCGCCCGATGCGAAGAAGTTCGGCACGGCGCTCGCCGGCAA
This sequence comes from Burkholderiaceae bacterium, assembly GCA_044371545.1. Classification (GTDB taxonomy): domain Bacteria; phylum Pseudomonadota; class Gammaproteobacteria; order Burkholderiales; family Burkholderiaceae_E; genus UBA4615. Next base: position 9,586 of record JBILTM010000029.1, read on the forward strand.
GCTGGTGCCGGTGGCGGGCGACCCCGACGGCGCCGTGTTCCAGGAAGGCCAGGGGGACAACACCTCGCCGACGGTCTGGTACGAGCGACGCGGCACGGTGGTGGAGCTGCGCGTCGGCGGCGTCTGGTACACCGATCCGTCCAGGCGCCCGGCCGAGATGGAGGCGCTGCGCGCCAAGCTGCTGAAGCTGCGTCGCGTGCCGTGATGCCGCGCGAGTGAGCGGCGCGGGTGCCGACGGATCGAACACGGCCGGCGCCCGGCGCGGAACCGGCGGAGAATGCGCGGCATGTGGGCTTCGTGGTCACGCCGTCTCTGCGCGCTCCTGTTCGCGCTGGCCTTCGCGCCCTGTGCCGGCGCCTCGCCGGCCAGCGTCCCGACCACCGTCGAGGTGACGCTGTCCGAACGCCCGGTGCGCGTCGACGTGTACCGACCCGCCGGCACGCCGCGCGGCGCCGTGATCCTGTCGCACGGCTTCACGCGCAGCCGCACGACGCTCGGCGGCCATGCGGCGGCGATCGCCGAGGCCGGCGCGATCGCGCTCACGCCCGACATGCCCTACACCTTCGACTTCCGGCGCAACGCGCGCGGCCTGTCCGAGCTCGTCGCACAGCTGCTCGCGGGCGGCACGTTCGGCACGCCGGTGCAGCGCGTGGTGCTGGTGGGGTTCTCGGCGGGCGGGCTGTCGAGCCTGCTCGCGGCGGGTGCGCCGGGCGTGGTGGGGTACGTGGGGCTGGATCCGTTCGACAAGGTGGAGGGCGGCGGCGCGCTCGGACGCGACTTCGCGCCGGGGCTGCGAACCGAGGCGCTGCTGCTGCGGGCGCCGCCGTCGCGGTGCAACGCGCAGGCGGTCGCGGCGCCGTGGGGCGGACTGCTGCCGCGGCTCCTCGAGGACCGGCTGATCGAGGGGGCGTCGCACTGCGACTTCGAGTCGCCGACGGACTGGATGTGCCGGGTGGCGTGCGGGGAGACGGATCCGAAGCGGCAGGGCGTGGTGCGCGAGGTGCTGCTCGGGGCGGTCGAGCGGTGGCTGCCGCGTGCGTCGCGGATGCCTTAGCCCGACATCATGACGTCATCGCGTCGCGACGCTGGAGTGCCGAGTCCTGCGCCCGAAAGGTCCGCCATGTCCGCCACCGACGCCGTTCGTTCCACCGTCTACCTCGATCCCGACCTGCACCGGGCGCTGCGCCTGAAGTCGGCCCAGAGCCGGCGCAGCATGTCGGAGATCGTCAACGACGCGCTGCGACAGGCGCTGCGCGAGGACCAGGAGGATCTCGCCGCGGTGCGTTCGCGCGCGAAGGAGCGCTCGATGGACTACGAGTCGTTCCGCGCGAAGCTGAAGGCCGCCGGCGCGCGATGAGCTGCGCGTCAAGCCTTCGGTGGCGAAGGACTTGCGCGGCGTCGCGAAGACGACGTCCGTCGCATCCTCGCCCGGATCGGAGCGCTCGCGGATGATCCGCGCGGTCCGGGTTGCGAGAAGCTCGCCGGGCCGGACGAGCTCTACCGCGTGCGCCAGGGCGTCTACCGGATCGTCTACACGATCCACGACGATCGGGTCGTGGTCGAGGTGATCCGGGTCGGGTACCGCGGCGAGGTCTACCGCGGCCGAGGGTGACACGGATCGGACCGAGCGCCGCGGCCACATGGGTCGGTCCGTGGCACGGGGAGCGAGCCTGCCCGGTCGCCCCCGCCTATGCCCCCGGCCCGAAGATCACCCACACCGCCGTGTCCGGCGTGTGGTGCTCGAAGCGGTGCGCCTCGCCCGCGGCGACGAACAGCAGGTCGCCGGGCGCGAAGCTCACGCGCGTCGTCGCGCGCACGAACTCGCCCCGGCCCGCCACGACGACGTAGACCTCGTCGCGGTCGTGCGGGGCCTGCAGGTCCGGGTTCGGCGGGCGGTACCAGCGCGCCTCGAGCCCGGGTGTGTTCAGGACCTGCGCGCTCAGCCTGCCCGGCGGCAGGGGCAGCGCGTCGGCGTCGGCGACGGTCACGCGGGTGGGGTGCGGAGATGCGCTCATGGCTCAGCGTCCATCTTCGCTCCAGGCGGCGGCCCCTCGGAGGCGTCGCCTCACTGCCGTGCCGCCGCCATCGCCCGGTCGTACGCCGCCGTGCCGGGCGCGGGGATGGTCCAACGGTAGACGTCCTTGCCGTCGACCTTCGCCCTCTGCTCGGGTTCCCAGCCGCCCATGTTGAACGCGTGCGAGACGATGCGCGTGCCGGGCTTGAGGTCCCTCAGCAGCTTCGGGATCAGCTTGAGATTGAGGTCCGGCAACAGGTACATCGTCACCACCGTCGCCTCGCGGAAGTCGGCCTCGAACACATCGCCCCGCTCGACGCGGGCCCGGCCGCCCAGGCCCTCGGCGTTCACGTAGCACTGGGCGAGCCGGGCCATGTCCGGGTTGTACTCGATGCCGATCGCCCGGGCGCCCAGCCGGGCCGCGGCGATCACGATCTTCCCGTCGCCCGCGCCGAGGTCGTAGACGACGTCCCCGGGCTTCGCGTCGACCATCTGCAGCATGCGCTGCACGACCTCGTCGGGCGTGGGTATCCAGACGACGTCCTTGCCTTCCTGGCCCCGCTCGGGCTTGTAGGACCGCTCGCAGGCCGCGCGGTCGGTGGCGACGTTCTGTGCGGCGGCGGCGCCGGCGAAGAGGGTGGACAGCAGGGCGAAGGCGACTGCGTGGGCGGTCGGTGCGGGGAACGGGGTCATGAGCGGAGGTCCATGCGAAGAGGGCGGGGGCGCGGCTGCGGACAAGGATAGCTCGGCGCGCCTGTGACGGCCTGCGGCCCCGCCGTCGATCCTCAGGGCGTGTCCCAGACCGCGCGAGCCACCTCCGACAACGCCCCCACCTCCAGCACGCCGGTCTGCGCGATCCAGTGGAACCGGTCGACATGCTCGTCGTCGCGCGCCTCGGCCCAGTAGTCCGCGAGCAGCAGCATCGCCGCGTCGCGCCAGCCGAGTCGCGCGCGCGGCGCGTGCGCCTCGACGTCCGAGCCGGGCGGCCAGCGGTCCCAGTTGGTGTCGTAGTGCCGCACCCAGAGCAGCCAGCGCGAGCGCGAGCGGTCCAGCGACAGGTGGTAGGCGTCGATCCGCGAGTGCATCGGCGACCACGCCCACTCGACCTGGCCGAGGTAGCGGGCCGAGGCGGGCATCGAGGTCGGCAGCACGCCCGCGGGCGCGCGGCCGATGGTCGCCGCCCAGCGCCGCGGCCGGCGCGGCAGGCCTTCGACGAGCCAGAGCCGTTGCCTGGGCAGGTCGGACGGCGACATCGCGACACGAGGGCGCTCAGCCACGGTCGGCCTCCCACGCGTCGTCGCCGTCGTCAGTATCGCGCCGCGGCCAGACCGCGTCCCGCGCGGCGACGAGCGTCGCCGCGTCGAGCAGGCCCTCGGCGAGCACGTCCTCCCACGCCGCCTGCTCGTGGCCTCGGCGCTGCCGGCGCCACGTCGCGCGCAGCAGTGCCCGCGCCGACTCGTGCGGCGGCACGCGGATCGACCGCCAGCCGAGCGCGTGGTCCGTGCAGCCCATCAGGTCGTCCGAGTCGCGCGAGGCCGTGACCACGTGCATGCGCAGCTCGGGCACCGTCGTCACGTGATACGCCTCCGGCCACGCGAAGCCCGGTCCCGAGTCCGCCCAGTTCACCGTCGCGACGTGCGCCGGCTCGAAGACCGGCGCGCCGTCGAGCCGCACCGGGAAGACCGGCCGCGCGGTGACGACGCCCTCGTCGAGCATCGCGGTCCACGCCGGCAGCGTGTGCTGGATGCCGCCGAGCAGCAGCCTCGCGACCGCCGCGTCGGCGCGATCGCACTCGGTGTGCAGGGGCACTTCGAGCGCGTCGCACAGCGACGCGAGCGCCGGTGACGACGGCCCGTCCTTCCAGGCCCTCAGCACCGGCACCCACCAGGGCGTGCCCGCGAGCCCGGCGAGCGCGCCGTCGAGCACCGCGCGCGTCGGCCTGCCTGCGAGCGCGGCCGTCGGCACCGCCACGCCGAGCGCGGCGAGCGACTTGAGGAATCCGCGGCGGTCCACGTCAGGCCTGCGTGCGTGCGACACGCGCGTCCGGCGCCGTGCCCGCCTCGAGCAGCGACAGCCCCTCGCCGAACAGCTCGCCGAGCCGGCGGACCGCATCGGCGTCGAGGTCCATCTGCACGACGCGCCGCTCCGCGTCCGGGTCCCTGGCGTCGCGCCAGACGGTGGAGAGCGTGAACGACAGCGTGCCGCGCGGCGATGCGACCGGCGCGAGGCGGGCGACGTAGCGGAAGCCGCCGGTCTCGGAGACCGTGCGGGCGAGGACGTGCGAAGGCGTGGGCATGGAGCCGCTCCTGTGTTCCCTGCGTGCCGATGGCGAAGTCGGCAGCCGTGGCAGGGGGAGCGCGGCGCGACTCTTTACCTGGATGACGCGCCAGGAAGCAGGTCTGCAAACCCCGCGGTCGGCGATGAGGCCGACGGTTGAAGTCTAGGGCCCGACGGGCGCCGGTTCAAGGGCTCCCGACGGGTCGTGCATCGCCCGAAGCGCGATGCGACCGCTCAGTGCCTCCCGAAGAAGTGCAGCCAGTCCTCGATGTCCAGTTCGACGCGCTGTTCGCCGTTCGCACGCAGCGCCTGCAGCCAGCCGTCGTAGTCGCAGCGCTGCTCGGTGTGCCAGCGCAGCTTCTCGAGGCATTCCTCGAGGTCGTCCTTCAGGTCGTTGCGCACCATCACCTTCGCGCCGCGCTCCCAGTCGCGCGCCTTCGGGCTCGGATGCGACAGCACGATGCGCTCGTCGACCTCGATGCCCTCGGCGCGGATCGTCGCCATCACCTGCGCGCGCTTGTCGGTCCACCAGCGGATGCGCTCGTCGTGGTAGGCGAGTTTCGCTTGGGCGGCCGCGGCGAGTTCGTGGGCGGGGTAGGGGAACGTCCAGTCCTTGCGGAGCACGCGGGCCTCGTCGAAGAATCGTGCGGGACGTCGAGTATCACGTCGTGCAGGCTCACAGGGTGAGCCTAAGTCCGCGCGTCCCCGCAGTGCATTCCGAGCCGGGAATACGGCAAATGCGAGGCCGAGCGTGCGTCGATGCGGTCGGCCCGGGGCAGGCTCGCGCCCTGAGCCTCGCGTCGGTCACCATCGGGTGCCCTCCACTTCGAAGGAGACCGTCATGCCCCGTCGCCTCGGATCGTCCGTCCTGACCGCCTGCGTCGCGCTCGGCATCGGGCTCGCATCGTCCGCATCCGCGCAGAACTGCCCGTTCGACCCGCGGTGCCTGAACAATCCCTACGGTGCCGGCAGCCCCTACAAGCCCGACGGCCTGATGAACCCGTACAGCCGCTACGGCAGCCCGTACTCGAACGACAGCCACACCAATCCGTTCGCGACCAACGCGCCGAGGCTGTACGACCAGCAAGGCAACTACCGGGGCCGTCTGAGCGCGAATCCGTATGACCCGGACTCGACGAGCAATCCATACGGGCGTTACGGCAGCCGGTACTCCCCGGACAGCGTCAACAATCCCTTCGGTGCGGGCAGTCCGTTCTCGCCGCCGCTGAGGGTCGTGCCGCAGTGACGCGCGGATGACGAGCGCTGCGACCGTGGCATCGCGCGGCTTTCCGCCGTGGGTCGTGCTGCACGTGCCGCACGATTCGACCGTCGTGCCCGACGAGGTGCGTTCACAGTTCGTGCTCGACGACGAGGCGCTGCGACGAGAAGTCGTCCGGATGACGGACCACCTGACGCACGCGCTCTTCGCCGGGGAGCCCGGCGACGCGGCGGTCGTGCGCGCACCGGTGAGCCGACTGGTCGTCGACGTCGAGCGCTTCGCCGACGATGCCGACGAGCCGATGGCCGCGCGCGGGATGGGCGTGGTCTACGTGCTGGGGTCGGATTCGACACCGCTGCGCCGCCCGCTCTCGGCGGACGAGCGCGAGGCGCTGCTGTGCGATTGGTACCGTCCGCACCACGCGCGGCTCGAGGCCGCGGTGACTCGCGCGCTCGCGACGCACGGCCGGTGCCTCGTGATCGACTGCCACAGCTTCCCGAGCGTGGCGCTGCCGTACGAGCGCGTCGAGCCGAATGCGGTCCGGCCCCAGATCTGCATCGGCACCGACACCTTCCACACTGATGCGAGACTGGCCGACGCGTTCGTGGAGGCGTTCGCCGAAGCCGGGTGGCGGGTGGCGCGGGACACGCCGTTCTCGGGCGCCCTGGTGCCCGCGAGTCGACATCGGAGCGATCCTCGGGTTTCGGCGGTGATGGTGGAGATCGATCGCGGGCTGTACGTCGACGAGGCTGACGGCTCGGCCCTGCCAGGCTTCGAGAAGTTCGCGGCGCGCGTACGCAGCGCGTGCCTGAGGGCGATCGAACGGGTGGATGCGCTCCGGTGCCCGACCGACGACTTCGGACCGTGACAGGAACGCAGGCCGGTCGCGTTCGATCCAGGATCCTTCGATCCCTCGGCGACGACGTGCTCCGTGGACGCCGGGAAGTTCGGCCTCGATGCTCGGGGCGGTCGATGCGCTTCGCCGACGCGGCCAATCCAACTCGAGGAGGTTGCGAACGGGCCGAGTCGAGTCGGCTTTCGGGGTTGCAGTCGGCACCCGTACTCCCGCGGGGGGTCATTGCGGCGGCACGCTGGCCTGACCTATCATGAAAAATCAAGATTCATCATGACGGAGCCGGTGATGAGCAGTCCCGCCCGCGAGAAGTTCTCTTCCCAGGCTGCCCCGGAGGTGCTGGCCGCGCTCCGGCAGATCGCCGAGTCCGAGGGCCGCCAGTTCCAGGCGGTGCTCGACGACGCCCTACGCGAATACATCGATCGCCGACAGTCGGCGCGTCCGCGGCGTCACGTGGTGGCCGCGTTCGCGTCGAGCCTCGACGAGTTCGACAGCCTCTATCGCGAGCTCGCGAAGTAGCACGGCGTGCGGGACTACCTGACGGTCGCCGACGTGCTGGGGATGCACGCCGCGCTGATCAAGCGCTACGGGGGGCCTACCGGGGTACGCGATCCGGGCGCACTCGAGGCGGCCCTGTTCCGGCCGCAGACGGGCTACTACGAGGACATCGTCGCCGAGGCGGCGGCCCTGATGGAGAGCCTCGCGATCAACCATCCGTTCGTGGACGGCAGCAAGCGGATCGCCTTCGCGGCCGCCGACGTGTTCCTCAGGATCAACGGCTGGCGGCTGCACCGGGCGCCCGCGCTGATCCATGCCGAGACGATCGGGATGTTCGAGGCGGGAACGTTCGACATCGCGCATCTCGATCCGTGGCTGCGCGAGTTCGCGCGTCCGGCGGGCTGACCGCCACGCGGGGGCCGAGGCGTGATCGTCTACCAGAAACAGAAGCGCGACTTCCTCGCCGACCTCCACGGTCACGACATCGAGCACCTCATCCTCGCCGCGATGAAGCGCCAGGTCGGGCACGGCGTCGCGCAGGCGGAGATCAAGTCGTGGAAGGAATCGCTGACCGCGATCGGCAAGGTGCTCTACGACCCGGCGATCCCCGAGGACGCCGGGGTGGCGGTCGAGTACGCGATCCCGCAGACCGCCAAGCGCATCGACGTGATCGTGAGCGGCAGGGACGACGAGGGGCGCGACTGCGCGGTCGTCGTCGAGCTCAAGCAGTGGAGCTGGGCCAGGAAGACCGACAAGGATGCGATCGTCGTCACGCACCTGGGCAAGGGCGAGCGGGAGGTCAGCCATCCCTCGTACCAGGCGTGGACCTACGTGTCGCTGCTCAACGCGTTCAACGAGGCGGTCCATGCGGGCGGCATCGCACTGCAGCCCTGCGCGTACCTTCACAACTACGTGCGCGACGGCCAGCTCGACGATCCGTTCTACGAGGCACACCTGCAGGAGGCGCCGCTCTTCTTCTCGGGCGAGCCCGAGCGGCAGGCGCTGCGCGGCTTCATCCGCGAGCGCGTGCGCACCGGCGACCGCGGCGAGACGATCGCCCGCATCGAGCACGGACGGATCCGTCCGTCGAAGATGCTCGCCGACAGCATCGCCGGCATGCTCGACGGCAACCGCGAGTTCGTGCTGATCGATGACCAGAAGGTCGTCTACGAGCAGGCGCTGGCGCTCGCCGCGAAGGCGCAGCAGGGCGGGCGGAAGCAGGTGCTGATCGTCGAGGGCGGTCCGGGCACCGGCAAGACGGTGCTGGCGATCAATCTTCTGGCCGAGCTGACCAAGCGGGGCATCGGCGCGCGCTACGTCTCGAAGAACGCGGCGCCGCGCGAGGTCTACCAGCGCAGGCTCGCCGGGACGCGGCCGGCGAAGACGATCAAGGCGCTGTTCTCCGGGTCGGGTGCGTACGTGTCCGTGAAGCCCGATGCATGGGGCACGCTGATCGTCGACGAGGCGCATCGGCTGAACGAGAAGTCGGGCCTGTACGGCGTCGACGGCGAGCACCAGGCGAAGGAGGCGATCCGGGCCTCGCGCAGCACGGTGTTCTTCGTCGACGACGACCAGCGGGTCACGCTCAAGGACATCGGCGAGCGGGCGGCGCTGAAACAGTGGGCGATCGCCGAAGGGGCCCAGGTCACCGAGGCGGCGCTGGAGTCGCAGTTCCGCTGCAGCGGCTCGGACGGCTACCTCGCCTGGCTCGACGACACGCTGCAGATCCGGCCGACCGCGAACACGAGTCTCGAGCCCGGCGACTTCGACTTCCGGGTCTTCGACTCGCCCGCCGCGCTGCACGACGCGATCACCGTCCGCAATGCGGCCGACAACCGGGCGCGGGTGGTCGCGGGCTACTGCTGGACGTGGCCGAGCAAGAAGGATCCGAAGCGCTACGACATCGAGATCCCCGAGCACGGCTATCGCCGGCGCTGGAACCTCAGCAAGGACGGCAGCCTGTGGATCGTCGCCGACGGAAGCGTCGACGAGGTGGGCTGCATCCACACCTGCCAGGGGCTGGAGGTCGATGTGATCGGCGTGATCGTCGGACCGGACCTCATCGTGCGTGACGGCAAGGTCTTCACGCGGCCGGAGCGGCGGGCGTCGTCGGACCAGTCGGTCAAGGGGTACAAGGCGCTCGCGAAGGCGGATCCGGAGGGTGCGCGCACGGTCGCCGACCGGATCGTGAAGAACACCTATCGGACGCTGATGACGCGCGGGATGAAGGGGTGTTGGGTGTACTGCACGGACGAGGAGACCACCGAATGGTTCCGGTCGCGATCGGGTCCGATCGAAGGGCGGGGCGATGAAGGCGCCTGATGCCGTGCGGCCGTGCCCGTTCTGCACGCTGCCTGCCTCGCGCGTCATCGCCGCGGACGCGCTCGCGCTGGTGCTTCGCGACGGCTATCCGGTCTCGTCTGGCCACACGCTGATCGTCCCCAGGCGTCATGTTGCGTCGCTCGCCGACGCGACGGGCGACGAGATGCGCTCGATCTGGGCGTTGCTGGCCGATGCGCGCCGGGAACTGGACGCGACGCTGCGACCCGACGGTTACAACGTCGGCGTCAACGACGGCGCTGCGGCTGGCCAGACCGTGATGCACCTGCACGTGCACCTGATCCCGCGCTATACCGGCGATCGGGCCGATCCTCGCGGCGGCGTGCGCTGGGTGATCCCGGAGAAGGCCGACTACTGGTCCGCCCGCGGGCCCGATCCAGGGGCCTGAGCGTGCCGGCCCCGAGTGCACAGTCGCAGCTCGCGTTCTTGCGGGACGTCCAGGCCGTGCTGGAGGACGGGCAGTTCGTCGCGACCTACAAGTTCGCGCTGCTGATCGCGCTCGCGGACATCGCGGTCGAGTCGGGCTCGGACGACGATGCGCCGTGCAGGATCGGGCTCGAGGCGATCGCAGCGAAGTTCGTCGAGTACTACTGGCAGCAGGCGGGGCCTTACGCCGGGGCGGTGCGCGCGGAGGTGCTGCTGCAGAACACCGGTCGCCAGGCATCGGTGGTGAGTCTGCTCGCCGAGGAGCGCCGACGGGGCGCTTCGACGCTGGCGCAGCTGCGAGCTGATCCGAGACGCTGGCGATCGATCCTCTCTCGGGTCGCCAGGACGATCCGCGATCAGCCGCTGTACCGGCTGCAGGTCGTCGCCGGCCGGCCGAGGCCGTTCCTGTACCTGCATGACGACGATCCCTCCGGCATCGTGCTCCTGCCGGGCGTCGCGCATCACCTGCGCCGCTTCCATCCGCTGGTGACCGGCCTCGCCCGCGATCGATGGATGGGACAGATCCGGCGCATTCCGGCGAACCTGTACGCGATCGGCCAGACGCAGGACCTGGAACTCTTCCTGTTCGGGACCGATCGGCTGCCCATCGGTCGCCACCTCCCGTTGTTGCGCAAGCACCAGCGTGGCTTCTGCCTCTACTGCGGAGGACGGCTGAACGAGGGCGATGCCCACGTCGACCACTTCGTCCCATGGTCGCTTCACCGCTTCGACGCGCTGCCGAACCTCGTGGCTGCCCACGCGCACTGCAACCTCGACAAGCGCGACATGCTCGCGGCGGAGGACCATCTCGAACGCTGGGTTGAGCGCAACGCGACTCTTGCAGGCGCGGGCGACGGATCGCGGTCGATCGGATCGGAGTACCCATTCGTCTCCGGTCGCGACACCGCGATCAGGATCGCCGGCTGGGCGTACGGTCGCGCGTTCGAGATCGGCGCGGCGACCTGGCTGCGCGGCCGCCGGACCGAGCCGCTGTCCGGGCGGTTCCGGGCGCTCCTTGGGGCCTGAGCCCATGGCGACCGGCATCAAGATCGATCCGGAGGGCCGGCCGAGCCGTGGTCGCCTTGCCGCGTACCTGCAGGACGCGTTTCAGCGGAAACGTCCGCGTGGCTGGGACTGCACTGTCGAGACACCGCTGCTCGACCGCGACGCGGCCCGTCGCCTCGGCTTCGACCCGCGCGTCGACGTGCTGCTCACTCGGGCCGCCGATGCCCGACGGATCTGGATCGAGTTCGAGGTGAGCCGGGCCGACCCGGTCGCCAACCAGGCGAAGTTCGCGTCCGCGGTCTACTTCGAAGGATGTGGCCGTGGCGACGCGTTCGTGTCGATGGCGAGCCGGCACATCGCGCCCGGACGCAAGGCGCTGCTGGCGACGACCGCGATGTTCATGCGGGCCGTCGGGATCCCGGCATTCCAGGTCGACCTGCTGCCGGACGTCGACGGATCGACGATCAAGGCGCTGAATGCGTCGAGTCGCGCGAGGCTCGATGCGGCAGCCATCGACGTCGACGCCGAGATCGACCGGGTCATCGCGATCGCGGACGCACGCCTGGTCGAGGGATGGCACCGCATCCACATGGCCGATAACGCGTTCGCCGTGTGCGCGAACATCCGGGCCTGGAACGCCGCGCTGGACGATCCGGTGACGGCGAAGCGCTGGGGGCGGCGTCGCGTGACCTTCCTCGCATTCGATCCCGTGAGCCGCCTGTTCGCTCCGTCGAAGTTCTGTGCGTTCGTCCCGGCCGCCACTCCGTCCGAGGGACGCTTCGCGAATTCAGTGCGGGAACCGCCGGGCGGCATGACGTTCGAGACCTACCTTTCGCTCGGTGAGCAAGACCCCAGGTTCGACGGGCATGTCGCCCGGATGCATCTGGAGCGCCGCTTGCGATATCGGAGGCTGCCGATCGGCGAGGCGGAAGGCGAAATGTCTGTGGCTCTCGAGAGCTGGCTGTCGGCTCACCGGGACTCGATCATCGTGCCGCGTGACGGCGTCGTCCTGATTCCCGCCGCGTATTGACTCGCGTGGACGCGTCGTGTGCTCCGCTGGCGGGACACCGCATGCAGTGCGTCGGCATCGAAGGGTGTTCCCCTTCTCCGTGTGGCGTACCCGTCGGGCTCCGTGTCAGCCGCCTACTCCACCCTGATCCCCGTCTCCCCCGCGATCCCCCTCCACAACGCCTGCTCCTTCCTCACGAACTCCGCCGCCACCTCCGGCGACGAGCTCATGCTGAGCGTGCCGGCCATCCGCAGGCTCTCCGCGATCACCGGGTCGCGCATGCCCTTGATCGCTTCCGCGTTGAGCCGCTGCACGATCGCGGGCGGGGTGCCGGCCGGCGCGAAGAGGCCGATCCAGCCGGAGATCTCGACGCCGGTCAGGCCCGCTTCGGTCATCGTCGGCACGTTCGGCTGCGAGGGCAGCCGCTGGGGCCCGAAGATCGCGAGCGGCAGCAGCTTGCCGGGCTCGATGAACTGCTTCTCGACGGCGACGAGGTAGGCCACGGTCATGGTCACCTGGCCGCTCGCGGTGTCCATGATCGCGGGGCCGGCGCCCTTGTACGGCACGGGGCGGATGCTGATGCCGGCGCGCTTGGCGAAGAGGGCGCAGGCGAGGTGGCTGTTGGTGCCGTGGCCTTCGGTGCCGCAGGTGAGCGCGTCGGGCGCGGCCTTGGCGCGCGCGACCAGGTCGGCCACCGATTTGATGCCGGTGTTGGGGTTCACCAGCAGCAGCGGCCAGCCGTAGGTGAGGTGCGCGACGGTGACGAAGTCCTTGGCGGGGTCGTAGCGGATCTGGCCGCCGATCGCGGGGAACACGGCGAGCTCGTTGACGCCGCCGAGCAGCAGCGTGTAGCCGTCGGCGGGCGCGCGCGCGACGGCTTCGGCGGCGATGGAGCCCGACGCGCCGGGGCGGTTCTCGACGACGACGGACGCCTTCATCGACTCGGCCATCCTCGGGGCGAGCTGGCGCGCGCGGATGTCGTTGGGGCCGCCGGTGGAGGAGCCCACGATCATCCGGATCGGTCGGTTGGGATAGTCGTCGGCGGACTGCGCGGCCGCGCCGGCGTGGACCGCCAGCAGGCACGACAGGGCGGCGAGCGTGCCCAGGGCGCTCGTGAACGGTGTCCTCACTGCGGTCTCCTCGTCGTTATCGTCGTTGTCGTCGTGCAGTCGGTCGGTGGACGGGCCGCGGCGCGCTGCACCGCGCGCGGCGATCGGTGTCTCAGATGCGCCGGTCGATGCCCTGCCAGTACGGCTCGCGCAGCAGCCGCTTCTGCAGCTTGCCGGTCTCGGTGCGCGGGAAGTCGCTGCGGAACTCGATCGAGCGCGGCACCTTGTAGCCGGCGAGCGTCGCGCGGCAGTGCTGCGCGAGGGTCGCGGCGAGCGCGTCGTCGCCGACGAGGCCCGCGGTCGGCTGCACGATCGCCTTGACCTGCTCGCCGAACTCGGCGTCGGGCACGCCGATCACGGCGACGTCCTGCACCGAGGGGTGCGCGCCCAGCACCGCCTCGATCTCGGCCGGATAGATGTTCACGCCGCCGGAGATGATCATGTCGATCTTCCTGTCGGTCAGGTGCAGGTAGCCGTCGGCATCGAGCCGGCCGACGTCGCCGGTGGTGAAGAGCGTGCCGTCGGTGCCATGGTAGGCGGCGGCGGTCTTCTGGGGGTCGTTGTGGTAGCGGGGGCCTGCGCCGACGCGGCTGCGCAGGTAGATCGTGCCGGGCTCGCCGGCCGGGGCCTCGGTGCCGTCGTCGCGCAGGATCACGACGTCGGCGGTGAAGACCGCGCGGCCCACCGAGCTCGGGCGCTCGAGCCACTCCTGCGATGAAATGCCGGTGACGACCGCGCCCTCGGTCGAGCCGTAGTACTCGTGGATGCACGGCCCCCACCAGTCGATCATGTCGCGCTTGACCTGCGGCGGGCACGGCGCGGCGCCGTGCCACACGCGCACCAGCGAGTCGCCGCGGAACGCCTCGCGCGCCGCGCCCTCGACGCGCAGCAGCCGCACGAACTGCGTGGGCACGAGGTGCACGTGGGTGATGCGGTGCCGGTCGATCAGCGCGAGCGTGGCGGCGGCGTCGAAGCGGCGGGTGATCACGAGGGCGGCGCCCGCCAGCAGCACCGGGAAGCTGAACGCCCACTGCGCCGAGTGGTAGTACGGGCCGGCGAGCAGCGTGGTGCCGTCGGTGGGCAGGCCGAGCATGCGCGTGCTGCGTTCGGAGGCCGTCGGCAGCGAGGCGATCGGCGCCTGGCCGGTGCCCGGCTTCACGACGCCCTTGGGCCGGCCGGTGGTGCCCGAGGTGTAGAACATCGGGCCGCCGACGCACTGCTCGGTGGGCTCGCCGTCGTCGGGCTGCGCGGCGACGAGCTGCTCGAAGTCGACGAAGCCCGCGGGCGGCGCGGCCTCGCCCTCTCCGTGGCCGGGGATCGCGACGCACGTCCGCAGCGCGGCGCATGCCTTAGGCACCTGCGCGAGCGCGCGCACGGCGGTGGCGGCGTGCTCGCCGTCGGTGAAGAGGGCGGCGGGCCGCGCGTCCTGCAGGACGTGGGCGAGCTCGTCGGCGGTGAAGTGCCAGTTGACCGGCACGTAGCGCAGGCCGGCGTGGTGCGCGGCGACCATCAGCTCGAAGGTCGCGCGGCCATTGCCGGCGAAGAGCGCCACGGTGTCGCCGGCGCGCAGGCCCGCGGCGCGCAGCGCGTGGATCAGGCGGTTCGCGCGGCGGTCGAGTTCGGACCAGGTGCAGGCGCCGTGCTCGTCGCGCAGCGCGATGGCGTCGGGGCGGCGCTCGGCATGCGCTCGGATCGCGTGGGCCATGCGGCGCGGGCCGTCAGGCGACGCGGCGCAGCAGGCTCGCGCACGCCTCCCGGTACTCCGCGTCCAGCCGATCGACGAGCTCGCCCGCGCTGAGCACCTGGTCCAGCACGCCGATGCCCTGGCCGCAGCCCCAGATGTCCTTCCAGGCCTTGGGCTTCTGGCGGTTCTGGCTGAAGTCCATCCGGCTCGGGTCGCTGGTGGGCAGGTTGTCCGGGTCGAGGCCGGCGCGGACCAGCGAGGGCTTGAGGTAGTTGCCGTGCACGCCGGTGATCAGGTTGGTGTGCACGATGTCGTTGGCGCTGCACTCGGTGATCATCTGCTTGTACGCCTCGACCGCGTTGGCCTCGCGGGTGGCGATGAAGGCCGACCCGATGTAGGCCATGTCCGCCCCCATCGCCTGCGCCGACAGGACCGCGCGGCCGTTGGCGATCGCGCCCGACAGCAGCAGCGGCCCGTCGAACCAGCGCCGGATCTCCTGCACCAGCGCGAACGGCGACTGGAAGCCGGCGTGCCCGCCCGCACCGGCCGCCACCGCGATCAGGCCGTCCGCGCCCTTGTCGATCGCCTTGCGCGCGAAGCGATCGTCGATCACGTCGTGGAGCACGATGCCGCCGTAGCTGTGCACCGCATCGTTGAGCTCGCGCCGCGCGCCGAGCGAGGTGATGACGATCGGCACCTTGTGCCGCACGCACACCTCGATGTCGTGCTCGAGCCGGTCGTTGGACTTGTGCACGATCTGGTTGACCGCGAACGGGGCCGACAGGCGCTGCGGATTCAGGCGGTCGTGCTCGGCCAGCTCGGTCTCGATGCGCGTGAGCCACTCGTCCAGCGCTTCGATCGGGCGGGCGTTGAGCGCCGGGAACGAGCCCACCACGCCCGCCTTGCACTGCGCGATCACCAGCTCGGGGTTGGAGATGATGAAGAGCGGAGAGGCCATGACCGGCAGGCGCAGGCGTTCGCTGAGGATGGCGGGCAGGGTCATGGCGGGGTCTCCGGTGATGTGCGATCGGCGCCCGGTGCACCGCGGGCGTGGGCCCGGGGCGTGGCGCGTTGCAACGGGTTGCAACCCGAGTGTGCCGGGACGGGCGCGTCATTGCAACGGGTTGCAACGACCGGGCGGGCGCCGCACACTGTCGCCGGTCGCCGAGCCGGCGACCGCCCCCCGGTCCGCGTCGCCATGTCCCTGCCCCACGCCCTCCTGACCTCGCTCGTCGAGCGTCCGAGCACCGGCGCCGAGCTGGCGCGCCGGTTCGACCGCTCGATCAGCCCGTTCTGGCAGGCCACGCACCAGCAGATCTACCGCGAGCTCGCGCGCCTGGAGGCGGCGGGCTGGGTGCGGTCCGCGCCGGTGGAGGATGCGCACGGGCGCGAGCGGTCCTACGAGGTGCTCGCCGCCGGGCGGCGCGAGCTCAGGCGCTGGATCGGCGAGCGCGAGGACAAGCCGCGCGCGGTGCGCGACGAGCTGATGGTGCGGCTGCGCGCCGAGGCGGCGGTCGGGCCGGCGGGGCTCGACGCGGAGATCCGCCGGCGCATCGAGCGCGAGGAGGCGGTGCTGGAGGGCTACCTGGAGTACGAGCGGCGCGCGTTCGCCGGCCGCCTGGACACGCGCGAGCGCCGGCTGCAGCACCTGGTGCTCAAGTCGGGCATCCGGACGGTGGCGCTGCGCATCGAGATGGCGCGCGAGGCGCTGGAGATCCTGGGGATGAAGGCTTCGGGGAAGTGAGGGCGGGGGGCGTCGCCGGCCCGGTGCGGGTCCGGCCGAGGGCGTCAGGCCGCGGCCACCGTCTTCCTCGGCCGGCCCCCCTTCGTGCCGTTCCTGCGCGCAGCCGCCGCCTTCGCGTCCGACGTCGCTCGGCCCGCACGCGCCGCGTGCTCGCGCAGCCACCACTTCGCGCCGAAGACACCGGCGAGCAGGTTGGCCACGCCGTGCGCGACGTCGGCTTTCGGCCACACGACCAGCGCGCCCTGCGAGGAGACGGCGACCTCGCTCAGCTGCTCGGAGGTGGCCTCTTCGAGGCCCTGGAGGAGCCGGGGCGGAACGCCGAAGAGGGCGCCGTTGTCCAGCTTCACGACGACGAGCTTGCGCACGCGGTCGTAGCGGGCTGCGGTTGCCCTGGGTTCGGACGCCCGGCGCTTGCGCCCGCGCGACTTCGCCCGCTCGATCAGGGCGTCGAGATCAGCGTCCCGGTCCAACGTTGACCTCCTTCCACTGGGCGCGCTCCCATGGAACATCGGGCGCGGCCAATCTCACGCGCATTTCCCAGCCCCGACCCTCGACGTGAACGTGAGGCGGCGCATGGTCACCCGGGATGATCCGCAACGACAGGGCGTCGTCCTTGATCGACGGCACGATAACCTAACATGTTGGGTTATTCAAGCGCCGCGATCCGTAAGTTTGCGGCGGTGTGTCGTCGCAGTCTGAGACGAGGTCGGCGGCCTCGGTATCGACCGGAGGGCCGAAGCGGACGGCCGCTTCGGGATGCACTAAGGTGTGTTGGTGATCAATCATCAATGCGAGTGCGCGATGAGTCGCCTGACGATCACCCTCTCCGAAGCACGCTACAGGGCCCTCAAGGAAGCGGCGGCGCAGCGCGGCCGGACGATCGACCAGCTGGTCGAAGAGAGCCTCGAGTTCTACGGCATCAAGTCCCGCGAGGACGCCCGTCATCCGGTGCGTCGCGCACGCGAGCGCAGCGGGCTCTCCGAAGGCGATGCGCTCGCGCTGGCAGTCGAGCAGGCGAAGCAGGTCCGGCGCGGCGCTTGAACCCGGCCCCCTCCGCTCAACGCACGAGGTTCTCGATCAGCGTCGCCATCCCCATCCCCGACCCCAGGCACATGCTGATCACCGCATACCGCCCGCCCGTATCGCGCAGGTGGTGCATCGCGGTGATCGTCATCCTCAGCCCGGTCGCGCCCGGCGGATGGCCGATGCTGATGCCGCCGCCGTACAGGTTGGTGCGATCGCGCGGGATGCCGAGTTCGCGCTCGGCGTGCAGGTTGACGACCGCGAACGCCTCGTTGATCTCGAAGTAGTCGACGTCGGACACCGACAGCTTCGTGCGCGCGAGCAGCTTGCGGATCGCCGGCACCGGGCCCGCCCCCATGATCGCCGGCTCGACGCCGACCACCGCCCAGTCGACGAGGCGCGCCTCGATCGGGATGCCGTTCGCCTCGGCGGCCCGGCGCGACGCCACCAGCAGCGCGGCGGCGCCGTCGGTCACGCCGCTCGAGCTGCCCGCGGTCACGGTGCCCTGCCCGTCGTGGCGGAACGCGGGCTTCAGCGAGGCGAGCTTGTCGCGCGTGATCGAGGGGCGCGGGAACTCGTCCTGCTCGAAGCGGCGCGTGCCGCGGCCGTCGGGCACGTCGATCGGCGCGATCTGGCGCGCGAGGAAGCCCGAGGCCATCGCCGCGCCCGCGCGCTGCTGGCTCATCAGCCCCCAGTCGTCCATGTCCTCGCGCCGGTAGCCGAAGCGCGCGGCGAGGTTCTCGGCGGTGTCGCCCATCAGCTCCTTCGTGAACGGGCAGCGGTAGACGTAGTCGAGCCCGTCGACGAACGTGGCCGGCCCGCGCTTGGCGCCCCAGCGCATCTCGTGCGACAGGTACGGCACGCGCGAGTAGTTCTCGCCGCCGGCGGCCACCGCGATGTCGGAGTGGCCGGACTGGATCTGCTGCGCGGCGCTGACGATCGCCTGCGAGCCGGTGCCGCAGGCGCGGACCACGCTGAGCGCCGAGCTCTCCACCGGCAGGCCCGCCTCGATCGCGACCTTGCGCGACAGGAAGAGCCCGTCGTGGTCGACCGGTGCGGTGTTGCCGAACACGAGGTGGTCGACGCGCGACGCGTCGAGCCCGGCGCGCGCGAGGCACGCGTGCACGACGTGCACGCCCAGGCGCGAGATCGGGACGTCGCGCAGCGACCTGCCGAAGTCGCCGAACGGGGTGCGCGCGCCCGAGGAGAGAACGACGTCGTGAGTGCTCATGGCCGTTGCGGCGCCGGCGGGCGCCGTCCGTGTCCGTGGGGATGTCCGCACTCTACCAAGATCCGCTCTACACCAAACGGTTGTTTGCTAAACTTCGGATGCGGTCGACGCCCCGGCGCACGGCCGCACCACGGGATCGCCTGCGGGGAGGCCGATGGAACGACGCATGGAGACGCTGCACGACGCGTTCGCCGCAGCCCGCGAGACGGCGCCGCAGGCGGCGTTCCTGGCCGAGTCGGCGCTGTCCGGCGGCCGGGAGTGGACCTTCGAGGAGGCCGGCCGCGAGGTCGACCGGCTGGCGGGGCTGTACGGCCGGGCCGGCTGGGGCGCGGGCCACCGCGTCGCGCTCGGCGTGGGCAACCATCCGCGCCACTTCTTCCACCTCCTCGCGCTGAACCGGCTCGGTGCGTCGATCGTGCCGCTGAACCCGGACCACCGCGGCGCCGAGATCCGCTACGCGCTCGGGCACTCGCACGCGCGGCTCGCGGTGTGCGTCGGCCCACGGCGCGATGCGGTGCGCGACGCGATCGCGGCCGATCCGGCGCTCGCCTCGCTGCCGGTCGTCGACGTCGACGCGATCGAGCGCGAGCTGCCGGCCGCGCCGACGCCCATGGCCGCGCCCGCCGAGCCTGGGGACGCCGAGCTCGCGATCCTCTACACCTCCGGCACGACCGGCCGGCCCAAGGGGTGCGTGCTGACCGACGGCTACGCGCTGGGCGCGGGCGCCTGGTACCGCGACCTCGGCGGGCGGTTCGACTGGCGCACCGGGCAGGACCGCCTGCTGAACCCGCTGCCGGTGTTCCACATGAACTGCGGGATCGTGTCGCTCGCGACCGCGATCCTGACCCGCAACTGCCTGGTCGTGCCCGACCGGTTCCATCCGGCGACCTGGTGGGAGGACTGCGTGCGCTCGCGCGCGACCGCGATCCACTACCTGGGCATCATGCCGCCGTCGCTGTTCAAGCAGCCGCCGTCCGACTGGGAGCGCCGGCACGCGATCCGCTTCGGGCTCGGCGCCGGCTGCGACCCGACGCTGCACGCGTCGTTCGAGGCGCGCTTCGGCTTCCCGCTGGTCGAGGTCTGGGGCATGACCGAGACCGGGCGGTTCCTGGCGGACAACGTCGAGCCGCGGCGGGTGCACACGCGCGCGTTCGGCCGGTCGGTCGCGTCGCTGGAGGCGCGGGTCGTCGACGACGCGGACCGCGACGTGCCCGACGGCGCGCCGGGCGAGCTCGTCGTGCGCTGCGCCGGAGACGACCCGCGGCGCGGCTTCTTCCGCGAGTATCTCGACGACCCCGAGGCGACCGCGACCGCGTGGCGCGGCGGCTGGTTCCACACCGGCGACGTCGTCACCCGCGACGCGACCGGGATGCTGCACTTCGTCGACCGACGCAAGGACATGGTCCGAAGGTCGGGCGAGAACATCTCGGCGAGCGAGGTCGAGGCGGTGCTCGCGGTGCACCCGTCGGTGTCGCGGGTCGCCGTGATGCCGGTGCCCGACGAGATGCGCGACGAGGAGGTGATGGCGGTGGTCGTGCCCGCCGAGGGCACCGCGCCCGACGCGGCGACCGCGCAGGCGCTGGTCCGGCACTGCCTGGCCGAGCTCGCGTACTACAAGGCGCCGGGCTGGGTCGCGTTCCGCGAGGCCGTGCCGGTCACGCCGACCAACAAGATCCAGAAGAACCGGATCTTCGCCGACGGTGAGGACCCGCGCGCGGCGGCGATCGACTGCCGCGCGATGAAGAAGCGCGACGCCCGGTGACCGCCGCCACCACCGCCGCCACGCGCGCCCGCATCGTCCACGCGGACAGCCGCGCGCCGCTGGTGCTCGACGCGGCCGCGCGCCTGTTCTGCCGGCAGGGCTACGCAGGCACGACGATGCGCGAGATCGCGGCCGCGGTCGGCATGCTGCCCGGATCGCTCTACTGCCACTTCGCGACCAAGGACGAGCTGCTCGCCGCGGTCTACGCGCGCGGCGTCGAGCGCGTGTGCGACGCGGCCGAGGCCGCGCTCGGCCGCCACGACGACCCGTGGCGTCGTCTCGAGGCCGCCTGCGTCGCGCACCTCGAGGCGATCCTGCGCGACGACGACTACGCGCGCGTCGTCGTGCGCGTGCGGCCGGGCGACGTGCCGGCGGTCGAGCGCGCGCTGGTCGCGCAGCGCGACCGCTACGAGTCGCTGTGGACCGCGCTGGTCGACGCGCTGCCGCTGCCCCCTCGCACCGACCGGCGCGCGCTGCGGCTGATGCTGCTCGGCGCGCTCAACTGGTCGCAGACCTGGTACCGGCCCGAGGGCGCGGCGTCGCCCCGGCAGCTCGCCCGCCGCTTCGTCGCGCTGCTCGGGCGCGGCCTGCACGACATGCCCTGAGGTTGTACGGCGATGAGCATCACCCCGACACCGTCGATCGACTGGCGCCCGGAGGACCCGGCGGTCCGGGCCGATCCGTTCCCGACCTTCGCGCGGCTGCGCGACGAGGATCCGTGCCACTGGCACCCGCGGCTGCGCAGCTGGGTGCTGACCCGCTACGACGACGTGAAGGCGGTGTGCCTGGACCGCGAGCGCGTGTCCTCCGACCGGCTGCGGCCGTTCTTCCGCGCGATGCCCGGGCCCGAGGCCGAGCGCATCGCCGACATCGTCCGCTACCTGTCGCTGTGGATGGTCTTCAAGGACCCGCCCGAGCACACGCGGCTGCGCCGGCTCGCGAGCAAGGTCTTCACCGTGAAGTCGATGCAGGGGATGCGCGGGAAGGCCGCCGAGCTGTCGCAGTGGCTGCTCGATCGCGTCGACGGCCGCGACGAGATCGACCTGATCGCCGACTTCGCCGGCCCCCTGCCGTGCCTCGTGATCATGGAGATGCTCGGCGTGCCGCGCGAGCACCTCGCGCACGTGAAGCGGCTGTCCGACGAGATCGCCCAGTTCATCGGCTCGGCGCGCACGCAGGCGGAGAAGTACGACACCGCGCAGGCCGCGACCCGCGAGATGGCGGCGTTCTTCGGCGAGATGATCGCCGAGCGCCGCCGCGAGCCGCGCGACGACGCGATCACCGAACTGATCCGGGTGCGTGACGGCGACGATGGCTTCAGCGACGACGAGCTGGTCGCCACCTGCATCCTGATGCTGTTCGCCGGCCACGAGACCACGACCAATCACATCGCCAACGGGATGCTCGCGCTGATGCGCTTTCCCGGCGAGATGGCGCGGCTGCGGGCGGACCCGTCGCTCGCGCCGCGCGCGGTCGAGGAGCTGCTGCGCTACGACGGTCCGTCCGGCGCGCAGGTGCGCATCGTCGTCGAGCCGCACGCGATGCACGGTCGCACGCTCGAGCCCGGCCAGCGGGTGTTCCTGATGCTGAACTCCGCGAACCGCGACCCGCGCGCCTACCCGGATCCCGACCGCGTCGACCTGACCCGCGAGGGGCCGCCCCACCTCGCGTTCGGCTTCGGGATGCACATCTGCCTGGGCTTCCCGCTCGCGCGCACCGAGGGCGAGGTCGCACTGCCGGCCCTGCTCGCGCGCTACCGCTCGATCGAGCCGGCGACCGCCGAGCACGAGTGGCTCGACTCGCTGGTCTTTCGCGGGGTGACGGCGCTGCCGGTGCGGGTCGCGCGGGCGTAGGCGTCGGCGACCCGGGATCGCTGTCCCGCATCATGCCCGATTCGGGTATGATCATGCCCAATATGGGACGAACAGCCGCCTTGCACGCCAACGACTCGGCGCTCGACCGCCCGGTCGTCACCGGGCTCGCCGATGCGCTGTTCGGCAGCACGCAGCAGCGCGTGCTCGGCCTGCTGTTCGGGCAGCCCGAGCGCAGCTTCTATGCGAGCGAGCTGATCGCGCTCACCGGATCGGGGTCGGGGGCGGTGCAGCGGGAGCTCGCGCGCCTGTCGGCGAGCGGGCTGGTGACGGTCCGGACCTCGGGCCGGCAGAAGCACTACCAGGCCGATCCCGCTTCGCCGATCTTCGACGAGTTGCACGGCATCGCGATCAAGACGGTGGGGCTGGCTGCGCCCCTTCGTGCGGCGCTGGTGCCGCTCGGCGACGCGATCCGTGCGGCGTTCGTGTTCGGCTCGGTCGCGAAAGGCCGGGACACCGCGAGCAGCGACATTGACCTGATGCTGATCGGCGACGCGCTCGGATACCCGGAGGTGTTTGCAGCCGTCGACCCGCTGACCGAGCGACTCGGCCGCAAGGTCAACCCGACGATCTACTCGTCGCAGGAGTTCGCCAAGCGGGTGAAGCGGGGCGATGCGTTCTTGCGCAAGGTGCTCGAGCAGTCGAGGATCTGGCTGATCGGCAGCGACGATGTCCTCGCCGCTCGATAACCTCGCCGGGCCGGGTCGGCCCCTGCGCGCGGAACCGCCCGACGCGGACGAGTTCGAAGGCCTCTTGAGGTCCGGGAACGCGCGGCTGACCGATGCGGCGACCCCCGCTCTGGCGCTCGAAAGTCGCTTCGATCTCGCCTACAACGCCGCGCACGCGCTGAGTCTCGCCGCGCTGCGCTGGCACGGGTACCGTGCGGGCAACCGCTACATCGTCTTCCAGTGCCTGCCCCACACGCTCGGCCTCGGCCCCGAAGTGTGGCGCGTGCTCGACCGGTGCCACCACCTTCGCAATCGTGCGGAATACGAGGGCGCGCTCGCGCTCGACGATCGGATCGTCGGCGACCTGATCGAGGCGTGCAGGCTCGTATCCGGCAAGGTGTCGGGACTGCCTCCGATCGTCCGGCGCTGAGGTGCCGGCCGCGTCGTGTTGCGCAGGCGAGCAGGACGCGGTGGCGCTGCGCGGACGCGCGACGCGATGGCCGAGTCAGCGCACCGCCGGCGCCACCAGCCTGACCGTCGGGAAGTACGTCGCGTACCGCCGCGCGTCGCGCGTCAGCAGCGGCATCCCGCTCACGGCAGCGTGCGCGCCGATCATGAAGTCCGGCAGCACGGTCGTGCGCGCGCCGCCGGCCGCGCGGTAGCGCGCGAAGGCCTTGCCGGCCAGGAACAGCGCGGGTTTCGGGATCTCCTCGAATGCGAGCTCGAGTTGGTCGACGGCGGCGTCGAGCTCTTCCCAGCGCTCGAATGCGAGCGACAGTTCCGCGTAGACGACCGGGTTGATGGCCAGTGCGTGGATCTGCGACTGGGCTCGCAGTTGCGAGATCGACCAGTCCGCCCACCGCGGGTCGTCCTCGAGGACGTCGATCAGGACATTCGTGTCGACGAGGATCATCCGGCGTCGCGCAGCAGGCGCATCAACGTGTCCGTGCGCCATGCGACGGTGGCCTTGCCGCGGGCGGCCTCGAAGCGGTCGGGTGACCGGCGGCCGCGCGGTGCGCGGGCGGGCTTGAGGACGACCCGGCCCTGGTCGTCGAGCTCGAAGTCCACCGCGCTGCCAGGGCCGAGGCCGAGCGCGTCGCGGATGTGCTTGGGGATCGTCACCTGGCCCTTGGACGTCAGGGTGGTCGACATGGCGCCGCCTCGGAGGTATTACCGTCGACG
>JBILTM010000355.1:0-2807 GCA_044371545.1 Burkholderiaceae bacterium
AGCATCCTCGGCTCGTGGATCAGCGCGCGGCAGATCGACGCGCGCTGCTGCATGCCGCCCGACAGCTGCCACGGGAACTTGTCCTCGTAGCCCTGCAGGCCAACGGTGGCGAGCAGCTTGCGCGCCCGCTCGGCGTACTCCCCGCGCTTCGCCTTGAAGTTCGAGCGATACGGCTCGACGATCTCGAGCGGCAGCAGCACGTTGTCGAGCGTCGTGCGCCAGGGCAGCAGCGTCGGCGCCTGGAACGCCATGCCGACGATCTTCAGCGGACCGGTGACCGGCTGGCCGGCGATCGTCACGCTGCCCTTCGTCGGGCGCTTGAGCCCGGTGGCGAGCTTCATGAACGTCGACTTGCCGCAGCCCGAGGGCCCGACGATCGCGATGAACTCGCCGTCGTGCGTCTGCAGCGAGATGTCCTCGACCGCGAACTCGTTGCGCGCGGCGAGTTCGTCGTTGTAGGCGAGCCAGACGTCGCGGAAGTCGACGAAGTTCGGCGCGGCGGCGCTCATCGCGGCGCCGCCGTCACTTGCCGAAGATGTTGCGCTGGTCCTTCGACGGCAGCAGGCCCTGCACGAAGATGCGGTCGGGCTGCACGCGCTCCTTGAGGCCGTAGGCGTCGTTGACCTGCGAGGCCATCAGCGCGAGCCGCGGCGGCGAGACCTCGCCGAAGCCCTCTGCCTTCGCGTCCGAGGTGAGCACGCTGCCGGCGAGCGCGAGCTTGAGCCGGCGCGTCTCGAGCGCGACGTCGATCAGGCCGTCGCGGTCCTTGACGCTCGCGATGCCGGCCGACGGGTCGGCGATCACGTCCTTCACGCCCTTCGAGAACGCGCGCAGGAACGCCTTCACCGCCTCGGGGTTCTTCTTCAGGAACTCCTCGGTGGTGATGATCGCGTTGCCGTACAGCTTCACGCCGTACTGCGGGTACGGCAGGATCACCACGTCCTCGTCCTTGACGCCGCGCGCGTTCAGGTTCAGCAGCGAGGTGAAGTAGAAGCCGGTGATCGCGTCGACGTCGCCGCGCACCAGCATCGTCTCGCGCAGCGGCGGGTCCATCGAGGTCCACTGGATCTTGCCGAGGTCGATGCCGTTGGCCTTCGCGAAGATCGGGAAGCCCTTGCGGCCGGCGTCGAACACCGGCGCGCCGAGCTTCCTGCCGGCGAGGTCGGCGGGCGTCTTGATCCCCGACTTCTTCAGCGCGAGCACCGCGGCCGGCGTGTTGTTGTAGACCATCATCACCGCGACCGGCTTGGCGGGCGCGGTCGGGTTGTTGCCCCAGAACTCCATCAGCGCCGCCATGTCGGCGAAGCCCATGTCGTAGGTGCCGGTGGCCACCCGCGTGATCGTGCCGCCCGAGCCGTTGCCCGCGTCGATCGTGACGTCGAGCTTCTCGTCCTTGAAGTAGCCCTTCTTCGCGGGCAGCGTGAACAGCGCCGCGGGGCCCTCGAAGCGCCAGTCGAGCTGGAAGCGGATCTTCGTCTCCTGCGCGGACGCGGGCGCGGCGGCGAACAGCCCCGCCCCGAGCGCAAGGGCGGCGACGAGCCGGGCGGACGAGTGGCGGACGGGCATCGGAGGGCTCTCCTGGAAGTGCGCGCGGCCGGCCGGGAATCGGCGCCGCATCGCGAGCGTGGCTGCAAGAGCCGTGCCGGCGGCGATTCTACGGCCGGGTGCGCTGGCGTGGTGCCCCGCGCCCTTCAGTGGGGCGGCCGGCCGCGGACGTGCCGCGCGGTGTCGGCGCCGAGCGCCGGGGCCGGCCCGCGGATCGCCGGCCGCTCGCCGTCGAAGGACAGCGGCAGCCCGGTCAGCGTCATGCCGTCGCCGCCCGGCACCGGCTGCACCAGGCCCAGCGCGGCGACCTGGGGCTGCGACAGCGCCTCGGGCACGGTGTGGATCGGTGCGCAGGGCACGCCGGCCGCCTCGAGCGCCTCGAGCCACGCGCTGCGCGGCCGCGTGCGCAGCACCTCGCGCAGCGGTCCGAGCAGTGCGGCCCGGTTCGCGAGCCGGTCGCGGTTCGTGCGGAAGCGCGCATCGGCCGCCCACTCCGGGTGGCCGAGTACCGCCGCGAGCTTCGCGAACAGCCGGTTGTTGCCCGCGCAGATCAGGAACGGCCCGTCGGACGCGTCGAACGCCTCGTAGGGCACGAAGCTCGGATGGCCCGAGGGGTGGCGCTCGGGCAGCCTGCCTTCGTTGGCCCAGGCGTCGCCCTTCTGCGCGAGCCAGGACAGCGCCGTCTCGGCGAGCGAGCCCTGCACGACGCCGCCGCGGCCGGTGAGCGTGCGCCGGTGCAGCAGCGACAGCGCACCGATGACGATCCACATGCCGGTGCCCTGGTCGCAGATCGACGCGCCGCTGCGGATCGGCGGGCCGTCGGGCTCGCCGTTGATGCTCGACAGGCCGCTCCAGGCCTGCAGCAGCGGCTCGTAGCCCGGGCGCATCGCGAGCGGGCCGACGTGCCCGAACGCCGACATGCCGCAGTAGACCAGCCGCGGGTGGCGCGCGCACAGCGTCGGACCGTCGAGGCCGAGCGCCTCGGGCACGCCGGGCCGCAGGTTGTGCACGAGGATGTCCGCCCCGGCGACGATCGCGTCGAGCGCGGCGAGGCCCTCGGCCGACTTCAGGTCGATCACCACCGACTGCTTGCCGCGGTTGAACACCTGGAACGCGAGCGAGTCGCCGCCGCGGAACGCGGGGCCCATCTGCCGCGCGTCGTCGCCGACCTCGGGCCGCTCGATCTTGATCACCTCGGCGCCGAGGTCCGCGAAGATCGCGCTGGCGAACGGGCCGGCGAGCACCTGTCCGAGCTCGACGAC
>JBILTM010000185.1:0-9858 GCA_044371545.1 Burkholderiaceae bacterium
GATGGCCGAATTCTCCGCACAGGCCGAAGACGAGCTCGCCGCGTCCCCGGCGGCACAGGCACCCGCCACCGTGGCGCGCCGCCCGTGGACGGCCGCTGCCCTGGCGGCCGTCCTCATCGTGCCGACCTTCGGGCTCTACCTGCTGTCCGGTGCGCCCGAGGCAGTCTCGCCCGAATTCGCCGCCGCCCCGCGCGAGCCGGCCTCGCTCGACGAGCTGGTGGTCGACCTGCGCACGCGCCTCGCCCGCGAGCCGAAGGACCTCGACGCCTGGCGGCTGCTCGGCCGCGCCGAGCTCGCCCGCGGCCGCGCCGACGAGGCCCGCGACGCCTTCGAGCGGGCAATGTCGCTGGCGCCCGGCGACGCGCAGGTGCGTGTCGACTATGCCGACGCGCTCGCGCAGGCGCAGGGCGCCGTGCTCGAGGGCCGGCCGATCGCGCTGATCCGCGAGGCGCTCGCGATCGACGCCCGCAACCCGAAGGCGCTCGCGCTCGCCGGCGCCTACGAGGTCTCGCGGCGCGACTACGCCGCCGCGATCGGGCTCTGGACTCGCCTGCTCGAGGTGCTGCCGGCGGACTCCGAGCAGGCGAAGCAGGTCGCGGGCTTCGTCGCGGACCTGAAGGCGGGCCGCCCGCCGCAGGTCGGGCCGCGCGACGCGGCGCCGCAGGCCGCCGCGCCGCAGGCCGCCCCGGGCGACGCGACGCCTCCGGCCGCGGCCGGCGCGGGGGCAGCGCCCGCGATGGCGGGCGGCCCCGGCGCGCTGCGCGGCCGCATCGAGCTCGAGCGTCGCCTCGAGGGCCGGCCGCGGCCTGACGACACGCTCTTCGTCGTCGCCCGCACGATCGACGACACCGGGCGCCCGGTCGGCCCGCCGGTCGCGGTGCTGCGGGCCCGCGCAGGTGACCTGCCGCTCGAGTTCACGCTCGACGACCGGATGGCGATGAGCCCCGCGGCAAGGCTGTCCGCGATCGCGCCGGGCACGCAGGTGGTCGTGCTCGCGCGCGTGTCGCGCAGCGGCGAGGCGAGCGCGAAGCCCGGCGACCTGCAGGGCGCCTCGGCGCCGGTGCGCGCCGGC
This sequence comes from Burkholderiaceae bacterium, assembly GCA_044371545.1. GTDB lineage: Bacteria > Pseudomonadota > Gammaproteobacteria > Burkholderiales > Burkholderiaceae_E > UBA4615. The sequence goes on from JBILTM010000185.1 coordinate 1,073, forward strand.
GCGAGCGACCTGCGGGTGCTGATCGACACGGTGGTCGATTGACGACGGCCGTCGCGTTCGACGGTCTGCGCGCCGAGGGCCTCGCGCTGTCGCGCGGCGAGCGCCGCCTGTTCGCGGGCCTGTCGTTCGAGCTCGCGGCGTCCGAGCTGCTGCTGCTGCTCGGCCCGAACGGCTCGGGCAAGAGCAGCCTGCTGCGCGCGCTGCTCGGGCTCGCGCCGCTCGCCGCCGGCACGCTCGCGACCGGCGCGGGGCCGGTGAAGCCGCGCCGCCTGTGCGACGTCGCGCTCTACCAGGGCCACGCCGGCGCGGCCAAGGGCGAGCTGACCGCGGTCGAGAACCTGGCGCTGTCGGCCGCGCTCGACGGCACCGTCACCGCGGACGCGGGCGATGCGACGCTGCGTGCCGCGCTCGACGAGGTGGGGCTCGCACGCCAGCGCGACATCGAGACGCGGCGGCTGTCACAGGGGCAGCGCCAGCGGCTCTCGCTCGCGCGCTTCGCGCTCGCGCTGCGCGCGCCGGTGCGCCCGCTGTGGCTGATGGACGAGCCGAGCGCCGCGCTCGACCGCGACGGCGCGACGCTCCTGGCGCACATGCTCGACGCCCACCTCGCGCGCGGCGGCGCGGCGATCGTCGCCACGCACCTGCCGGTCTCGCCGAGCGCGGGCCGGGTGCGCGAGCTGCGGCTCGACGCGTTCGCGCCGCGTCGCGCGGCGGCGACGGCGACGCGCGCCGAGCACGGGGCGCCCGCCCGATGACCGAGCTCGGCGCGTTCGCATGGGCGCTGCGCCGCGACCTGCGCCTGGCGATGCGCCGGCGCAGCGACGCGCTCAACGTGCTCGGCTTCTTCGTGCTCGCCTGCTCGATGTTCCCGCTCGCGGTCGGCCCGCAGCGCGAGTGGCTGATGCGCATCGGGCCGGGGGTGATCTGGGTCGCCGCGCTGCTCGCGACGATGCTCGCGCTGCCGCGGCTCTTCGAGCACGACCACGCCGACGGCACGCTCGACGCGATGATCGCGAGCGGCCGTTCGCTGCCGCTGATCGTCGCCGGCAAGCTGGTCGCCGCGTGGCTGGTGACCGCATTGCCGCTGATCGTGCTGACGCCGGTGCTCGGGGTCGCGTTCTCGCTGCCCGAGGGAGCGCTGCCGACGATGCTCGCCTCGCTCGCGCTCGGCACGCCGATCCTGCTCGGCCTGGGCGCGATCGCCGGCGCGCTCACGCTCGGGCTGCGCGCCGGCCCGACCCTGGTCACGGTGCTGTGCCTGCCGCTCTACGTGCCGGTGCTGGTCTTCGGCGCCGGCGCGGTCGAGGCGCAGGCGAGCGGGCTGTCCCCCCAGGCGCATCTCGCGCTGCTGGCCGCTGGTATGCTGGCGGTCGCGCTCGCGGCGCCGCCCGTGGCGGCCCAGGCGTTGCGCATCTCGGTCGAATGACGCCACCCCCATGAACGCCTTCCGCTTCGCCGCCCCGCAGACCTTCTACCCGCTCGCCGGGGCGATGGTGCCGTGGTTCGCCGCGGCAGCGATCGCGCTCGCCGCGGCGGGGCTGTGGGTCGGCTTCGGCATCGCGCCCGCCGACTTCCAGCAGGGCGAGGTCTACCGGATCATCTTCATCCACGTGCCCTCGGCCTGGATGGCGATGTTCGTCTACGTGGTGATGGCCGGCTACGCGGTGCTCACGCTCGGCTTCCGCACGCGGCTGTCGGCGATGATGTGCCGCGCGCTCGCGCCGACCGGCGCCCTGATGGCCGCGATCTCGCTGTGGACCGGCGCGATCTGGGGCCGCCCGACCTGGGGCACCTACTGGGTCTGGGACGCGCGGCTCACCTCGACGCTGATCCTGCTGTTCCTCTACCTCGGCTACATGGCGCTGATCGCCGCGATCGAGGACGAGCAGCGGGCCGACCGCGCCGGCGCGCTGCTGCTGCTGGTCGGCGTGGTCAACGTGCCGATCATCTACTTCTCGGTGCGCTGGTGGAACACGCTGCACCAGGGCGCGAGCGTGAGCCTGACGGCCGCGCCGAAGATGGCCTCGACGATGCTCACCGGCATGCTGCTGATGAGCCTCGCCGCCTGGATGTACACGATCGCGGCCGCGCTGCACCGCGTGCGCTCGATCATCCTCGAGCGCGAGCGGCACACCCGGTGGGTGCGTCAGCTCGCCGGCGGCGCGGCGACCTAGACGTCCCATGACCGCGCCATGACCGAGCACCACTGGACCTTCGTCGGCGTCGCCTACGCGCTGACCGCCGCCGCGATCGTGATCGAGATCGTAGCGCTCGTGCGCCGGCGCAGGCAGGCGCTCGCGCGCGTCGAGCGCGAGCGCGACTTCGACGAGGACGAGCGCGGCTGAGCCGCGCGCGCCGAACGCCCCACCTATCGGACGCAGCACCCCGATGAACGCCGCATCGCCCCCCGCCCCCCGCGGGATGACCCCGCGCCAGAAGCGCTTAGCCTGGATCGCCGTCGGCCTCGCCGTGATCGCGACCGCGGTCGGCCTGGTCCTCTACGCGCTGTCCTCGAACATCGTGTTCTTCTTCACGCCGACGCAGGTCTCGAGGAACGAGGCGCCGCAGGGCCGGGCGTTCCGCATCGGCGGCCTCGTCGAGCCGGGCAGCCTGCAGCGCGACGGGCTCGACGTGCGCTTCAAGGTGACCGACAACGCGCAGGCGATCCCGGTCGTCTACCGCGGCACGCTGCCCGACCTGTTCAAGGAGGGCAAGGGCGTGGTCGCGCAGGGGCAGATCGGGCCGGACGGCGTGTTCAAGGCGTCCGAGGTGCTCGCCAAGCATGACGAGAACTACATGCCGCCCGAGGCCGCCGAGGCGCTCAAGCAGGCGGGGCACCCGGTGCAGTCGGGCACGGTGAAGCAGCAATGATCGGCGAACTCGGCCACTTCGCGCTCTGGCTCGCGCTCGCGGTCTCGGTCGTGCAGGCGCTCGGCGGCCTGCTCGGGGCCGCGCGCTCCGACGCCGCCTGGATGCGCACCGGCGCGAACGCGGCGAACGCGCAGTTCGCGCTGATCGTGCTCGCGTTCGTGGCGCTCGCGAGCGCGTTCGTCGCGAACGACTTCACGCTGATCAACGTCGCGAACAACTCGAACTCGCTGCTGCCGGTAGAGTACCGGATCGCCGCGTCCTGGGGCTCGCACGAAGGCTCGCTGCTGATGTGGGCGCTGATGCTCGCCGGCTGGACGGCCGCGGTCAACGCCTTCGGCGGGCAGCTGCCCATCGCGTTCCGCGCGCGCGTGCTCGGCGTGCTCGGGCTGGTCGCGATCGGCTTCCTGGCGTTCATGCTGTTCACCTCCAACCCGTTCCTGCGGCAGTTCCCGCCCCCGCCGGACGGCCGCGACCTGAACCCGCTGCTGCAGGACCCGGGCATGGTGATCCACCCGCCGATGCTCTACATGGGCTACGTGGGCTTCTCGGTCGCCTTCGCGTTCGCGATCGCGGCGATGCTGGGCGGCCGGGTCGACGCCGCGTGGACGCGCTGGGCGCGGCCGTGGACGACCGCGGCGTGGTGCTTCCTCACGATGGGCATCGCGCTCGGCAGCGCCTGGGCCTACTACGAGCTCGGCTGGGGCGGCTGGTGGTTCTGGGACCCGGTCGAGAACGCGTCGTTCATGCCGTGGCTGGTCGGCACCGCGCTGATCCACTCGCTGGTCGTCACCGAGCGGCGCGGCGCGTTCAAGGCCTGGACGCTGCTGCTCGCGATCGCCGCGTTCAGCCTGTCGCTGCTCGGCACCTTCCTCGTGCGCTCGGGCGTGCTGACCTCGGTCCACGCGTTCGCGACCGACCCGACCCGCGGCGTGTTCATCCTCGCGTTCCTGGTGGTGGTCGTCGGCGGCTCGCTGGTGCTCTTCGCGATGCGCGGGCCAGGCATCACCGGCAACGTCGCGCCGGTGTCGTTCGCGCCGAGCTCGCGCGAGGGCTACCTGCTCGCCAACAACGTGCTGATGGCGACCGCGGCCGGCTCGGTGCTGCTGGGCACGATGTACCCGCTGGTGCTCGACACGCTCGGGCTGGGCAAGATCTCGGTCGGCCCGCCCTACTTCGAGGCGGTGTTCTTCCCGCTGATGGCGCCGGCCGCGTTCCTGATGGGCGTGGGCCCGATCGCACGCTGGCGCGACGCGCCGGTGCCGCAGCTCGCCGCGCGGCTCAAGTGGGCGTTCGCGATCGCGGTCGTCGCGGCGCTCGGCTTCGTGCTCGTCTCGGGCCGCTTCGGCAGCGGGCACTCGGGCGGCTCGGCACTCGGCGCGGCCGCGTTCGCGATCGGCATCTTCCTCGGGCTGTGGCTGGTCGCCGCGAGCGTGGTGGCGGTGATCGACCGCGCCTCGCAGGTCAAGGCGCCCGGATGGGGCGCGCGGCTGCGCTCGCTGCCCGGCGGCTTCTGGGGAATGATCGTCGCGCACTCGGGCGTCGGCGTCTTCTGCATCGGCGTGGCCAGCGTGATGACGCTCGACGTCGAGATCGACGCGGCGCTCGGGCCGAACCAGACGGTGACGGTGCGCGACTACGAGCTGCGGATGCTGACGCTGCAGGAGGTCCAGGGTCCGAACTACCGCGCGATCCAGGCCCGGATCCAGGTCTCGAAGGACGGGCGCGCGCTCTTCGACCTTCTGCCCGAGAAGCGCTTCTACAGCACGACGCAGATGGTGATGACCGAAGCCGCGATCGACAGCGGGCTGACGCGCGACCTGTACGTCTCGCTCGGCGAGGTCCTGCCCGACGGGCGCTGGACGGTGAAGGCCTGGGTCAAGCCGTACGTCGACTGGATCTGGGCCGGCTGCTTCATGATGGCGATCGGCGGCTTCATCGCGATCTCCGACCGCCGCTACCGCGCGCAGCGCGCCACCGCGAAGGCGGGCGAGCGCGTCGGCGCGACGGCCTGAGGCCGGGGCGGGGTCGATGCGCTCGCTCCGGTACCTGGTCCCGATCGCGCTGTTCGCGCTGCTCTCGGTGTTCCTGCTGGTCGGCCTGTGGAAGGACCCGCGCGAGATCCCTTCGCCGCTGATCGGCAAGCCCGCGCCGGCGTTCTCGCTGCCGGAGTTGCGCGCGCCCGAACGCGCGTGGTCGCCGAAGGCGATGGCGGGGCAGGTCTGGCTGCTGAACGTGTTCGCGTCATGGTGCGTGCCCTGCCTCGTCGAGCACCCGGTGCTGCTGCAGATGTCGCGCGACAAGGTGCTTCCGATCGTCGGCTTCAACTACAAGGACGAGCCGGGCGCGGCGACCGGCTGGCTCGCGAAGCACGGCGACCCGTACGCGGCGGTCGTCGCCGATCGCACCGGCGCGGTCGCGTTCGACTACGGGGTCTACGGGGTGCCCGAGACCTTCCTCGTCGACCGCACCGGCACGATCCGCTTCAAGCACGTCGGGCCGCTCACGCCCGAGGTCGTGCAGGGCAAGCTGCTGCCGCTGGTGCGGGAGCTGTCGCGATGAGGGCGGCGCTCGCCGCGCTGCTGGTCGCGCTCGCCGCCACGGCGTTCGCGCAGTCCTCGGGCACGCCCCCCGGCCCGCCCGCGGGCATGACGCCCGAACAGGTCGAGCAGCTGGTGCGCAGCGAACGCTTCCGCGCGCTCGCCGCCGAGTTGCGCTGCCTGGTGTGCCAGAACCAGACCCTCGCCGACTCGAACGCGGAGCTCGCGATCGACCTGCGCAACGAGGTGCTGCGGCAGATGGCCTCGGGCAAGGACGATCGGCAGATCAAGGCGCACCTGGTCGAGCGCTACGGCGAGTTCGTGCTCTACCGGCCGACCTTCTCGGTGCGCAACCTCGCACTGTGGGCGGGCCCGGCGGTGCTGCTCGCGATCGGCGCGACCGTGCTGTGGCGCACCAGCAACCGCCGGCGCCCGACCCCGGCCGCGGGCACGGTGCCGACCGACATGGACGCGCGGCTCGCGCGCGTCGACCGGCTGCTCGACGACGACGCGACGACACCGCGCTGACGCGCGCGCGGATCGGCCCGCCGGGCGCTCAGCGTCCGGTCGCGATCCGCCAGAGCCCCCGGGCCGCGCAGTCGGCGTCGGCCCGCACGAAGCGCTCGGGCAGGCGCTCGCGCCGATCGCCGGGCAGCGTCGCGCGCACCGACGCGAGCGTGTGCTCGTACAGCCCCGCGAGCCGCGCGTCGGCGACCAGCACCAGCGGCCGGCCCGGCTCGACCTCGGCGCCGAGCGGGCCGAGCAGCGCCTGCCGCAGTTCGGTCGCGAGCAGCCAGCCCGACAGCCGCGAGCGCTCCTGCGCCCCCGGCACGCCCTGTCCCACCACGCGCGCGCGAAAGCCGAACAGCGCGTGCAGCCAGCGCGCGTCGGCGTGCGGCGCGAGCGCCTGCGCGACGCCCGCATCGAAGCCGCCCTCGTCGATCGGCGCCGACTCGCCGAACGCCTTCGCGAGGCTGCCGTGCGAACCGAGCAGCTCGTAGAGCTCGCCGGTGAACCAGGTGGCGAACGCGTCGACGATGCCGCCACGCAGCCGCAGCCACTTCGCGTGCGTGCCCGGCATGCAGAGCAGCCCGTCGGCGAGGCCGGTGCCGAGCGCCTGCGTCTCTTCGCCGCGCAGCACGTCGGGCTCGCCGCTGCGCAGGCCGCCGACGATCGCGAGCGGGCGACCGAGCGAGGTCGCGACGTGCGCGAGCCGCGAGCGGATGGTGTCGACGCCCGCCGGCACGTCGACGTAGGGCGCCTCCATCCACGCGCCGCGCGCGCCCACCATGCCGCAGGCGAGCATCGGCGCGCCCGGCCGCGCGGCGGCCCAGTCGCCGACCGTGCGCGCGAGCACCGCATCGAACCGGTCGTGCGGCAGGCCGATCGCGCCGTCGTCGCTCGCGCGCCGGTCGCGGACCGTGCCGTCGGCGTCGAGCAGCCACGCGCGCAGCCGCGACGAGCCCCAGTCGATCGCGATCACGCCGGCAGTCGCGTTCATCGGATCCATCGCCTCCTCCCGAGCGTCGAGCGGGGCGATGGTAACCCGCGGGCGACGGCACGCCGCGGCATGCCGCGTTGACAGCCCCGGGGGCACGGTGTCGAATCGATCGATGCCGGAACCGATGCGTTGAGCTGGGACGTCACGATCGCGGTGCTGCTCGCCGCGGCGGTGCACGCGGGCTGGAATGCGCTGATCAAGCGCGGGGGCGACCCGCTGTTCGAGACGACGCTGATCCACGCGTGGGTCGCGCTGCCGGCGCTCGTCGCGGTCGCGCTGCTGCCGCTGCCCGGGCCGACCGCCACCGCGTGCCTCGCGGCCTCGACCGCGGTCCACTGCGTCTACTACCACGCGCTCGCGGCCGCGTACCGCAGCGGCGACCTGAGTTTCGCATACCCGATCATACGCGGCAGCGCGCCGATGTTCACCGCGCTGCTCGCGGCCGCGCTGCTGCACGAGCGGCCCGCGGCGATCGGCTGGCTCGGGGTCGTCGCGGTCTGCGCGGGCGTGCTCGCGATCGGCCTGGCTCGGGCGCGCGACGTCGACCGCCACGCGCGCCGCCGCTCGCTCGGCTGGGCGCTGCTGACCGCGGCGACGATCGTCGCCTACACGCTGATCGACTCGACCGGCGCGCGCGCGGCGCCCACGCCGTGGAGCTACGTCGCCTGGCTCGCCGCGCTCGAGGGCCCGGTGATGTTCGCGGTCGTGCTCGCGCGCCACGGCCGCCCGCTGCTCGACTACGCGCGGGTGCGCGGCGCGGCACCCATGGGCGTGGGCGTCGCGTCGATGCTCGGCTACGGCGTCGCGTTGTGGGCGATGACCCGCGCGCCGGTCGCACTGGTCGCGGCGCTGCGCGAGACCTCGGTGCTGTTCGCGCTGATCATCGCGCGCACGATGCTCGGCGAGCGGGTCGGCGCGATGCGGTGGGCGGGCGCGGCGTCGATCCTCGCCGGCGTGCTCGCGCTCAGGCTCGGCTGAACGGGATCGGCCGAAACGGCCGGAAAAACGAACGCCCCCGGGCGGGGGCGTCTGTCGGGGGGCCTCGCGCCGGGCGAGGCGAGGCTCACTTGGCCTTCTTCTTGTTCACCGCCGCCTTGAAGGCCGCGCCGGCCGAGAACTTCGGCACCGTCGCCGCGGCGATCTTGATCTTCTCGCCGGTGCGCGGATTCTTGCCGGTGCGGGCCGCGCGCTTGCTCGAGTAGAACGTGCCGAAGCCCACCAGCGTGACGCGATCGCCCTTGGTGACCGCCTTCTCGACCGCGGTGACGATCGCGTTCAGCGCGCGTTCGGCCGCCGCCTTGCTGATGTCCGCCTCTGCGGATACGGTTTCGATCAGTTCACTCTTGTTCATGTATCGACCTCCGTCGGGTGTGCTCGAGAGCCGTGTCTCGTATGGGTGTGTAGGTGTCGGGTTGTCGAGCGACGACGAAGGCCGTGCCTCTCCCTCCGGAGCCCGATCCGATCACGATTTTACAGATGTCGGTCGGTGCGGCCTATTCCCGTGCCTATTTTGGCACAAGGATGTCCTTGACATGCGGGTTTCCGGGGGGCGGTCACGACGCGGCACAATGATGGCCGCCGATGCACCAGACAAGCCCGATGGACCCTTCCCGCCCGCTGCACCCGGACTCGCTGCTGCTGCACGCGGATGACGCGCTGCACGACGGCACGTCGCTCACGCCTCCGATCCCGTGGTCGGCCACCTTCACCGCGGCCGACGCCGAGGCCTTCGCGCGGATGGCCTCGGAGCCGATGCATCCGGCCTACTACACGCGCTACGGCAATCCGCTGCACCGCCGCGTCGCGCGCATCGTCGCCGACCTCGAAGGCGCGGCGACCGGCCTCGTGGCCGCGAGCGGCATGGGCGCGATCGCGAC
>JBILTM010000030.1:0-33234 GCA_044371545.1 Burkholderiaceae bacterium
GAACACCTCGTTGCGGTCGAGGTCGGTGCTCTCGCAGTCGGTGAGCTTGCCGGGCAGCACCGCGACACCGGAGGACTTGCGCTTCTCGACCTTCTGCGCCGAGCGCTGGCGCGCCTGCGCCTGCCGGATCACCAGCTCGGCGAGCTTGCGGCCCCAGTCGACGTGCTGGTTGAGCCACAGCTCGAGCTGCCCCTTCGCGAAGCCCGAGACCAGCCGCAGCGCGTCGCGCGAGTTGAGCCGCTCCTTGATCTGCCCCTGGAACTGCGGGTCCAGCACCTTCGCCGACAGCACGAAGCTCGCACGCGCGAAGACGTCCTCGGGCATCAGCTTGACGCCCTTGGGCAGCATCGAGTGGATCTCGACGAAGCCCTTGACCGCGCCGAACAGCCCCTCGCGCAGCCCGGACTCGTGCGTGCCGCCGGCCGGCGTCGGGATCAGGTTCACGTACGACTCGCGCACCAGCGGCCCGGATTCGGTCCACGCGACGACCCACTGCGCGCCCTCGCCTTCGGCGAAGGTCTCGTGGCCGCCGTCGGCGTACTGCTCGCCCTCGAAGAGCGGCACCACCGGCCCGCCCTCGCCGCCGGGCGCGGGCCCGGCCCCTTCGGCCGCGAGCGCCTCGGACAGGTAGCCGCGCAGGCCCTCGGCGTACTGCCAGGCCTTGGTCTGCCCGGTCTTCTCGACCGCGAGCGTGACCTTCACGCCGGGCAGCAGCACCGCCTTCGAGCGCAGCAGCCGCTCGAGCTCGCCGGCCGGCAGCGCCTGGCTGTCGAAATACTTCGGATCGGGCCAGACCTCGACGCGCGTGCCGCTGCGGCGATCGCCCTTGTCGGCGGGCCGCGACTGCAGACGCTGCACCACCTCGCCGCCGCCGAACTCGATCGAGTGCACGCCGTTGCCCGAATCGTCGGGCCGCCAGACGGTCACGCGCAGCGTCGTCGACAGTGCGTTGGTGACCGACACGCCGACGCCGTGCAGGCCGCCGGAAAAGCTGTACGCGCCGCCCGACTGCTTGTCGAACTTGCCACCGGCGTGCAGGCGCGTGAAGACGATCTCGACGGTGGGCACGCCCTCGTCGGGATGCAGCCCGACCGGGATGCCGCGGCCGTCGTCCTCGACCGCGACGCCGCCGTCGGCGAGCAGCGTGACCGCGATGTGCTTCGCGTGGCCGGCGAGCGCCTCGTCGGCCGCGTTGTCGATGACCTCCTGGACGATGTGCAGCGGGTTGTCGGTCCGCGTGTACATGCCCGGCCGCTGCCGGACCGGCTCGAGGCCCTTCAGGACACGGATGGAGGCTTCGGTGTAGTCGCTCTTGCGGGTCGCCATGCGTCGATTATCGCGTGACTGGGCGGTGCCCCCTGCCGTCGGTCGGGAACGAACGGCGTCACGGGCCGGCGAACGGCCGCCTAGATACTGTGTTTCCATACAGCATGATACCGCAGCCCCGGCCGCCGGCGCGGGCCGGCGGGTGTCGCGCGGCGGGTCTCAGCGGAATCCGCAGAACGCCATCAGCTGGCCGAGGTCGAGCGTCAGGCCCGGGCGCAGGTAGAGCGCGAAGATCGCGCCGAGCACCGCGACCACGCCGATGGCCGCGAGCGCGGCCCCGAGGCGCCGCGGGCGCGCGGCACCGGACGCGGACGCAGTCGCGGGCACGGGCGGGTCGCGAAGGGGCGTGGCGGCGGTCGGCATCCGGCGATTCTATCGGCCGCCGCTACACTGCGGGTCCCCCACCCGCCCGGAGGTCCGCGTGGACACCCTGCCCTCGCTCGACGAGCTCGAGTCCGCCGCCGCGCTGGTGCGCGCCGCGATGCCGCCCACGCCGCAGTACGCCTGGCCGCTGCTCGCCCGCCGCCTCGGCGCCGAGGTCTGGGTCAAGCACGAGAACCACACGCCCACCGGCGCGTTCAAGGTGCGCGGCGGGCTGGTCTACCTCGACGGCCTCGCGCGCCGCGAGCCCCGCTGCCCGGGCATCGTCTCGGCCACGCGGGGCAACCACGGCCAGTCGCTCGCGTTCGCCGCGCGCCGGGTCGGCGTACCGGTGACGATCGTCGTGCCTCGCGGCAACAGCGTCGAGAAGAACGCGGCGATGCGCGCATTCGGCGCCGAGCTGGTCGAGCACGGCGAGGACTTCCAGGACGCCTCCGAGCACGCGGCTTGGCTCGCCGCCGAGCGCGGCCTGCACCGCGTGCCCTCGTTCCACCGCGACCTGGTCCGCGGCGTGGCCACCTACTGGCTCGAGCTGTTCCGCGCGGTGCCCGAGCTGGACATCGCGTTCGTGCCGATCGGCCTCGGCTCGGGCCTGTGCGGCGCGCTCGCCGCGCGCGAGGCGCTCGGTGCGCGGGTTCGGATCGTCGGGGTCGTCTCGGCCCACGCGCCCGCCTACGCGCGCTCGATCGCGGCCGGCCGACCGGTCGACGCGCCCGTCTCGACGCGCATCGCCGACGGCATGGCCTGCCGCGTCGCCGACCCGACCGCGCTGTCGCTGATGCTCGGCCGCGTCGACGAGGTGATCGAGGTCGACGACGACGAGGTCGAGCGCGCGATGAAGGCGCTCTACGTCGACACGCACAACGTCGCGGAGGGGGCGGGCGCAGCCGCCCTCGCCGCCGCGATGCGGCTCGCGCGCGAGCGACCCGAGGCGATCCGCGGCCGGCGCATCGGCGTCACGCTGTGCGGCGGCAACGTGGACCACGGCGCGTTCGCGCGCGTGCTGCTCGACACCGCGCTCGACTGACGCGACCGTCGCGCGGCGCGGCTCGCGGCCGCGGCCCTTCCCGGCCCGCTCAGATCGCGACCTGCGAGCCCAGCTCGATCACGCGGTTGGGCGGCAGCCGGAAGTAGTTCGCCGCGCTCGGGCTGTTCTGCATCATCCAGCCGAACAGCGAGCGCCGCCAGCCGAAGGGCCCGCGCCGCGAGACCGACACGATCACCGGCTTGCTGGTGAAGAACGAGGTGTCGTCGACGTCGAGCTCCAGCCCCTTGCGGCGCGCGAGGCGCAGCACCTTCTGCACGTCCGGGTCCTCGCGGAAGCCGAAGTGCGCGACCAGCCGCAGCACGCCGCTGTTGCCCTTCTGCAGCTCCACCCGCTCGTCGTCGGGCACGCGGGGCACGTCGTCGAACTCGACCGTCATGAAGACCGTCTGCTCGTGCACGACCTTGTTGTGCTTCAGGTTGTGCAGGAAGCTGCCCGGATAGCCGACGCGGGTCGAGCTGAAGAACACCGCGGCGCCCGGCACGCGCGGGATGTCCGAGAGGTCCAGGTTGAGCTCGTCGCGCGCGACGCGCGGCAGCGCCTCCTTGCGACCGCGCATGATCTCGATGCCGCGCCGCCAGGTGGTGAGCACGGTGAACATCACCGCCGCCACCGCGAGCGGGAACCAGCCGCCGTCGGCGACCTTGGCGACGTTGGCGCTGAAGAACGCGACCTCGAGCGTCAGGAACACCGCGAGCAGCGGCAGCAGCAGCTTGATCCGCCCGGCCGGGCTCACCAGCACCGTCACCGTCAGCAGCACGCTGCCGATCATCAGGTCGCCGGACACCGCGATGCCGTAGGCGGCCGCGAGCGCGCTCGAACTCTGGAAGCCCAGCACCAGCAGCAGCACCGCGACCAGCAGCAGCCAGTTGACCACCGGGATGTAGACCTGCCCGCGCGAGACGTCCGAGGTGTAGAGCACCTTCAGTCGCGGCAGCAGGTTCAGCCGCGACGCCTGCTGCGTGACCGAGAATGCGCCCGAGATCGTGGCCTGCGACGCGATCACCGTCGCGAGCGTCGCCAGCACCACCATCGGCACGCGCAGCGGCTCCGGGGCGAGCAGGAAGAACGGGTTGCGCACCGCCTCCGGGTCGCGCAGCACCAGCGCGCCCTGCCCGAGGTAGTTCAGCATCAGGCACGGGAACACCAGCGCGAACCAGCCGATGCGGATCGGCCTCGCGCCGAAGTGCCCGAGGTCGGCGTACAGCGCCTCGGCGCCGGTCATCGTGAGGAACACCGCCGACAGCGCGATGAAGGTCCAGTCCGGGTGCTCGAACGCGAAGGCGAGCGCGTGGCGAGGATCGAGCGCGCCGAGCACCTCGGGCGAGCGGACGATGCTGACGATGCCGAGGATCGCCATCACCGCGAACCACAGCACCATCACCGGCCCGAACAATGCGCCGACCTTCGCGGTGCCGCTGCGCTGGATGAAGAAGAGCCCGATCAGGATCACCAGCGCCGCCGGCACGACGATGCGCTCGAGCGCGGGCTCGATGACCGTGATGCCCTCGACCGCCGACAGCACCGAGATCGCCGGCGTGATGATCGCGTCGCCATAGAACAGCGAGGCCGCGAAGATGCCGAGCACGCTGATCGCCCAGGTGAGCCGGGGCTTGTCGCGCGTCATTCCGAGCACGTTCGACAGCAGCGCGAGCACGCCGCCCTCGCCGCGGTGGTCGAAGCGCAGCATCACCGTCACGTACTTCAGCGAGACGATGATCGTCACCGCCCAGAAGATCATCGACAGCACCGGGAAGATCTTCTCGGCCGTCAGCGGCAGGCCGTGCGGCTGCGCGAAGGCTTCCTTGAACGCGTAGAGCGGGCTGGTGCCGATGTCGCCGAAGACGACGCCCAGGGCCGCCAGCACGAGCGGCGGGAGGCGCTGCGACGAAGGGGCGGTCATGGCTGGGCGCGGGTGGGCGTCGCGCCTCGGGGCGGATCGCTGCCGGATTCTATCGCAGCGCAGCACGGGCGGGCGGCCCATCGTGCACCGGCCGTCCGATTGACCGGGATCAGCGACACGGCGGATTCGTGCCGCCCGCGTGTCGTCCAACGCCTCGTGCGTGCGGCGCGCTTGCCGCGCGTCAAGGTTCGCGCGGCGCAGCCGCTCCACGCTGCATCCGCCCCCCATGGCCGCGCGCGTCGATCGCGGCGGCCGCCGCGAGGTCGGGCCCGGCGCCGCGCCGCGTCGCCGGTACATCCGGACAGAGGAGAACACCATGCAGCCCCCCTCCGCGCGTCGATGCCGCATCGCCGGCGCCGTCGGCCTCGCCCTCGCCGCCACCGCGCCCCCCGTCGTCTCGGGCGGCTTCCAGATCCTCGAGCAGAGCGCCAGCACGCTCGGGGTCGCCCACGCGGGCACCGCCGCCGCCGTGAACGATGCGTCGACGGTGTTCTGGAACCCAGCGGGACAGGTGCTGCTCGAGGGCCGGCAGGCGTCGCTGTCGCTCACCGGAATCATCCCGAGCACCCGCTTCACCGACTCGGGCAGCTCCACCTATTCGGCCCTCGGCAGCGGCGGCCAGGGCGGCGAGCGTGCGCTGGTGCCCGCGATGTTCGCGGCGTTCCCGATCGCCCCGAACCTGAGCGCGGGCCTCGCGATCAACGCGCCGATGGGCCTCGCGACCGAGTGGAGCGCATCGTGGGCCGGACAGTTCCACGCGGTGCGCTCGAGCATCGAGACGCTGAACGTGAACCCGACCCTCGCCTGGCGCGTGTCCGACGCGCTGTCGCTCGGCGCGGGCGTGTCGTACCAGAAGCTCGACGCGACGTTCACCAACCGCGTCCTCGTGCCGCTCGGCCCGTCCACCGTGGCGACCGGCACCGGCTCGATCGAGGGCCTCGACTGGAGCTGGGGCTGGAACGTCGGCGCGATCTGGAGCCCCGTCGAGTCGACCCGGATCGCGGTGACCTACCGCTCCGCGATCCGGTACACGATCGACGGCAGCCTCGCACTGTCCGAGCTGCCGGTTTCAGTGCCCTCGCGCGCAGTGAGCGCCGACGTGAAGCTGCCCGACACGTTCTCGCTCGCGGTGTCGCACCGCATCGATCCGTCGCTGCGCGTGCTCGCCGACTGGAGCTACACCGGATGGAGCTCGATCGACGAGCTGCGCATCGTCGACAAGACGAGTGGCGCCGCGGTCTCGACCACGCGGCTCGGCTTCTCGAACGCCTGGCGCGTCGGGGTGGGCGGCGAGTACGCGGCGAGCGATCGATGGCTGCTGCGCGCCGGCGTCGCCTACGACACCACCCCGGTCCAGGACGCCTACCGCACGCCGCGGCTGCCCGACTCGGACCGCACCTGGCTCGCGTTCGGTGCCCGCTGGGCGCCGTCGCGCAACGCCCCGTGGTGGTTCGACGTGGGCTACGCGCACCTGTTCATGAAGGACGCGCCGAGCGAGCTGCCGTATGCCGGCGCGCCGGCCGAGGAACGCCTGCGCGGCTCGCTGGTCGGCCGCTACCGGAACTCGGTCGACATCCTGTCGGCGCAGGTGGGCGTGCGGTTCTGAAGGGAGTGGCGCCCAGGGGCGTCAGCGCCGCGGGCCCGGCTTCCCGACGTAGGGCTCGTGCAATGCCACCGGAGGCTGGGCGACCTTGCGCAGCCACATGTTGAGCAGCTCGACGAACACCGCGAAGCCCATCGCAAAGTGGACGTACCCCTTTGGAGATCTTGACATCGAAGCCGTCGGCGATCAGTACCATGCCGATCATCATCAGGAACGACCGGGCCAGCACCTTCACCGTCGGATGCCGCTGCACGAACCGGTGCAGGTGACTGGCCAGCAGCACCATCCGGATCGTTGCCAGCACGATGGCCACGACCATGATCCGGATGTCCTCGACCATGCCGACCGCGGTGATGATCGAGTCGAGCGCGAACACCATGTCGAGCACGAAGATCTGCATCATCACGCCCGCCAGCGTGGCCTGCACGGCGCCGCCCTTCGCGTCGGTGGCCCCCTCGAGCCTCTGGTGCAGCTCGTTCACCGCCTTGTAGATCAGCAAGAGCCCGCCTGCGATCAGGATCACGTCGCGTCCGGAGATGTCCTGGCCGAAGGCGCTGAACCAGGTGGCGGTCACGCCCATGATCCATGCGATCCAGAACAGCAGCAGCAGCCGGCTGATGGCCGCCACCCCGACGCCGAACCGGCGCACGAAGTCCTGCTGGTGCGCGGGCAGCTTGCCCGCGAGGATGCTGATGAAGATGACGTTGTCGATGCCCAGCACCAGTTCCAGGGCGGTAGTCGCCGCGGGCGCCGTCGTCCTGGCCCATCAGTCCGCGCCCGGCTCGCGCATCCAGAACGCGCACCCGGCGCCCGGCGACGCGATCACGCGAGGGTGATCGGCACGCTGCCGGCAGGTCACGTGCGCGCCACGCGCGACCAACTCGCCGAGGAAGTGGCGGCATGTCCAGCAGCCACCCGGCGCCACCACGGTCATCTGCGCGGGACGGTACTGCAATCCGGGAAGAGCAACGGCGTCCACCCTCGCAGGGTGGCTGGCGGAAGGCTCGCCAGGTGACCGACGCCCGGTCGACGTATGCGGCGCGGCGTGCTCGGGCCCACACGAACTCGACCGGCCCCGCGTGCCGAGGTCTCAGCAGTCGGGCAGCAGGCCCGGCCGCGTCGCCGACTTAGGGGCGCCTCTCGTGGATGTCCTCGGAGCCTGTCGGACGACGAGAGCACGGTGACTTGGCGGAGGGAGGGGGATTCGAACCCCCGAAGGGCTGTTAACCCTTACACGCTTTCCAGGCGTGCGACTTAAACCGCTCATCCATCCCTCCGGAACCCGCGATTGTAGCGCAGGCCCCGGCCGGCTCCGGACCCGGTCACTCGGCCTGGAAGTCGATCGACGCGTACACGTACTGGCCCGCCTTGTCCTTCTTGAAGGTGACCCTGACCAGCGCGTCCTTCGCGTTGCTGTCCTCCTGGTTGAAGGTCTTGCGCTCGTAGACCAGCACGTGCGTATCGGGGTCAGGCTCCTCGACCCGCGCCGGCTTTCCGGCGGCCTCGATCGCTGCCTGCTCGGTCCGGTCGACGAACTTGCTGCCGAAGGCAGAGCGCGTGAAACCGTAGTCCCGGCTGCAGCCGGCGGTGGCGGCGACGAGCGCGAACGCGACGGCTGCGATGGTCAGGCGGTGCATGGGGTCCCTCCCTTGGGTACCTCGTCTGAAATGCGCCGACGGTATCGGTCGAGGCTGACGCGAGGCTGACGCGACTCAGCGGCGTGCGCGCCGGCCGCAGAAACGAAAAAGCCCGGGCCGAAGCCCGGGCTCGAACCACACCGCGGCCCCCGGAGGGGTCGCGGCCCTGCCTGCAGCGGATCAGGCCGCCTTCAGGTTCGGATAGCGGACGCTCTCCACCAGCTCCTGGGTCTCGCGGGACGGGGCCGGCGTCAGCATGCTCACGATCAGGATGACCGCGAAGCCCACCGGCACGCCGAACACGCCGGCGGAGATCGGCTGGATGTCCCACCACAGGTCCTGCGGCGCCGAGCGGGGCGTCCCGAAGAACACCTCGCGCAGCCAGGGGTGAGTGGTGATCATGTACCAGAACGTGACCGCGAAGCCGGCGACCATGCCGATCGACGCCGCGATGCCCGTGGTGCGCTTCCAGAACACCCCGAGCACCAGTGCCGGGAAGAACCCGGCCGCCGCGAGCGAGAAGGCTGCAGACACCAGGAACAGGATGTCCGCGACCTTCAGCGACGCGACGTACGCGGCCAGCACTGCCACGACCAGCAGCAGGATCTTCGACAGCAGCACCCGGCGGGCCGTCGGCGCGTTCGGATCGATCATCTTGTAGTAGAGATCGTGCGACAGCGCGTTGGCGATGGTCAGCAGCAACCCGTCGGCAGTGGACAGCGCCGCCGCGAGGCCGCCTGCCGCCACCAGTCCGGACACCACATACGGCAGCCCGGCGATCTCGGGTGTCGCCAGCACGACGATGTCGCCGCCGATGGTGATCTCGGCCAGCTGCACGATGCCGTCGCGGTTCACGTCGACGACCGTCAGCAGCGTCGGATCGACCTTGGACCACGCCTGCACCCAGGCTGGGAGACTGCTGAAGGCCGTACCCACCACGTCGTTGTACATCACGTACTTGACCAGCACGGCGAGCGCCGGGGCCGTGAAGTACAGCAGGAAGATGAAGAACAGCGACCAGGTCACCGAGCTCCTCGCCTCCTTCACCGACGGCGTCGTGTAGTACCGCATCAGGATGTGCGGCAGCGCCGCCGTGCCGACCATCAGGCAGAACACCAGCGCGAGGAAGTTCCGGCGCGCGATGTCTCGGGCCTTCTCGTCCTTGCCGCTGAATGCCTCGCCGTGACGGGCAGGCGGGTTCGCGCGCCCGGCGGCGCCTCGCTCGCGGGTCCACTGGGCCTTGGCTGCGGCTTCGTCCTTCGGCCAGCGCGCGAGCGCGTCCTCGGCGGCCTTCAGCTGGTCGGGCGCGGCGTTTGCGGCCTTCAGGTCGGCGACACCCTTCTCGAGCTTCGCCTTGCCGTCGGTGTACGCCTTGGCCGGATCCTTCAGCGCCTCGGTGGCCGCGGTCGCGCGGTCACGGAAGATCTGGCGGACCTCCTTCTCCTTCGGATCGTCGATCAGCTTCTGCTCGAGCGCGGTGACCTTCTCGAGCTGCTTGCCGTAGATGAGCTGCGGGACGGGCACGCCGGTCTGCTTGACCGACAGCCAGACCACGGGGATCAGGTAGGCGATGATCAGGATGATGTACTGCGCCACCTGCGTCCAGGTCACCGCCCGCATCCCGCCCAGGAACGAGCAGACCAGGATGCCCGCCAGACCGAGGTAGACGCCGACCGTGAAGTCGACGCCGGTCAGGCGCGTGGTGATCAGGCCCACGCCGTAGATCTGCGCGACCACGTAGGTGAACGACACCATGATGGCGATCAGGATCCCGATGAAGCGCGGGATGTGGCCGCCGTAGCGCGCGCCCAGGAAGTCCGGGATGGTGAACTGCCCGAACTTGCGCAGGTACGGCGCGAGCAGCAGCGCGACCAGCACGTAGCCGCCCGTCCAGCCCATGATGAACGCGAGGCCGTTGTAGCCCGACAGGTACAGCGTGCCCGCCATGCCGATGAACGACGCGGCCGACATCCAGTCGGCACCGGTGGCCATGCCGTTGAACATCGCCGGCACGCGACGGCCCGCCACGTAGTACTCGGCGGCGTCGTTGGTGCGGCTCATCACGCCGATGCCGGCGTACAGCAGGATGGTGGCGGCGAGGAACACGTACCCCATCGTCGCCCGCGGCAGCCCCATCTGCTCGAGGATCGCGAGCGCGACCACGAACAGCACGAAGCCCCCGGTGTAGAACGTATAGACCTTCTTCAGCTGTGACGTGAAGGCCTTCTGTGAACTGGTCGCGGCACTCATGCCTCTTCCTCCTCTTGAACCCCGTACTCGTTGTCGAGCTTGTTCATGTAGTGCGCGTAGTACCAGATGATCAGCATGTAGACCACCAGCGCGCCCTGGGCCCCGACCCAGAAGCTGAACGGCCAGCCGAAGAAGCCGAAGTTCAGCTCCCTGGCGAAATAGCCGATGACAAAAGTGACGACGAACCAGATCACGAGCATCACGGCCGTGATGTTCAGGTTGCGTCGCCAGTACTCCTGCAGCTTCGCTGCGACTTGCATGGACTCCTCCTAATTGTTCGAACGACGGTGGGTTCAGGCGGTGTGGGGACTGTCGTGAGGCGGCCTCCAGGACGATGGCGGGGGTGTTCGGGTTCAGCCGGCGGGTTCGACCTTGACGCCGGTCTCGCGCTCGAGCTGGCGCGCGACCTGCGGCTCGAAGCCCTGCAGCCGGCGGATGGTCTTCGCGACCTCGTCCGGTCGCTGCAGCCGGTGGTAGACGTGCGCCAGCTGGTAGAAGCCGTAGGGGCTCATCGGCTGCAGCTCGGTGTTGCGCTTGAGCGGCGCGATCGCCTCGTCGAGCCGTTCGGTCTTGATCAGCGACAGGGCCTTGCCGTAGTGCGCGACGTCTATCTTCGGATCGATCTCGATCGCCCGCTCGAACGACGCGAGCGCCTCCTCGTGCCGCTGCTCCTCCTGCTGGAGGTAGCCGAGGTTGTACCAAGCGTACCCCTGCCGCGGATCGATCGCCAGCGCGCGCTCGAACAGCGCCATCGCCTCGCGTCGCCCGCCGTGCTGCGCCTTCAGGTGCGCGAGCGCGGACATCACCTTGGGATCCTCAGGTCGCGCCGCCAGCACGCGCTCCCAGTACTCCACCGCCATGGCGTCGCGCTTGAGCAGAGTCGACCAGGTGGCCATCCGCTTCCAGAACCAGACCTCGAGGCCGGAGACGCTCATCGGTCCACCCCCGCGAGCTTGGGCAGGTACACCGCGAGCGCGAAGCACACCCAGAACAGCAGGAAGAACGCGACGACCGGCACGTGCCGGTCGGCCACCCTGGCAGGCGTGATCAGGCGCACGACCCGGGTGACCGGCGACGCGAGGAACCGAAAGAACCGGTAGACCGCGTTCTCCTCGTGCCGGCCGAAGCTGAGCAGGCGCACCACCGCCTGCCCGGCCAGCAGCAGCATGACGAACGCCGCCAGCGTGTAGACGATGTTGAGCAGCTGGATCACGGCGCGCCGCCCCGTTCCTTCACGATCATCGGATCTCCTCTCGCCCGGTCGCGTGTCGTGTGTCCCGACACCGACTCTGTTCGTCCCCGTCCGCACACCCGCCGAGCGCAGCGCACCGATCCCGGATCCACGCCCCGCGGCGCGGACCCTCCACCGAGGCGCCGCCTACAGCGACTGCTTCAACTGCTCCAGGATCGCCGGGTTCTCCAGCGTCGAGGTGTCCTGCGTGATCTCGTCACCCTTCGCGATCGATCGCAGCAGGCGCCGCATGATCTTGCCCGATCTTGTCTTCGGCAGGTTGTCGCCGAAGCGGATGTCCTTGGGCTTGGCGATCGGGCCGATCTCCTTGCCGACCCAGTCGCGCAGCTCCTTCGCGACCTTCGCGGCGGCGGCCGCGTCGGCCGGGCGCGCGCCCTTCAGCACCACGAACGCGACGATCGCCTCGCCGGTGAGGTCGTCGGGCCGGCCGACCACCGCCGACTCGGCGACCAGCGGGTTCGAGACCAGCGCCGACTCGATCTCCATCGTCCCCATCCGGTGGCCCGAGACGTTCAGCACGTCGTCGATCCGGCCTGTGATGGTGAAGTAGCCGGTGTCCTTGTTGCGGACGGCCCCATCGCCGGCAAGGTAATAGCCCTTGAGCTCCGGCGGGAAGTAGCTCTTCTTGAAGCGCTCCGGATCGCCCCAGATGGTCCGGATCATCGAGGGCCAGGGCTTCTTGACGACCAGGATGCCGCCGGTGCCGTTCGGCAGGTCGCCGCCCATCTCGTCGACGATCGCGGCGGCGATGCCCGGCAGCGGCAGCGTGCACGAGCCCGGCACCAGCGGCGTCGCGCCCGGCAGCGGGGTGATCATGTGGCCGCCGGTCTCGGTCTGCCAGAAGGTGTCGACGATCGGGCAGCGGCCGCCGCCGACGTTCGTGTGGTACCACATCCAGGCCTCGGGATTGATCGGCTCGCCGACCGAGCCCATCAGCCGCAGGCTGGAGAGGTCGTACTTCGTCGGATGCGTCTTCGGGTCGGTGTCGGCGGCCTTGATCAGCGAGCGGATCGCGGTCGGCGCGGTGTAGAAGATGCTGACCCCGTGCCGCTGGATCATCTCCCAGAAGCGGCCTGCGTTCGGGTAGGTGGGCACGCCCTCGAACACCACCTGGGTCGCACCGACCGCGAGCGGGCCGTAGGCGACGTAGGTGTGCCCGGTGACCCAGCCCACGTCGGCGGTGCACCAGAAGACGTCCGACGGCTTGATGTCGAAGGTCCACTTCATCGTCAGCATCGCGTGCAGCAGGTAGCCGCCCGAGGAGTGCTGCACGCCCTTCGGCTTGCCGGTGGAGCCCGAGGTGTAGAGCACGAAGAGCGGATGCTCGGCACCGACCCAGACCGGCTCGCAGGTGTCGGCCTGGCCGGCCTCGAGCTCGTGCATCCAGCGGTAGTGCGGCTTCATCGCCACCTCGCCGCCGGTGCGCCGGTACACCACCGTGTGCCGCACGCCCTCGCAGCCGCCGAGCCCGAAGGCCTCCTCGACCGCTGGCATCAGCGGCAGCGCCTTGCCGCCGCGGAACTGCCCGTCGGCGGCGATGACCAGCGAGGCGCCGACGTCGACGATGCGCTCCTGCAGCGACTTCGCCGAGAAGCCGCCGAAGACCACGGAGTGCGTGACGCCGAGCCGCGCGCAGGCCTGCATCGCCACGACCGCCTCGATCGACATCGGCATGTAGACGATCGCACGTTCGCCCTTGCGGTAGCCGAGCGCCTTCAGCCCGTTCGCGAAGCGGCAGACGCGCGCGTGCAGCGCCTTGTAGGTGACCTGGGTGACGCTGCCGTCATCGGCCTCGAAGACGATCGCGACCTTGTTCTCGGCGGGCGTGCCGAGGTGCCGGTCGAGGCAGTTGTACGAGACGTTGAGCTCGCCGTCCTCGAACCACTTGAAGAAGGGCGCCTCCGAGTCGTTCAGGCTCTTCGTGAAGGGCGTGTGCCAGAGCACCTGCTCGCGGGCGAGGCGCGCCCAGAAGCCCGCGTGGTCGCGCTCGGCCTCCTCGCACAGGGCCCGGTACTGCGCCATGCCGGCGACGGTCGCCTGCCTGACGAACGACTCCGGCGGAGGAAAGACGCGGTTCTCGACGAGCACGGATTCGATCTTGGCGGACATGGGGCCCTCCCGGGGTCAAGGCGTTGGAGTCGTTCGGCGCTGGGCATTCTAGCGATGCCGGCCGACGGTATCGAGGACGCCTTACTGACCCCTTACGCCACCGAGGTCTTCGGCCGAGGGCCTTCGGGCGCCCCGCCCCGCGGCCCCGGTAGAATCCGGATTCGGCCACCGGACGCCGCCCCGCCGGCGGTGCCGCCCCCCTCCCCGCCACGCCGCCTCCAGATGGACCCAAAGACAGAGACCGACATCGCGCGCCGACAGACGAGCCTCCTCGGCAGCATGATCTTCGCGAGCCGCTGGCTGCAGGTGCCGCTCTACCTGGGGCTGATCGTCGCCCAGGGCGTGTACGTGGTGCTGTTCCTCGAGGAGCTCTGGCACCTGATCGGCATCCTGTGGGATCCGGCCGCGCTGGATCACACCGTCGAGCGCCTCGGCATCGCCGAGCGCAGCAAGGAGACGGTGATCATGATCGTCGTGCTGTCGCTGATCGACGTCGTCATGATCTCGAACCTGCTGATCATGGTGATCGTCGGCGGCTACGAGACCTTCGTGTCGCGCCTGCGGCTCGAGAACCACCCGGACCAGCCCGAGTGGCTGTCGCACGTGAACGCGAACGTGCTGAAGGTCAAGCTGGCGACCGCGATCATCGGCATCTCGTCGATCCACCTGCTGAAGGTGTTCATCTCGGCCGGCTCGCTGCCGGAGCAGACGATGTACTGGCAGACCGTGATCCACGTGGTCTTCCTGTTCTCGGCCGTCGCGATCGCCTTCATCGACCGGATCATGACCGTTCCGGCGAAGCCGGCGAAGGCGCCCGGCGACGGACACTGAGCCGCGTCCGGGCCCCACGGTCCGGACGGCGCGAACCGCGCCCGACCGGGGTCGCGCTCAGTCGATCCGCGCGCCCGACTCCCTGACCACCCTCGCCCACTTCGCGAGGTCGTCGCGCATCAGCTCGCCGAAGCGCTCCGGGGACATCGACAGCACGTCGGCGCCGCTCGCGGCGAAGCGCTCGCGGACCTCGGTGGTCGCCAGCAGCGCGTTGACGTCCGCGTTGATCCGCTGCACCACCGCGGCCGGCGTTCCGGCGGGCGCGAGCAGGCCGAACCACGGGTTCACGTCGATGCCCTTCAGGCCCGCCTCGGCGAGCGTCGGCACGTCGGGGAACGCGGGCGAGCGGCTGCCGCTGGTGACCGCGAGCGCCCGCAGCTGGCCGCGCTGCACGAACTGCGCGACGCTCGGCAGGCTGGTGAAGACCGCCTGCACCTGCCCGCCGATCAGGTCGGTGATCGCGGGCGCCGCGCCCTTGTACGGCACGTGCAGCATCTGCACGCCGGCGGCGCCGGCGAACATCACCCCGAGCAGGTGGTTGACCGAGCCGTTGCCGGCCGAGCCGTAGCCGACCGCATCGGCCCTGGTGCGCGCGAGCGCGACGAACTGCTCGACGTTCGCTGCGCCGAGCGACGGGTTCACGACCAGAGCGAACGGCACCGCCGCCAGCGTCGCGACCGGGACGAGGTCCTGGGGCGTCCAGCCGGGCTTGGCGTACAGCGCCGGGTTGATCGAGTTCGTCCCGGCGTAGCCCATCAGCAGCGTGTGGCCGTCGGCCGGCGACTTGGCGACCGCCTCGGTGCCGACGTTGCCGCCCGCACCCGCGCGGTTCTCGACGACCACGTTCTGGCCCCAGCGCTCGCCGAGCTTCGCGCCGATCGTCCGGGCGAGCGCGTCGGACGCGCCGCCCGGCGCCTGCGGCACGACGATGCGTACCGGACGGGCCGGGAAACCGGCGGGCGCCTGGGCCCCGGCCGCGGCCGGCAGGAGCGCCGGGCCGGCGAGCGCGGCGAGGACGCGCAGCGTGCCGCGGCGCGGCGGAACGGCGCGCAGGCTCATCGGGGCACGTCTCCGGCGAGGGTGATCCGGTGCAGCACGCGGCGGTGGCCGTGGTAGTCGTTGACCGGGTTGTGCAGCACGCAGCGGTTATCCCACAGCGCGAGCGCACCCGGCGTCCAGCGGAAGCGGCAGGTGTGCTCGGCGCGGCGCTGGTGGTCGAACAGGTACGCGAGCAGCGGCTGGGACTCGGCCTCGGTCCAGCCCTCGAAGCGCGCGGTGTGCGCGACGTTCACGTAGAGCGACACGCGGCCGGTCTCGGGGTGCGTGCGCGCCACCGGGTGCACCGCCTCGTACGACCGGGGCGGCTCGTCGCGACCGTCGGTGCGCAGGCGGTCCTCGCGGGTCTTGGAGACGTCCGCCTTGGCCGAGCTCGCGACCGCCCGCAGCGGCCGCAGCGTCGCACGCAGGCCCTCCGACAGCGCGTCCCACGCCGCGTAGCCGCTCGCGAACTCGGTGTCGCCGCCGTAGGGCGGCAGCTCGCGCGCGAGCAGCAGCGTGCCCGACGGCGGGCGCTCGAGGTACGAGGTGTCGGTGTGCCAGATGCCGCCGAAGTTGCTGCGCTCGTGCTCGAGCTTCTTGACCTCGATGATCTCCGGGAAGCCCGGCAGCCCCTTGACGAACGGGTACTCGACCGGCTGGCCGATCGTGCGGGCGAACGCCATGAACGCGGCCTCGTCGAGGCGCTGGCCCGGAAAGAAGATCACCTGGTGCTCGAGCCAGGCCGCGCGGATCGCGGCGACGGTCGCCGCGTCGAGGGGTCGGGCGAGGTCGATGCCGCGCAGCTCGGCGCCGAGCGCGCCGGCGATGCGCACGACCTCGAACGGGTATGCCATGTGCCGTCTCCTCTGCCCGCTCGTTCGCGGCGGGCCGTGCCGCGGCGCTCCGTCTGCCGGACGCCCGTCGCCCGATGATAGACCGGCCCGCGGAGTAGAATCGCCGCCGCCGCCCCGCCACGATCCGGAATTCCGCCGCCATGACCACGATCAAGCAGCAGGACCTCGTCGAGTCCGTCGCAGCCGCCCTGCAGTTCATCTCGTACTACCACCCGGTCGACTACATCCG
Organism: Burkholderiaceae bacterium; assembly: GCA_044371545.1. GTDB lineage: Bacteria > Pseudomonadota > Gammaproteobacteria > Burkholderiales > Burkholderiaceae_E > UBA4615. Next base: position 16,459 of record JBILTM010000030.1, read on the forward strand.
GCACCTCGCGCGCGCCTACGAACGCGAGCAGGGCCCGGCCGCGAAGGACGCGATCGCGCAGATCCTGACGAACTCGCGGATGTGCGCCGAGGGCAAGCGGCCGCTCTGCCAGGACACCGGCATCGTCAACGTGTTCCTGAAGATCGGCATGGAGGTGCGCTGGGCGGGCTTCACTGGCTCGATCGAGGACGCGGTCAACGAGGGCGTGCGCCGCGGCTACAACGACCCGGACAACCGGCTGCGCGCCTCGGTGGTCGCCGACCCGCAGTTCGAGCGCAAGAACACGAAGGACAACACGCCGGCGGTCGTCCACATGACCGTCGTGCCCGGCAACACGGTCGAGGTGACGGTCGCCGCCAAGGGCGGCGGCTCGGAGAACAAGAGCAAGTTCGTGATGCTCAACCCGTCGGACTCGATCGTCGACTGGGTGATGAAGACCGTGCCGACGATGGGCGCGGGCTGGTGTCCGCCGGGCATGCTCGGCATCGGCATCGGCGGCACCGCCGAGAAGGCGATGCTGCTCGCCAAGGAATCGCTGATGGAGTCGATCGACATGTTCGAGCTGCTCGCGCGCGGGCCGAAGGACAAGGTCGAGGAGATGCGCATCGAGCTCTACGAGAAGGTCAACGCGCTCGGCATCGGCGCGCAGGGTCTCGGCGGCCTCACCACCGTGCTCGACGTCAAGATCGCGATGGCGCCGACGCACGCGGCGTCCAAGCCGGTGGCGATGATCCCGAACTGCGCAGCCACGCGGCATGCGCACTTCGTGCTCGACGGCAGCGGCCCGGCCTACTGCGAGCCGCCGTCGCTGTCCGAGTGGCCGGACGTGCGCTGGATGCCCGACACCGAGAAGTCGAGGCGCGTGAACCTCGACACGCTGACGCCCGAGGAGGTCGCGTCGTGGCAGCCGGGCCAGACGCTGCTTCTGTCCGGCAAGATGCTCACCGGCCGCGACGCGGCGCACAAGCGGATCGCCGACATGCTCGCGAAGGGCGAGCCGCTGCCGGTCGACTTCCGCAACCGCGTCATCTACTACGTCGGCCCGGTCGACCCGGTGCGCGACGAGGTCGTCGGCCCCGCGGGCCCGACCACCGCGACGCGGATGGACAAGTTCACCGAGACGATGCTGTCGCAGACCGGGCTGATCGCGATGGTCGGCAAGGCCGAGCGCGGCCCGGTGGCGATCGAGTCGATCAGGAAGCACAAGCGCGCGTACCTGATGGCGGTCGGCGGCGCGGCCTACCTCGTCTCGAAGGCGATCCGCGGCTCGAAGGTGCTCGGCTTCGCCGACCTCGGCATGGAGGCGATCTACGAGTTCGAGGTCCAGGACATGCCGGTGACGGTCGCGGTCGATTCGAGCGGCACCTCCGTCCACCAGACCGGGCCGCGCGAGTGGCAGGCGAAGATCGGCAAGATCCCGGTCTCGGTGGCCTGAGCGCCGGGGTCGCGCGCCGGGTGCGCGTGACGGATGTCACCTCGGCATTCTTGACACTCGAGGCCTTCCGCGCGGGGGCCGCCGCGGCACCCCCGCGCCCAAGTCCCTGAGCCGAAACGATAAGCGCCGCGCTGGCACGCGGCCTGCATGGTGATCGGCATCGCCCCCTGCGGGGCCCGATGCGACCGATTCCGACCATGCACCTCCTTCGCACCCTCTCGACCTCCCTGCTGTGCTCCGCCGCCCTCGGTATCGGCTCCGCCGCCGTCGCGGCGCCGCTGATCACGTTCGGCGGCGTGTCCGACGGCGCCGGCGGCCTGCGGACCGCGGTCGCCGGCACGACGACGATCGACTTCGGCACCGGCCCGGCATCGCTCCCCGCAACCTTCGGCGACGTGAGCTACACGTCGACCAACTGGGGCGGCGGCAACATCGTCGTCGGCTCGATTCCCGGCGTGACCGCCGCGCCCGGGCTGAGCACCACGTCCGCCTACCTCGCGGTGCCTTCGTCGCGCTCGAATTCGTCGTGGGGCGAGGTGACCGTCGCGTTCGGCGGCGACCAGAACTACTTCGGCCTGTACTGGGGGTCGATCGACAGCTACAACCAGCTCGCGTTCTACGACGGCGCCACGCTGCTCTGGAGCGGCTCCGGCGACTCGGTCGCGAACCCCGCCAACGGCTGCCAGTCGTGCGCGGGCACGAACCGCTACGTGAACTTCGACTTCGGCTCGCAGGCCTTCGACCGGATCGTGATGACGAGCTACGGCCGGGCCTTCGAGTCGGACAACCATGCCTACGGGCAGGTGCCGGTGCCGGGCGCGCTCGCGCTGCTCGGCATCGGCCTCGCGGCGCTGGGCCTGTCGCGCCGCCGCTGAACGCCGGGCGACGCGCAGGGTCGCGTCGCCCCTTCGACTTCGCGCTCGGGACGCGCCAACGAGGCGTCCCGTTCAGAGGAACGCCTCGCGGCGTTCCTCTTTTTGTTTCGGGGCCCCGCTGCCGCGTCAGGCGACGCCGAGCGCCGCGATGCCGGCGCGCGCGATCTGCGCGTCCTCGCTCGACTTCACGCCCGAGACGCCCACCGCGCCGGCCACCTGGCCACCGACGACGATCGGCACGCCGCCCTCGAGCATGCCGGCGAGGACCGGGGCCGACAGGAACGACACGCGGCCGTCGTTGATCATCTTCTCGTAGACGCCGCTGTCGCGGCGGCCGAGCGCCGCGCAGCGCGCCTTCTCGGGCGCGATGTAGGCCGAGATCGGCGCGACGCCGTCGAGGCGCTTGAGCGCGAGCAGGTGGCCACCGTCGTCGCAGATCGCGATCGTGACGGCCCAGTGGTGCGCGCGCGCCTCGGCCTCGGCGGCGGCGAGCATCTTCGCGACGTCGTCGGCGCCCAGGATCGTCTTGGTCAGCATGGAGGGGGTCCTGTCGAAGTGGAAAGGGAAACGGTTCAGGCCCCGGCGGGCGCGCCGGCGTCGGCCGCACGCGCGGCCGCGTGGCCGCGCTCGACGTCGATGCCGCGCAGCAGCAGCAGCCCGAGCACGAAGAAGCTGCCGGTCGCGAGGATCGCGAGCCGGTGGTTGCCGCCGGTCATCCAGGTCACGAGGCCGTAGACCAGCGGCCCGACGACCGCGGACAGCCGCGTGGCCAGCGCCCACAGGCCGTAGAACTCGGCGAGGCGCGACGCGGGCGCGAGGTAGCCGACCATCGCGCGACCGCAGGACTGGCTCGAGCCCATGCACAGGCCGGCGAGCGTCGCCGCGACCCAGAACATCGCGACGCTGCGGGTGAACGCGGCGATCGCGACCATCACGATCCAGCCGACCAGCGTCCAGGCGAGCGCGGCCTTGTGGCCGACGCGATCCTGCGCGTAGCCGAAGGCGAACGCGCCCGAGGCCGCGGCGATGTTGACGAGGAAGACGAGCATCATCGTCTGCTGCTGCTGGAAGCCCATCGCCTCCTCGGCGTAGACCGCCGCGAGCGCGATCACGACCGAGATGCCGGCCTGGTAGGCCGCGCCGCACAGCATCAGCCGCCAGAAGTCGGCGTAGCCGCGCGCGTGGCGCAGCGTGTCGGCCACGCGGCGCAAGGCGCCCGAGACGCTCGCCTCCGAGGCGGCGTCGGCACGCGGCGTCGCGCGCTCCTTCAGCACGAGGAACGCGGGCAGCGCGGCGGCCGCGAACACGCCGGCGACGATCAGCATCGTCACCGGCACGAAGGTCTCGGCCGATTCGCCGCGGCCCTGCGCGGCGATCACCCAGGCGAGCGACAGGCCGAGCGCGAGCATCCCGCCGAAGTAGCCGAAGCTCCAGCCCCAGCCGGACACCTTGCCGAGCGTCTGCGGCCGCGCGAGCTCGGGCAGGAACGCGCCGGCCAGCGCCTCGCCGACCGAGAAGAACCAGTTCGACACCGCCACCGCGACCATCGCGAACGCGACGTCGCCGCGGCCCGCCCAGGCGAGCGCGGCGGTCGAGACGATGCAGCCGAGGGTCGCCACGAGCATCAGCGGCTTCTTCGCGGCCCGCAGGTCGGCCCAGGCGCCGATCGCCGGCATCGTCAGCGTGACGGCGATGTTCGAGATGGCGAGCGCGACCGTCCAGGCGAGCGTCGCCCAGTCCGCGCGCTCCGCGACGACCCCGACGAAGTAGGCGTTGAACACCGCGGTGAGCACCACGGTCGTGTAGCCCGAGTTCGCGAAGTCGTACATCGCCCACGCGGCCACTTCGCGCGGCGGCACGCCGGGATTCAGGGCCGAACGATCGAAGAGGGGCATGGGAGCCTCGAGGCGGGCGGCGCGGACGGCGCGGGCGCGGCGAAGATACCACCGAGGTTGGCGTGGCGCAGCCGTGCGGCCACACGGCGCGTTGGGTCGATCAGTTCGCGGCGATGAGTCCGTACCACGCCCGGCCGAGAAACTCCCGCAAGGCAAGCGACGACAGCGCGCCCGCTTGGGCGGTCGGCCACAACGCGCGCAACGACTGCGGGCCGGCCGGACCGGACAACCAGTCGTGAGGCGCGGGGTACACGACGAGGCCGACCGCCTCGAACGCGGCCCGAGCGCGCGGCATGTGGAAGGCGTGGGTCACCAACACGATCGACCCGATGCCGCCGTCCTTCAGGATCGCGGCCGACAGGACCGCGTTCTCGGCGGTATCCCGCGACCGGTCCTCGACCCACCGGACCGGCACCGACAACTCCTCTTCCAGCATCGCGCGCATCAGCGAGGCCTCCGACTGCTGCCCCCCCCCCGGTGCAACACCGCCACTGACCAGCACGGGCAGCCCCGTCATGCGTGCGACGCGTGCGCCGGCGAGCACCCGCTGCATCGACCATGGCGTGAGCCGTTCGCGGCGTGGCGAATGCGGGCCGTCGACTACGGATCCGCCGCCGAGTACGACGATCGCTCCTGGCGGCGGAGTCCCGGCGCGTGAGGTTTCCCACACCGTTCGATCGAAGGGATGCTGTCCCGACTCGACCCAGCCGACCAGCGAGTACGCGACCAGGTAGGTGCAGAAGAACCAGGTCGCAACGACGCCGGCGAGCGCGATCGGCAGGCCTGCCCGCCTGCCGCGCACCGCGAGCCAGAGCCCTGCCGCTGCGACCATCAGCAGTGAAGCCGGCGGCATCAACAACGCACGGAACAGCACCTTGATTTCGAACGGATCCAGCAGCGCCCCCTCGACGCCGCCCCCGGGGACGGCCGGGTCGCAGTGTAAGCGGCTCGGCGGTCCCCGGCTGCGTAGAATCGCTCATGGACCCGACCGCCGACGACGCCCCGCACCCCTTCTCGCTGCTCGAGCCGGGCCGCATCCTCGATGCGCTGCAGGCCGCAGGCTGGCGGGGCGACGGCCGGATGCTCGCGCTGAACAGCTACGAGAACCGCGTCTACCAGATCTGGATCGAGGACGGCCCGACGGTCGTCGCGAAGTTCTACCGGCCCGGCCGCTGGAGCGACGCGCAGATCCTCGAGGAGCACCGCTACACGGCCGAGCTCGCCGCGCTGGAGATCCCGGTGGTCGCGCCGCTCGAGGCCGCCGGCACGACGCTGCACGCGCACGAGGGTTTCCGCTTCGCGGTCTATCCGCGTCGGGGCGGGCGCGCGCCCGAGCTCGACGACCCCGACACCCTGGCCTGGATCGGTCGCTTCGTCGGCCGCATCCACGCGCTCGGGGCGATCGCGCCCTTCGAGCACCGGCCGACGCTGGACGTCGAGTCGTTCGGCCGCGAGCCGCGAGCCTGGCTGCTGGAGCACGACGCGGTGCCGCCGGATCTGCTGCCGGCGTGGCGCGCGGCGGCCGACCAGTGCGTCGACACGGTCGCCGCCGCGTTCGAGCGGGTCGGCGCGACCCGCACGCTGCGGCTGCACGGCGACTGCCACGCGGGCAACGTGCTGTGGACCGACGACGGCCCGCACTTCGTCGACTTCGACGACGCGCGCAACGGGCCGGCGATCCAGGACCTGTGGATGCTGCTGTCGGGCACCCCCGAGGAGATGCAGCGCCAGATGGTCGACGTGCTCGACGGCTACCGCGACTTCATGCCGTTCGACCGGCGCGAACTCCAGCTGATCGAGCCGCTGCGCACGCTGCGCCTGCTGCACTACTCGGCGTGGCTGGCCCGCCGCTGGACCGACCCGGCGTTCCCGGCGGCCTTCCCGTGGTTCGGCACGCCCCGGTACTGGCAGGACCGGATCCTGGAGCTGCGCGAGCAGCTGGCGGCGATGTCGGAGCCGGCGATCGACGTGCCTTGACGGCACGGCGCACGGTCACTTGAACTTCATACCGCAACAAATTGATTAAGAACGACTTTCTCCACACATCGGAGAATTCGAGTAAAGCCGGGCGCGCAGCCCTCCGGGCTGCGAGCACACCTCGACTCATGCGTGAGCGTAGCGTCCCAAGCCTCTGATTTTCATCCCTTCACGGTCTGCTTGAGCGCCTCCAGCGCCTGCGGATCCTCGATCGTCGTCAGGTCGCCCGGGTCGCGCCCCTCGCAGACCGCCTGGATCGAGCGTCGCAGCACCTTGCCCGAGCGGGTCTTCGGCAGCAGCCCGACGAAGTGCACGCGCGCCGGCCGGGCGACCGCACCGAGCTGCTTGTCGACGACCGCCATGACCGCGCCCTCGAGCTTCAGCCGTGCGTCCTGCGTCGCCACGACCGACGGGTCCTTGAGCACCGCGAACGCGACCGCGACCTGGCCCTTCAGCGAGTCCGCCACGCCGACCACCGCGCACTCGGCGACCGCCGGGTGGCTCGAGATCGACTCCTCGATCTCGCGCGTGCCGAGCCGGTGGCCGGCGACGTTGATCACGTCGTCGGTCCGCCCGAGGATGAAGTAGTAGCCGTCGTCGTCGCGGATGCCCCAGTCGAAGGTCGAATAGACGAGCTTGTCCGGGATCGAATTGAAGTAGGTGTCGACGAAGCGCTTGTCGTCGCCCCACACCGTCTGCATGCAGCCCGGCGGCAGCGGCGGCACGATCGCGACGACGCCCTTCTCGTTGGCCCCGACCTCGGCGCCGGTGCGCTCGTCGAGCAGCCGGACGTCGTAGCCGTACATCGGCATGCCCGGGCTGCCGATCCGGGTCGGCGTCTTCTCGATGCCGTGCGCGACGGTCATGATCGGCCAGCCGGTCTCGGTCTGCCAGTAGTTGTCGATGATCGGGCGGCCGATCGCGTCGGCGATCCACTTCGAGGTCGGCTCGTCGAGGGGCTCGCCGGCGAGGAACAGCGCGCGCAGGCTCGACAGGTCGTACTTCGCCAGCCAGGCCGGATCCTGCTTCTTCAGCACCCGGATCGCGGTGGGCGCGGAGAACATCACCGTGGCCTTGTACCGCTCGACCAGCTGCCACAGGATCCCCGCGTCGGGTCGCAGCGGCGTGCCCTCGTACAGGATCGTCGCCATCCCGCCGATCAGCGGCCCGTAGACGATGTACGAGTGCCCGACCACCCAGCCGATGTCGCTGGTGCAGAAGTAGGTCTCGCCGGGGTTGCCGCAGAAGATGTGCTTCATGGACGCCGCGAGCGCGACCGCGTAGCCGCCGACGTCGCGCTGCACGCCCTTGGGCCGGCCCGTCGTGCCCGAGGTGTACAGGATGTAGCTGGTCTCGTTCGACTCGAGCCAGGTGACCGGCACCTGGGCGTCGAGGTGCTTCGTGCGCAGCGTCGCGTAGTCCTCGTCGCGCCCCGCGACCGGCTCGAACGGTGCGAGCTTGCGGTCGACCATCAGCACCTTGCCGGGCTTGTGCGCCGACAGCCGGATCGCCTCGTCCAGGAGCGGCTTGTAGGGCACCACCTTGCCGCCGCGCGAGCCGCCGTCGGCGCTGACGATCAGCGTCGGCGTGGCGTCCTCGATCCGGCTCGCGAGGCTGACCGACGCGAAGCCGCCGAAGACCACCGAATGGATCGCCCCGATCCGCGCGCAGGCGAGCATCGCGAACATCGCCTCCGGGATCATCGGCATGTAGACGAGCACCCGATCGCCGCGGCGCACGCCGAGCGACGTCATCGTCGCGGCCATCCGCTGGACCTCGCGGTGCAGCTCCGCGAAGGTGTAGGTGCGCGCCTCGTCGGTCTCGGTCGAGACGTAGATCAGCGCGGGCCGGTCGGCCTGGGTCGGCAGCCAGCGGTCGATCGCGTTGTGGCACAGGTTGGTCGTGCCGCCGATGAACCACCGCGCGAACGGCGGGCGCGAGTAGTCGAGCACGCGCTCGAACGGCGTGTTCCAGTGGATGCGGCGGGCCTCCTCGGCCCAGAACGCGTCTCGGTCGTCGATCGACCGGCGGTGGATGCTGCGGTAGTCCATGACGTCTCCCTGGCGCCGCGAGGGCGCGTGCTGCGTGCGCGGCAGTGTGGGACGGGGCGCTTACGAACCGCTTACGCGCCGCTCGCCGACCGGTCGCGCACGAAGCCCCGAGGTTAACGCGTCAGGCGGACACCAGCAGTCGGGCGGCCGGCCAGGGCAACGTGCACTGCCAGGCCGGCCCCCACGGGCCTGAGACGGCTCTCATCCCGAGGCCAGGCATGGGCGGCGTCTCCAGCGGCAGCGCGCGCAGCGCGCCGAGCGCCTCGCCCGGGCGGGCCGGGTCGACGCCGATCATGCATACCGACACCCGCGCCGCGGGCCCGGACGCGATCGCGAGCCGACCGGCCGCGAGCAGGCCGAAGCGCACGGCCAGGCGCAGCGCGAGCGGGCCCGACGCGGGGACGCACAGCCACGCGAGGTCGGCGTCGTCGAGGTGCAGCGCGTCGGCGGCGCGCACGCCCCGGCGCAGGCGCGCGTGCAGCTCGCCGAGGCCGGGCGCGTGCAGCCGGAGCAGCGCGGGCGGGGCCGCGCCGGCGGCGGCGGGCCGGCCGGTGGCGGCGCTGAACCAGCGTTCGAGCGGATCGGGGGTGCGCGGCGATTCGGGGGCGGTGGGCGGCGGCGCCGACGTCGGCGGCGCGGCGGGGGACGCGCAGGAATCTGCAGCGACCGGCGCTTCGGCAGCGACCGGCGCTTCGGCCGCGGCCGGCGTTTCAGCAGCAACGCCCACCACGGCGCCGAGCGGCGCCTCGACCGCGTCGGGCATGTCGGTCGCGACCGACGCGTCGACGGGGGCGGGGACGTGCACGTCGGGCAGTGCTTCGGCCACGACCGACGCCGCCACAGCGACCGGTACCTCGAGCCCCCCGGGCGCTTCCGCGGACACCGCCGCTTCGGTCGCCACCGACGCCGCGGCGACCGCCGCGGGCGCCGCGGACAGCCGCTCAGCGATCCAGTCGGCGAGCGCGTCGACGCCGTCGCCCTTGACGACGAAGCGGTCGGCGCCGAGCGCCTCGGCCCGGGCGCGCTGGGCCGCATCGTCGGCGCCCGACAGCACCGCGAACGGCACCGCGCGGACGCGATCGAGCATCGACGCCCGGACGCGCCGCAGCAGCTCGAAGCCGTCCATGCCGGGCATGCTCAGGTCGCTCAGCACCGCACCGATCGACGGGTCGAGCAGCAGCAGTTCCCAGGCGCGCTCGCCGGACTCCGCCTGCTGCAGCCGGAAGCGCGACGCGAGCCCGCGCACCAGCGACGCCCGCACGAACCGCGAGTCGTCGACGACGAGCACCGTCGGGCTCGCCGCGTCGTCCGCAAGGGGGTCGCGCAGGGGCGCGGCGATGTCGCGGCGGAAGGGAATGGGGTCCACGTGCAAGCGGTCGGAGAAGCGGGTGTCGGCGGTTTTGACAGTCGGTGGATTTTCTCCTACGCTCGGCCGCCATGCGACGCGGACGGGGCCCGATGGAACGTTTTGCCCGCGCAACGGCAGTCGCCGCGGCGTTCGCCGCCGCTTGGGTCGCCGCCCCGGTCGGCGCGGCCGACACCCTGTCCGTATCGGCCTCGGTCGGCGACGCCGGCTCCGAGGTCGTCTTCCGCGCCCTGTCGCTCCTCGGCGTCAGCTACCGTTTCGGCGGCAACACGCCCGAGACCGGACTCGACTGCAGCGGCCTGGTGCGCCTGGTCTACAGCGACGCACTCGGCCTGCCGCTGCCGCGCCGGAGCGAGGAGATCAGCCGCGTCGGCCCGGCGATCGCGCCGACCGAACTGCAGCCCGGCGACCTGGTGTTCTTCAACACGCTGAGGCGCGCGTTCTCGCACGTCGGGATCTACATCGGCAACAACCAGTTCGTCCACGCGCCGTCCACCGGCGGCTCGATCCGCGTCGAGAACCTCGGCGCGGACTACTGGACGCGCCGTTTCGACGGCGCGCGCCGACTGCTGACGCAGGACCTGCTCGCCGCCGCGTCGATGAACCCGCTTTCGGCGAGCGCGGCCCGCGCGATGCAGGCGTCCGCGTCCGCGCGGCTCGGACGGTCGGCGGCGCCGGTCGCCGTCGCGCCGTCGGCGCCCCTCTCGCAGGGAGCCTCCGCCGCGCCGGCCCCCGCGGACAACGCGTTCGGCGCCCGTACGGCCGGTTGGAGCGCAGCCTCGGCGCCGGTCTGGGCCGCGACCGACGGGATCCCGGCGGGCTACGGCACGGCACCCGCGCCGATCGCGCCTGCATCCGTCGCACCGTCGGTGGCTGCGGTACCCGCGCCCTTCCCGTTCGCTTCGGCGACGATCGACGCACGTACGCTACCGTCGAGTGCAGGATCGCCGACGTTGCTGCCCACGGCGCCATCGAGCCTCGCACCGACGACGACGCTGGCGGCGGCGACGCCGATCCTGCCGCCCCCCGCCGCGTCCGTGCCGTCGGCTTCGTCCGACACGCGCGCGTCGACAGCCTCGGTCGCGGCACGCGCCGCGGACGCACGCGTCGCTCGGCCGGGCACGCCCCGCGCCAAGGCGACGACCGTGCGCACCGCCTCGAAGCCGGCTCGCCGCGCCGCGCCGCCGACTCGTGCGCCCGCCCCGGTTCGCGCCGAGGGCCGCCCGTCCGAACAGCGCGTCGCGGCCCGCCCCGCTCGCGGCGACGTCTTCGTCAACTGATCGTCACGCGGCACCGGCCGGACGGGTCGGCGGCATCGTTCGGTGGCGCGGTCGGTGAACGGTTCGGAATCGGATCGGCTTTGCCGAGCCCTCGATTCGAGCGCTGGTCCGAGCCGCGGGTGGGCGGGAGATTCGTCCTGTCCTACCCGGACACACCATCGCGACCCTTGATCATCATCGAGAACGCGAATCCTTCGCATTTGCATTACCAGGCGAGTTCACCTAGACTCGCCCCACCCCGTCCACCGCCCTTCCTGCCATGCCGCTCCGCCTTCCCGCCCGTCGTCGCCTGCTCGCCGCGCTCGCCGTCGCCGGCGCCGCCCACGCTGCGCCCACCGTCGCCGCCGACCCGGTCCTGAACCTGTATTCGGCCCGCCACTACCAGACCGACGAGGCCCTCTACAGCGACTTCACGAAGCGGACCGGCATCCGGATCAACCGCATCGAGGCGGGCGACGAGGCGCTGCTGGAGCGCCTGCGCACCGAAGGCCGCAACAGCCCCGCCGACGTGCTGCTGCTGGTCGACGCGGCGCGCCTGTGGCGCGCTCAGGTCGACGGGATGTTCCAGCCGGTGCGCTCCAAGGTGCTCGACAGCCGGATCCCCGGGCACCTGCGCGGCAAGGACGACGGCGGCGGGGCCGAGTGGTTCGCGGTCTCGACGCGGGCGCGCGTGATCGTCTACAACAAGGCGACCGTGAAACCCGAGCAGGTCGCGACCTACGAGTCGCTCGCCGACCCCGCGCTCAAGGGCAAGGTGTGCACGCGCTCGGGCACGCACCCGTACATGCTGTCGCTGATCGGCGCGATCAGCGAGCACCTCGGCGAGGCGAAGGCCGAGCAGTGGGCGCGCGGCGTCGTCGCGAACTTCGCTCGCTCGCCGCGGGGCGGCGACACCGACCAGATCAAGGCCGTCGCCACCGGCGAGTGCGCGGTCGCGCTGACCAACACGTACTACCTCGTCCGCATGATGCGCAGCGACGCCGCGGCGGACAAGGACGCGGTCTCGAAGATCGGCATGGTCTGGCCGAACCAGCAGTCCTGGGGCACCCACGTCAACGTGTCCGGCGGCGGCGTGTTGCGCAACGCGCCGAACCGCGAGGCCGCGGTCAGGTTCCTCGAGTACCTCGCGAGCGACTCGGCGCAGGCCTACCTGGCCGAAGGCAACAACGAGTGGCCGGTCGTGCCGAGCGCCGTCATGAAGAACCCGGTGCTCGACTCGCTCGGCAAGTTCAAGGCCGACACGCTGCCGATCGCGCAGGTGGGCCGCGCGCAGATCACCGCCGCGAAGATCATCGACCGCGTCGGCTGGCGCTGACCCGCCGGGCGCGGGCCGCGCGCGTCGCGCCACCCGTGGCCCGTGGCCGGGCCGGCCTCAGGCGGCCGCGACGACCTTGATCTCGACCCGGTACTTCGGCGCCGCGAGCTTCGACTCGACGGTCGCGCGCGCCGGCGTGTGGCCGGCGGGCACCCAGGCGTCCCACACCGAGTTCATCGCCGCGAAGTCCGCGATGTCCGCGAGGAAGATCTGCGCCGAAAGGATCTTCGTCTTGTCGCTGCCGCACTCGGCGAGCAGGCGGTCGATCATCGCGAGGATCTCGCGGGTCTGGCCCGCCGCGTCCTGGCTCGCGTCGTCGGCGACCTGGCCGGCGAGGTAGACGGTCCCGTTGTGGACCACGGCCTCCGACATGCGGGGACCGACGTGCAGGCGCTTGATGCTCATCGTGACGGGCTCTCTCTCGGAACGGGGCGCGCGACGCGGGCGACCCGGGTTGGGGAACGGCGCGAGGCGCGCGGCACGTCGGCCGCGCGCCGCGGATCAGGCGGGCGCGGCCAGGAAGCGCTCGACGATCGCGATCTGGTCGTCGGGGATGAAGGTCGGCGCGTGGCCGACGCCGGCCACGTCGACGCGATGCGCGCGCGGACCGCGACGCGTCATCTCCTCGGCGGTCGCCTCGGACAGCAGGTCGGACTCGGCGCCGCGCACCACCCAGGTCGGGCAGGCGATGCGGTCGTAGAGCGGCCACAGCGGCGGCGCCTCGAGCGGCATCTGCCGGAACGGCTCGGCGATCCGCGGGTCGTAGTGCAGCCGCCAGGTGCCGTCGTCGCGGCGGACCACCGTGTGCCGGGTCAGCAGCCGCCACTGCGCGTCGGTCAGCGGGCCGAAGCCCGCGGCCAGCTCGCGCACGCGGGCCTCGCCCTCCTCGAACGAAGCGAACACCGGGTCGGCGCCGACGTAGTCGCGGATCCGCGAGAGCCCGTCGAGCGTCAGCACCGGCCCGACGTCGTTGAGCAGCAGCCGGGCCAGCGGCGCGCCGTCCAGCGACGCGAGCAGCAGGCCGATCAGCCCGCCCATCGAGGTGCCGACCCAGGCGACCGAGGGCACGTCGAGGCGCGCGATGAGCGTGACGCAGTCGGCCACGTACTGCGGGACCTGGTAGAGCATCGGGTCGGCGACGCGGTCCGAGGCGCCGCGCCCGATCATGTCGGGGCACACCACCCGATGCCGCGCCGACAGCCGCTGCGCGAGCGCGTCGAAGTCGCGGCCGGTGCGGGTCAGGCCGTGCACGCACATCACGACGCTCGGGTTGTCCGGATCGCCCCACTGCCAGTAGGCGAGGCGGTGCAGGCCGCCCGGATGGGCGCAGGTCACGGAACGGAGCTCGGGCTCGGCGGCGGTCATGGCGGCTCGTGGACGACCCGGCTGCGGCTCGGGCGCGGGCGATAGAATCCCGATGGTAGCAGCCCCCCTCCCCACATCCCGCTAGAGGATCGCACCATGCTCGCAGGCAAGTTGGCTCTCGTCACCGGATCGACCAGCGGCATCGGGCTGGGCATCGCCCGCTCGCTCGCCGCACAAGGGTGCGGCATCGTGCTCAACGGCTTCGGCGACGCCGACGCCATCGAGTCGCTGCGCGCCGGGCTCGCGAAGGAGTTCGGCGTGCGCGTCGTCTTCGAGGGCGGCGACCTGACCCGACAGGCCGACATCGAGGCGCTGATGAAGCGCTGCGAAGGGCACGGCGGCGTCGACGTGCTGGTCAACAACGCCGGCATCCAGCACGTGTCGCCGGTCGAGTCGTTCCCGCCCGAGCGCTGGGACGCGGTGATCGCGCTGAACCTCACCTCGGCGTTCCACACCACCCGGCTCGCACTGCCGACGATGAAGGCCCGCAACTGGGGGCGCATCGTCAACATCGCATCGGCGCACGGGCTGGTCGCCTCGGTCGAGAAGTCGGCCTACGTCGCGGCCAAGCACGGCATCGTCGGACTGACCAAGGTCGTCGCGCTCGAGACCGCCCGCACCGGCGTCACCTGCAACGCGATCTGCCCCGGCTGGGTGCTGACGCCGCTGGTGCAAAAGCAGATCGACGCGCGGATGGCCGAGCGCGGGCTGAGCGCGGACGCCGCACGCGCCGCGCTGCTCGGCGAGAAGCAGCCGTCGGGCGAGTTCGTGACGCCCGAGCAGCTCGGCGCGCTGGCGGTCTTCCTGTGCTCGCCGGCCGGCGACCAGGTCCGCGGGGCGGCGTGGGCGATGGACGGCGGCTGGACCGCGCAGTGAGGCCGCGCGCGGCGCCCGGTCACGGGGGCCGCGCGTCCACGCGCCAGTAGCGGGCGGGCTCGAGGCGGCTGCGCTGCACGCGGGTCGGCGCGCCCTCGCGCAGCCTGAGCTGCACCGCGCCGTCGGCGTCGCTGCGCAGCAGCTCGACGCCGCGCCGCAGGTAGCGCTCGACGACCCGCGGATGCGGGTGCCCGAAGCGGCTGCGGTACGCGGCCTGCACGATCGCCCAGCGCGGCCCGACCGCGTCGACGAAAGGCTCGGTCGACGAGGTGGTGCTGCCGTGGTGCGGCACCAGCAGCACGTCGGCCGCGAGCCCGTCCCGTCCGAAGAGCTCGACCAGGCGACGTTCCTGCGGTGCCTCGACGTCGCCGGCGAGCAGCAGCGTGCCTGCCGGATGGCGCACGCGCAGCACGCAGCTCACGGCGTTGGTCGGCGATCGCCGCGCGGGCTCGGGCGGATCCGCCGGATGCAGCCACTCGAACTCGGCGTCGCCCCACGTCCAGCGCTCGCCGCGCACGCACCGGCGCGCGACCGGCGCGGCCGCGACGATCGGATGGTCGTCGGGCAGCGAGGACGCGAGCGCGTCGACCCGTACCGCCCGCATCAGCGAACGTGCGCCGCCCGCATGGTCGTCGTCCTGGTGCGAGACGACCAGCAGGTCGATGCGCCGCACGCCGATCGACCGCAGCCACGGCGCGATCGTGCGCCCGCCCGCGTCGAGCTGCGGGCCGAGCGTCGGTCCGGTGTCGTAGACCAGGGTCCGCTCGCCGACCTGCACGACCGCCGCCATGCCCTGCCCGACGTCGAGCGCGGTCAGCCTCAGCTCGCCCGGGGCGGGCCGCTCGGGCACCGCCGTCGCGAGCGGCAGCAGCGCGAGCACCCCGAGCGCCCGACCCGGCACGCCCGCGGGCGCGAGCAGCAGCGCCACGCCGACGCAGGCGACGGCGAGCGCGGCGGGACCCGGGGTCGGCACCGTGACCGTCGCCCCGGGCAGCGCGGCCAGCGCCTCGAGCGCCGCGACGAGCCCGTCGAGCAGCACCGCGGCCGGCACGACGAGCCAGGCGGCCGCATCGGTCGAGACGAGGCCGAGCACGCCGCCGGCGAGCGCGAGCGGCACGACGACGAGCCCGATCAGCGGGATCGCGAACGCGTTCGCGAGCGGGCCGACGACCGAGGCCGACGCGAAGAACCACGCTCCGGCCGGCAGCAGCGCGACCGAAGCCGCCCACTGCGTGCGGACGGCGTCGCGCATCGCCTCGAGCAGCCGCCGCTCGTGCGCGCGTCCACCCGATCCCGCCCAGACGATCGCGACCACCGCGCCGAACGACAGCCAGAAGCCTGCGGAGAGCGGCGCCCACGGGTCGAGCGCGACGATCGCCGCCGCCGCGCTCCCGACGGCCGCGACGACCGACGCCGTACGCCCGGCGGCGAGCAGCAGCACGCCGACCGCGAGCATGAAGCAGGTGCGCTGGGCCGGCACGCCCCAGCCGGCGAGCCCCGCATAGGCGAACGCGACGAGAACCGCCGCGACGCCGCGCGCGACAGGCGCGGGCACGCGTCCCGGCAGGCCGAGGCGCGCGAGCGCGCGGGCCCGCCATGCGAGGCCGACCGCGAGCCCCCCGAGGGCGCCGACCATCGTGACGTGCAGCCCCGAGATCGACATCAGATGGCCGACGCCGGTCGCGTTGAACAGCGTCCAGAGCGCCGGGTCGATCGCCGCCTGGTCGCCGACCGCGAGCGCGGCGAGCACTCCCGCCTGCCGGGCTCGCGCCGCGCCCGCCGCATCGAACAGCGCGTCCCGGATGTCCGCGCGCCGCCGCTCGAGCGCGAGCGCGAAGCCGTGTACCGTCGCGTCGACGCGCCGCCCCGCGCGCACCCGCCCCACCGCGCCGATGCCCTCCTCCAGCCAGCGCAGTTCACGGTCGAACGCGCCGGGATTGACCGGCGCGTGCGGACGCCTCAGCCGCACGCGCAGCGTCCAGCGCTCACCCGGCTGCACCCGCGGGACGGGCTCGGCGTCGCGGCGGCCGAGGCCGGACGACCAGGTCAGCGACACCCTCGACGGCGCTCGACACGCGAGCAGGCTCGCCCCCTCCGGCGGGCCGGCCCCGACCGCATCGCCCGGCATCGGTCCGGGTGCATCCGACGGCTCGGATGCGCCGGCCGCACGCGCCCGGTGCTCGAGCTCGTCGGCGCCGTCGGGCGTGCCCCCCACGCGGCCGGGACCGTCCCGTGCCGCGCCGCTCGTCACCCGCTCGCACCGCTCGACCCGCAGCGCGAAGCGCTGCCCGCGCTCCACGGCGATCGGCAGCTCGTCGACGACGCCGGTGAGCGTCAGGTC
>JBILTM010000186.1:0-9837 GCA_044371545.1 Burkholderiaceae bacterium
CGCCACGGGGGTGGCGACCGGACGAAAAAAACGGCGTCCCCCCGAAGGGGAACGCCGTGACCGTTGGGCGGGGAGATGCCGCCTCAGCGGACCGCCGCATGGCTGCGGCGGGAGCGGGGATCGTCAGCGGACGGCGACGTCGACCCGGCGAGCGCGCGGGTCCTCGCCGGAGATGTTCGCCTCCGTCTGCATGGGTTTCTCGAGCACGACGCGGTCCGCCGCGATGCCGGCGGCGATCAGGCCGTCGCGGACCGCGAACGCGCGGTTCTTCGCGAGTTCCTGGTTCTGGGCGAGGTTGCCGGCGGCCGAGTGGAAGCCGGAGATCGAGACCTTCGCGCCGGGGTTCGCCTTCAGCGCGGCCGCCAGGTCACCGACCACCTTGCCGCCGTCGGCGTCGACCGCCGACGAGCCGACCGCGAAGAACACCGTCGCGGGGCCCATCGACGACGTCGTCGCCGAGGTCGGCGACGTCGCCGCCGCGGGCACCGCGACCGGCGCCGCGGCCGCCGAGCCGGGCTTCACGCCGCCGAGCTCGGGGTGGTCCTTGGCCATGCTCGCGCCGAACAGCGGCTTGTAGGCCCCCTGGTGGCAGGTCGCGCAGTTGATCTTCGCGACGTCGCCGAGCGGGCCCTTGCGGTGGGCGGGGAAGGTCGCGGTCAGCGGCTCCATGTACTCGTTGTTCATCGAGCGCGCCATCCGGATGCCGTACCAGGCGGTCGCGCGCTGCGGCGGGCTGCCGTTCCACTCGGCCATCGACCGGGTGTTGTGGCAGTACGTGCAGTTCACGCCGAGCGAGTCCGACATGTGCATCATCAGGCCGTAGGTGAACTCGGCCTGCTTGGTCGACGCACGATTGCCGTTCGGGAGCGCCTGGTCGCCGATCACGCGGATGGGCTTCGCGTCCGACAGGTACGGCCCGAACGGGTCGTACGGCAGCGACGCGAGCGCGACGCTGGTCGCCGGCGAGTTCTGCAGCGCCTTGTCACCGAGCATGCCCTTGACGTCGTGCGTCAGCGGCGCCGGCTTGAACCAGACGTTCTGCGGCACCGGCTGGCCCCGGTGGCAGGTGTAGCAGGTCACGCCGGTGTTCGCGACGTGCGCCTTCCAGTCGACGTTGATCTTTCGCGTCATCTGGATCATCGAGCGCGCGACGATCTTCGTGTACTTGCTGTCGTCGGCGAGGTTCGCCGGGTTGTGGCAGTACACGCAGGCCGCCTCGGGTCCTTCCTTCGGCGCGACCCAGTTCGTCATCGCGACCATCAGGCGGGTGAACTCGCCGACGCCGAGGTCGCCGAGCACCTTCACGTTCTGGTAGACCTGACCCGCCTTGGGACCGCCCGGATCGACCGGATCGAGCGCGGGCGGCACCTCGTTCGCGGCGATGACCTTCTCGAGCCGGCGCGGGTTGTAGACCTGCTCCATCCCGGTGCCGCGGAAGCCGGACTGGACCACGTCCGGCGGCGGCCGCTCGCAGCCCGACAGGAGCACTGCGGCGACGGTGGCGGCGACGAGCGTCGATGCGATGCGCGCGCGACTCATGGCTTGACTCCCATCAGCGTGGCCGGATCGACGACCGGGGGATATACGGCGGGGTAGGCCGGCGCGACGCCGTGCTTGACCGCCCACAGGTACCAGTTGTCGACGACCGTGCCGGTCAGCAGGATGCCGATGCCGCCAGTGAGCGGGCACAGCACCGCGAACCACCACGCCCAGCGGTGGATCGACTCCATCGTCGCGTTGAAGCCCATCGTCCAGCGCCAGAACAGCGCCGCGCGCTCCGAGGCCGTGCCGCGGTCGACGATCTGCTCGATCTCGCGCTCGCCGCCGTACGGCGTCACCGCGAGGATCGTCGCGCCGTGCATCGCGAACAGCAGCGTCGAGCCGTACAGGAACACGATCGACAGCATGTGGAACGGGTTGTAGAACAGGTTCCCGTAGCGCAGCGAGAACGCCGCCGTCCAGTCGAGGTGCGGAAAGATGCCGAAGGGCACCGCCTCGCCCCAGCTGCCCATCAGGATCGGCCGGAAGAAGCCGAGCACCAGGTACAGCCAGATCGCCGCGGCGAACGCCCACGCGACATGGGTGCCCATGCCGAGCTGGCGCGCGCGCCGATACATCCGCGCCCACCACAGCAGGATCGAGGCGGTCAGGAACAGGCCGGCCATCAGCCACCAGCCGCCCTGGTTCAGCGGCGGGATGCGCAGGCCGTAGCCGGGCGGCGGCGGCTCGAGCGCGAGCCACGGCAGCTGGCGCAGCATCTCGATCGGGCTGTAGTCGACCGAGGCGAGCATGTTCCAGCCGATGATCTGGATCGCGACGACGCCGCAGAAGATCGACAGGATGCCGAGCGTGCCGAGGTAGATCGGTCCGATCTGCGCGTTGCCGAGCAGGCCGAACAGCCAGGACATCGTGGGCTGGAAGATGCGCTCGCGGGTCTCGCGCTCGGTCGGCAGCGGCGGTCCGTCGTGCAGCGGGCCGACGACCTGGACCTGCGTGAAGAGGTTCTGGTACGGCGGCGAGAAAGGCTGGTACTGGGCCATGGTCTAGTTCTCCGATCCCGGCTTCATTTCCAGATGGGCAGCGCGAGCCACCAGCCCCACCATTCGGGCCAGCCGCGCGTCCAGAACGGACCGCTGATCACGATGCACACGGCGCTCCAGAACCCCGCCGACAGCGCGAGGAACAGGCCGAGCCGGTGGATGCCGAGCGTGCCGATCGAGTAGCCGATCGTGTCGCGGAAGAACGTGTCCTCGTGCTCGGGCGACTTCACCGGCAGGCCCTTCTTCGGGTTCGTCGCCGACAGCACCGCCGCGCCGTGCATCGACAGCGCGAGCGTCGTCGTGAAGAAGAACGTGATCGCGATCATGTGCGCCGGGTTGTAGTGGAAGTGCAGGTACTGGTAGCCGACGTTCGACACCCAGTCGAGGTGGCTCAGGATCCCGTACGGGAAGCCGTGGCCCCAGGCGCCAAGCAGCACCGGTCGGATCACCACCAGCGTCACGTACGCGAAGATCGCGACGCTGAACGCCGCCGGCACGTGGTAGCCGATGCCGAGCTTCCTGCAGATCTCGACCTCGCGTGCCGCCCACGAGCCGAAGGCTCCGATCGCGCACACGGTGATGATCTGCCACAGGCCGCCTTCCTTCAGCGGCGCGAGCCCCAGCCCGTACTTCAGGTCGGGCGGCGCGATGTTGATCTGCCAGACGTTCCAGGTCGGTCCGAGCGCCGCGCCCCACAGGATCAGCGCCGTTCCCACCAGGGAAAAGAAGATCGTCGTGACACCGAAGAATCCGACGTAGAACGGCCCGACCCAGAAGTCGAACAGGTCGCCCCCGAGCAGGGTGCCTCCGCGTACGCGGTACTTTTTTTCGAAGCTGAGCATCGCCATCGTTGGATCCTCCGTCTGGGCGACGATGCGGAGCCGGGTGCGGTGACCCTGGCTCCGCCCGCCGCTTTCTTGCAGGTGCTACTTCGTCGCCGGTGCCGAGGAAGGCATCGGCGCGTTCTGCGCCGCGACCGGCTTGGCCTTGGGGCCGTCGAGCCAGTTGAAGCGGTCGGTGCTCAGCAGGATGAGATGGATCATCGCCGCCAGGCCGAACAGGAAGATTCCCTGAACGACCATGGCCCTGAGCGGGTCGTACAGTCTCCAGATACGCCACATGTGACATTCACTCCTAGATGATGTGGGACAGCGCGGTGTAGACCGCGGATGTGACTCCACCGATCAGCGATTGCTCGCCTTCGGCCCCGGGCAACCAGGCTCGCCAGCGAAGCGTCAGCAGCGCCGACGCGACCGCGACCGTCAGGAAGACGGCGAACAGCACGACGAACAGCAGCCAGTGAGCGGGGGAAAGCCGCTCGGACCACTGCTGCCGCGACGAAACGTTGACGTGGGCCATGTCACCCTCCGTGGGGTCGGATCAGTTGAACCAGGGGCGCCAAGCCCACACGAGGAAGTGCGCGACGACGGCGACAGCCGTGAAGCCCACGAAGCCCTGGACCCAGAACTTGTGGAACTCCTGCGCTTCCTCGTCGGTCAGCCCCGAGATCGAGCTTCTCTTCTCTGCCATACGGTCAGCTCCTGATGAACCGGCCTTGCGGCCGATGCCGCGCGCAGCCCGCGCGGCGTGGGCAGCCGCGACGGAATGCCGCGACGTCCTGGTGATCCGGTGCGAACCGGACCGAATTCGTGGCAATCGGGCGGCCGTGCACGCTCATGCCGCTTCTCCCTGCCTCAGTGCCTCCCGTGCGCCCGCGACGCGGGCGACCGTCACCACCTCTTCGCCCGCGCGCTGCGCGTCGCGCTCGGCGCGGTCGCGCAGCCGCTTCGCGGCCGAGATCTGCACCAGCACCGGCTCGGCGGCGACGAGGTCGGCGAGCAGGCGCTGCGCCTCGGCCTCCCAGCGGCGCGTCTGTTCGGCGCTCGGGCGCGCGGGCGTGGCCTCGACGCGATCGAGGTCGGTGCCCAGCGGCAGGATGTGGAACAGCGCGTCGAACAGCGCGTTGCACACCTCCTGCACGACGTAGGTGGCGCCCGCGTAGCCCATGAACGGCGTGCCGGTATGGCGGCGCACGATCGCGCCGGGGAACGACGCGGGGATGTAGGTGCAGCGGGCGTTGACCTCGGCCGCGTACATCCGCTCGTTGAAGCTGCCGAACAGCACCAGCGGCGGCTTGGCCTGGACCTGCGCGCGGATCGCGGCGTTGTCGGTCTTCTCGCCGGCGCGGCGCGACACCGCGAAGTGGCAGGGCAGGCCCATCTCGTCGGCGAGGAAGCGGCGCAGGCCGCGCGCGTAGGTCTCGCCCGCGACGACGCCGAAGCTCGCGGTGCCGAAGAAGTCCTGGGTGACCGAGCGCCACAGGTCCCAGATCGGCTTGATCGTGGTGTGCTTTTCGCGCTCGATGAAGGGCTCGGGGTCGAGGCCGAGGATCTCGCCGAGCGCGCGCAGGAACTTGGTCGTGGCGTGCAGGCCGATCGGCGCGTGCAGCCAGGGACGGCCGAGCGCCTCGCACAGCAGCGGGCCGAACTCGCGGTACAGGCAGACGTTCGCGTCGGCGTCGGCGAGATCCTGGACGTCTGCGAGGTGCGAGCCCAGCGGGAAGGTCATGTTGACCTCGGCGCCGATGCCTTCCACCAGCCGGCGGATCTCGGCCAGGTCGCTCGGCATGTTGAACGTGCCGTAGCAGGGGCCGATCAGGTTGACGCGCGGCTTGACGCCCTCGGCGCGAGCGGGCCGCTCCGGCACCTTGCGCAGCCCGTACTCGCTCCAGAGCCACAGCATCGCGCGGTTCGCGCACTGCCACTGGTCCTCGTCGATCGTGCGCGGCAGGAAACGCATCAGCGTCGTGCCCTCGGGCGTGACGCCGCCGCCGATCATCTCGGCGATCGAGCCGGTGACGACGACCGCGGGCAGGTCCGGATCGAGGACCGCGTGCGCGCGCTTCATCGCGCCCTCGGTGCCCTCGCGGCCGAGCTGCTCCTCGGCGAGGCCGGTGACGACGATCGGCAGCTCGTGCGGCGGCAGCGCGTCGCTGTAGTGGAGCACCGAGGTGACAGGCAGGTTCTCGCAGCCCACCGGACCGTCGACGACCACCTGCAGCCCCTTGATCGCGGCGAACACGTACACCGCGCCCCAGTAGCCGCCCGCCCGGTCGTGATCGAGGACCAGCATCAGATCATCTCCTCGGCCTTGCGGCGCTTGATCAGCTTGATCACCTGGCGCCGCGTGTGCTCGCGGAACTCCGGGCGGTCCTGCGGCACGTCCTGCCACACGCCGGACTTGTCGCCCTCGCCGGTGTCGCCGAAGAAGTCCTTCATCGCGTCGAAGCGCGCCTTGTTGCCGATCGCCGCGTTGATCACCGCGGCGAGCGAGCCGGCGCCGGCCGGGCCCATCAGCGGGCGTGCCGAGATCAGGTTCGTGAAGTAGAGCGCCGGCGTGCTGCGCTGCTTGGCCGCCTGCACGACCGGCGTCGTGCCGATCGCGAGGTCGGGCTTGAACTCGTGCATCGCGGCGAGGTCCTGTTCGAGCGACGCGCGGAACTGCACGAGCACGCCGCGCGCCTCGAGCCACTGGCGGTCGGCGTCGCTCCACGGCGTGCGCGGGCACGCGCTGCCGACGTAGCGCACGTCGGCGCCGCTCTCGATCAGCAGCCGCGCGACCAGCAGCTCCGAGCCTTCGTAGCCGGACAGCGTGATGCGGCCCTTGATCGGCGTGGCCGCGAGCGCGCCGCGGATCGCGGGCAGCATGCGGTTCTTCGCGGCGTCGATCTTCGCCTGCGCGACACCGGCGGCGGTGCCGATCGCCTGCAGCCACGCCTCGGTGCCGTCGTGGCCGACCGGCGCGCTGCCCACGACCGGGCGACCTGCCGCCTCGAACTCGCGGACCGACGCGGTGTAGAACGGGTGCAGTGCGGCGACCGCGGCGCAGTCGAGCGCCTGGTAGAGCTCGCGCCACTCGCGCGTCGGCACCACCGGGCCGGCGGCCAGGCCCATCGGCTCGAGCATCATGCCGATGCCGACCGGATCGGCCGGGAACACCTCGCCGAGCAGCGTGACCGTCGGCCGCTGCGCGCGGCCGGTGCGCGGCGCGGCGACCGGGCCCGCCTCGACCTCGCCGCGGGCGTAGCGCAGCATCGCGCCGGCGAGCACGTCCTTCGCTTCGGCGTGCGTCGGCACGCCGAAGCCGGGCACGTCGATGCCGATCACGCGCACGCCGTTGATCGACTTCGGCAGCAGCTGCAGCGGCACGCCCGAGGCGGTCGGCACGCACAGGTTGATGACGACGATCGCGTCGAGCTTCGAGGGATCGGCCTGCGCGTGGACCGCGTCGCGGATGTCCTCGAACAGCTTGCCGGTGACCAGCGTCTCGCTGTTGAACGGCACGTAGCCGACGCTGCGGCGCGCGCCGTAGAAGTGCGAGGTGAAGGTCAGCCCGTAGACGCAGCAGGCCGAGCCCGAGAGGATCGTCTGCGTGCGGCGCATCCGCAGCCCGACGCGCAGCGAGCCGAAGGCCGGGCACATGCTCTGCGGCTGGTCGTGCGGGCCCTTCGGGTAGTCGGCCGCGTACTGCTCGAGCGTGGCGCCCTTGCCCGCCTGCGCGGCGGCCTCGAGCATCGCGTCGCGGCCCGAGTGGCAGCCCAGCCCGTCGCCCTTCAGGGCCTCGGGATTCGGCAGCGGTGCGCTCGGCGTGTCCATCGTCCGGTCCTCAGGCCGCGTCGTCGTAGATGACTTCGAGCGACGGCTTGTCGACCACGACACCGCCGGTCATGTCGGCGATCGTGGCCGGCTCGAGCACGACGTCGCGACCGACCGCCGAGCCCGAGAACAGCCCGAGCAGCGCGTCCTGCGTCATCGGCTTCGGCCGCACCGGCGGCGCCTCGGCGACGTTGGTGGCGAGCTGCTCGAACAGCGGCGCCCACTGCGTGCCGGGGCGGCCGATGATTTCGTACGACGCGCTCTTGCGGCGGATGTCCTCGTTCGCGGGGATCGCGGCGAGCACCGGGATGCCGGCGCGCTCGGCGAACGCGTGCGCCTCGCCGGTGCCGTCGTCCTTGTTGATCACCATGCCGGCCACGCCGACGTTGCCGCCGAGCTTGCGGAAGTACTCGACCGCGGAGCAGACGTTGTTCGCGACGTAGAGCGACTGCAGGTCGTTGCTGCCGACGACGATGACCTTCTGGCACATGTCGCGGGCGATCGGCAGGCCGAAGCCGCCGCAGACCACGTCGCCGAGGAAGTCGAGCAGCACGTAGTCGAAGCCCCAGTCGTGGAAGCCGAGCTTCTCGAGGGTCTCGAAGCCGTGGATGATCCCGCGCCCGCCGCAGCCGCGGCCGACCTCGGGGCCGCCGAGCTCCATCGCGAACACGCCGTCGCGCTTGAAGCAGACGTCGGAGATCGTCACCGGCTCGCCGGCGAGCTTCTTGCGCGACGAGGTCTCGATGATCGTCGGCGTGGCGCGGCCGCCGAACAGCAGCGACGTGGTGTCGCTCTTCGGGTCGCAGCCGATCAGCAGGACCTTCTTGCCCTGCTGGGCCATCATGTAGCTCAGGTTCGCGAGCGTGAAGCTCTTGCCGATGCCGCCCTTGCCGTAGATCGCGATGATCTGCGTCTCCTTGGTCACCGGACCGGTGACGGGCGCATCGGGCTCGATCGCGGCTTCGGCGCGCAGGCGCTCCTTCTGCATGAACTGCACGGTGGCCGTGGCAGGGATTCCGGTGTTCATGCGCAGTGTCTCCAGTCGAGGACCATCTTCAGGCAGTCGGCGTCGTCGAACGCGACCGGGTACGCGCCCGGGGCGCGATCGGCCTCGGCGCGGTGTGTGATCAGCCCGTCGAGCGACAGGTGGCCGGTCTCGATCAGCCATCGCACGGCGAGCAGGTCGGGCTTCTTCCATTCGGCGGCGCAGCGGATCGTCGCTTCGCGCATGAACGCGGGCGCGAACATGAACGACAGCGGCTGCGTGTAGAAGCCGGCGAGCACGATCTCGCCACCGGGGGCGAGCCGCATCACCAGCGTGTCGAGCAGCGACGCGTCGCCGCTGACGTCGTAGATCGCGGTGTAGTTGCGGCGGTCGTCGTCCTTCGGGTCGACGACCGGGTAGCCCTCGGCGCCGCCCACGCGGCGCGGGTTCGTCTCCCAGACGACCGGCGCGGGGTAGCCGGCGAGCACGGTGAGCCGCGCGAGCAGGCGGCCGAGCACGCCGTGGCCGACGATCAGGTCGGGCGGCACGATCGGGTCGCGCCGGCCGCCGCCGGACACCGAGTGGTACGCGGTCGCGGCGAGCGCGAGCAGCACCGCCTTCTCGCCGAGCGCGTCGCTGACCGGCACGGCCTTCTCGCCGGAGACGACCAGCCGCGACGCCGAGCCGCCGAACAGGCCGCGGATCTCGCCGAAGCAGCGCGCACCGGGCACGTACACCGACTCGCCGCCGACGAAGCCGGACTTCGGGCCGGCGTGCACGACGCGGCCGACCGACTCGTAGCCGGGCACGAGCGGGTAGCCCATGCCGGGGAAGGTGGGCATCCGGCCGGTGTAGAGCAGCTTCTCGGTGCCGGTGCTGATGCCGCTGAAGTCGACGTCGACGACGACGTCGGCCTCGCCCGGCTCGGCGAGCGCGACGCGCTCGACCTGGATGTGCTCGGGCTTCTCGAGCACGACGGCCATCGAGTTCATCGTGCGGCTCCGGTGGTGGATGCCGCGTGCCGGCGCGAGGGCGTCGGGTCGTGCGGAAGGTCGATCGAGGGCATACGCATGCTCCCTTGGGAATGTCATCTTAGGCTTACTGGCCCGTGTGTCAAGCAACATGGACACTCGGGCTTGTCCAAGACGGTTCCGGAATGCATGGGGCCGGCTCAGCCCCGGGCGCGCAGCACGCGCGTCTGCAGCGGCAGGCGGGTCGGCAGCAGGGCGACGTCGGCGAACCCGGCTTCGCGCAGCAGCCGCTCGATGTCCTGCGGTCGGCGCGAGCGGCCCTTGCCCATCGCGAGCAGGTACAGGCCGTAGTACGCGTCGCCGATCGCCTCGGCGCCGGGCGTGCCCGACATCGGCTCGCACACCAGCAGCGTGCCGCCCGGCTCGAGCGCGGCGCGCGCGGCCTTCAGGATCCCGAGCACGCGCTCGTCGGGGTGATCGAAGAGCACGCGGACCAGCGTCACCAGATCGGCGCCGCGCGGCAGCGCGTCGCCGTGGAAGCTGCCGCCGAAGGTCCGCGCGCGATCGGCGAGGCCGGCCTGCGCAAGGCGCTCGCGCGCGCGCTCGGCGACCGCGGGCAGGTCGAACAGCATCACGCGCAGCGCGGGCGCGCGGCGCGCGGCGGCGATCGCGAAGGCGCCTTCGCC
>JBILTM010000187.1:0-9834 GCA_044371545.1 Burkholderiaceae bacterium
AGCAGCGGGAGGGCCGCTGCGACGGCGGTCCGCAGCACGGTCCGGGCCGTTTGCGCACGAATGAGGTCCATCGTCGATTCGTCCTCGTGGGATCGTTGTCTCGCCGGCCTTCAGCGCCGCACGGAGCGTCGCGCGACGCCGCCGACGTTGCCCCTCACGCCAGGCTGGTTCAGCCCGGGGTCCGCGACACCGATGCCGGGTGCGCCGACACCCGGGCCCACGCCCGGTGCCCCGACGCCGACGTTGCCGGCCCGCCCGGGCTGGTTGATCCCGGGGTCCCGCGTCACGCCCGGCCCGGGCGCACCGACGCCGAGGCCCGGGTCGCGCGCGAAGGCGGTGCCCGCCAGCATCGTCGCGGCCAGCACCATCGGCCCCGCGTACCCGTACCACCCGAGTGTCCGCTTCATCGCGTCGCTCCGTCCGAAGGGTGCGCGGCCGGTCACTGGACCACGTAGACCAGGTTGTTGCCCTGGAACGCGGGCCGGTAGCGCACGGCCCCGCACCGCTGGTAGGCGACGCCGCCCTCGGTCTCCTGCACGCAGCCTGCCGGCAGGGCCGTCACCACGGTGCCGATGGGCAGCGCGCCCGACTGCTGCTGCGCCACCGCCGCCTGCTGCTGCGCGGTCGCCTGCTGCTGCTGGGCCGTCGCGGCCTGCTGCTGCGCGGTGGCCTCCTGCTGCTGCGCCGTCGCGGCGGTGGTCGAGCTCGCCGCGGCACTGGTCGCGACCACGGTCCGCCGCGTGGTGCGCCGCGCGACTCCGGCCACTGACACCGGCGTCAGCGGCCTGCCCACGACGGCCTGCGCCTCGCGTCCCGCGCCGATCCCGGCCGGCGCCTCGGGCGACGGTGCGGCGAGCCACGTCGTCGCCATCGCCGCGACGAGGACGATCGGCTTCACGATGCTGTTCGGTCTCACGGCAGACTCCTCGTCCTCAACGCGCCAGGAACTCGACCTTCTTGTGCCCGGAGGGCGGCACGAAGCTGAACGTCTGCGGGCCGAACTTCGGCTGCAGGTCCCACTTCGTCACCGTCACCGCGAACTGCGGCGCGTTCGGGAGATCCCGCGTCGTGATCACGTACCGGCGCACCAGGGGCCGTGGCCCCTCCTGCACCCAGACCTGCAGGTCCACGTGCGGCGCGCGGAACGCGAGTTGGTCGCAGCGCACGCCCTCGATCACCGACTTGCCGACGACGAAGCTCTGCGTGACGCCGTCCATCAGGATGTCGTAGGCGTTCGCATAGACCAGGTCGCCCGCCGGCGCCACGATGTCGAGCGACTCGCGCGCGAAGTCGAGCATGCCCTCCAGGGTGTCGGGCGCGGACACCTGGGCGTAGACGTCGTTCTTCAGGTTGCGCAGCGTGAGCGAGCGGCCGTCATAGACGAACTGCTGCTCGACCAGATCGCCCGTGCGTTCGGAGCGCAGCTTGTTCGGCCGCTGCACCGACTGGCGCGCCGTGTGGTTGAACTCGACCTTCTGCCCCGACTTGAGCACCACCTCGAGCGTGTTGCGGGTGTCGACGCTGAAGCGCTGCTGGCGCGCGAGGAAGTCGGTGGCCGACTTCAGGATGCGCTGCGCCTCGGGGTCGAGGCCATCGGGCTGCGCCTGCGCCGCGAGCGACCCTGCGCCCAGCACGACGACGGCGATGCACTGGGCCAGCGTCGCCGCGAGGCTCCTTCGAAGACTCGACTGCACGGTGTGTCCTCCTGTGATGGTGCGGCCCGCCGTTCGCGGGACCGATCGATCCGATGCATGCATGCAGGGTAGGCTCGCGATGCGGCGTCGCCTTAGCTTCTCGCGCCATCCGCCGCGTCGCCTTGCGCTGGATCATGTCCGCGCGATGCGCGCCGCGACTCAGAAGCTGACGGCGAACCCGATCGACGTGCCCTGAACGTTCGGACCGAAGCGATAGCGAGCGACCAGCCGCACGCGCGTGACCCATCGCTCGTACTTCGAGACGTCGAGCTCCATGCCGAGGCCGATCGAGCTCAGGTAGTCGAAGCCGAGCGCGCCCTCGAGATCGCCGCCGTAGCGCGTGTGCGCGAACTCGAGCACGTAGCGCAGCGGCCGGTCGAGCAGCACCACGCCGGTGGGCGCACGCCACCGGGTCCACAGGTTCAGGCTGCGCGCGATCGAGCGGCTGTCGACGGCGTCGGCGAGCGTGCCGGTGTTGCGCAGGAAGATGTTCGTGTAGCGCAGCTCCGCGTCGAGGTCGCCTTCGGGGCGGTAGCGCTCGTAGTCGAGCATCAGCGAGCCGCCGTAGCCGACGGCATCGATGCGGCCCTTGTCCAGGCGCTGCAGGTCGACGTCCGCGATCGCCGCGCCGATGGCTGCGTCGGTGGTGACGTGGCCGTACGAGGCGTTCAGGATCGGCCTCAGCACCAGCTCGGGTGCGATCGGCACGTCCCAGCCCACGCCCGCCGTCACCGACAGCATGTTCCAGCGGGTCGGCACCGTGCGCTCGACCTGCCCGTCGGTGGCGAGGAACGCCGGGTCGTAGCGCGCGTAGGCGACGGTGCCTTCGAGGTACAGCGGCAGCGACCTGCTGACCGTGAAGCCGCCGCCGAGCGTGGCGCTCTGCACGCGCGGGTCGCCGCTCGAGGTGTCGGAGATGCTGAGCGAGCCGGCGGTGACGTCGGGGGTCAGCCCGAAACCCATCAGCGTGAGCACCTCGTTGGCGCGCTCCTGCAGGCGCCGATCGATCGCACCGGACGCCTGCGCGGCGGCGAGGGACGGCGCGAGCGCCGCCACGAGGCCGACGACGATCAGCATGCGCCGGGCGTGCGCCAGGACGACAGGACGGCCGGCTGGGCTCACTGCGACACCGCCTTCATCGGAAGTACTTGAAGGCCAGCCCGAGCGCGTAGACCCGCGCAGGCTCGGAGCGCCGGTCGACGCGCATCTCCAGGTAGGGCTCCATGCGCCAGCTCTCGGTGAGGCCGAGCTCCATGCCGAGCTGGTAGCGCTGCTGCTTCCACTCCGAGTAGCGGGTGTGGTAGATCGTCTCGGCGGTCGTGTAGGGCAGGGCCGTGCGGTCGAACAGGTCGAACGGACGCTCGATGCCGAGCCGCGCGCGGTAGAGGTTCGAGCGCTCGTCGTTGCGCTCGCGCAGGTCCCAGCGCAGGCGGGTGTACAGGGCCACGCCGCCCCCCAGCTTCGGCGTCCGGCCGCTGAGCTCGAACACGCCGCGGTTCTCGTGGAACGCGCTGGTCGCGTCCGCGTCGCCGAGGCTGCGCGCGCGCTGGTAGCCGATCCGCATCCACAGGTAGCGGTTGCGCTCCCAGTCCTGCTCGAGCAGGCCCTTGCGCAGCGAAGGCGTGAGCGAGAGGTCGAGGTGCGCGCCGAGCGTGCCGTCGGTCACCGGATCGAGCGGGAGGCCGCGGCGGCCCTCCTGGTCGATGCGCGTCGTGGTCGCGAGCAGGAACACGCGCGCACGGGAGTTCAGCGTCAGGAACGCGTCGAGCTCGGGCCAGAATTCGTAGCTGCTCTCGGCGTGCGCCGCGGTCGCGCCGAGGATCGCCGCGACCGCGGCGAGCCGTCGAACCGACCGCATGTCACTCGCCCGACTTCAGGCGTCGCATGCCCTCGACGAGCGGATGCCAGCCATAGACCAGCGTGAGCATGAAGCCGTCCATGCGCAGGTCGGTCGGCGCCTTGTCGTTCAGCGTCGACTTGTAGCCGACGGTCATCGCGAGGTTCTCGTTGACCGCGTAGCCGAACGTGAGGCCGAAGCCGACGTTGTCGAGCTTGCCGGCCGACACGCCGTCGATCGTCGAGCCGCCGCCCTTGTACCAGACGAGGTCGAGGGCGCCCCAGAAGTTCGAAGTCAGGTCGCGCGTCAGGTGCGCGTCGATCTGGTACATCGGATCGGTCTTCAGCGTGCGGCCGACGAAGTTGTCGTTGGTGCCGAACAGCCAGACCGCGGGCAGCAGCTCGAGCGTCGTGCGACGGCCGGGCACCCAGGCGCCGAGCTGCCAGGTGATCGGCAGGCCGAGCCGGCCGTACAGCCGGTTCTGTCCGAGGTTCAAGGTCTTCGAGCTGTCGTACTCGCCGATCGGCAGCGCGAAGTCGACGAGCACGTCCATCGAGAAGCCCGGCTCGTAGCGCAGCACGTCCGGGATGCTGTTCTGCGCCTTGGGGCCGATCACGTTGAACGTGAACTCGAGCATCGGGTCGCCGAAGCCGCTCGACGTCTGGCCCGACGTGAGCCCCGCCACCGTGCCGCTCGCGGAGACGCGCCCCATCGGCAGGATGACGGCGGCCATCGCCGAGCGCTCGAGCAGCGTGAAGGTGTGCGCGTAGCCGGTCAGCATCATCGTCGCGTCGAAGCTCGTGCCGGCCTGGACGACGTGCGCGGGGTCGAACGGGTTCGCGTTGCCGCTCAGCGAGTTGTAGATCACCGGCACGGCGCTGGCGCCGGACAGCGTCTTCCAGTAGAAGCGCGCCGGCACCTGCGCCTGCGCCGGCTGCGCGCCGAGGGCCGCCGCCACGAGCATCGCCGCGGCGGTGCCGCACTTCCGGAGGGTCGTCTTCATCGGAGGTCCGTCTTCGTCGTGTTCATCGGTTCGGTCGTGTGCCATGGGATCGTCCGGGCGACCGGCCTCAGGGCCGGGGCGGGCCGGTCATCCCGGGGGGCGGCACGAACTGGCGCTGGTACATCAGCGGCGGGTAGCCCGCCTCGTCGGGCACGCGCTGCGGCAGCTGGTCCTCGAGGGTCTCGAAGATCGAGCGGCTGGGCAGGATCACGTTGTTCGTGCGGACGTAGTCGTTCCACAGCGCGACCAGCTCCTTGACCTTCTCGGGCCGCTCGCGCGCCAGGTTCTTCCGCTCGGACGGATCGCTCGCGAGGTCGAAGAGCTCCCAGTCGCCGGTGCCGAGGGGCTTGTACTCCCAGCGGATCTTCCAGGTGCCCTGCCGCAGCGCCTGGTTGCCGAACAGCTGCCACGCGAGGTAGTCCTTGTCCGTCCGCGGCGACTCGGCCTCGCCCGCGAGCACGCGGCCCCAGGACTTGCCGATCAGCGGCGGCAGTTCGCGCCCGTCGAGCGCGCGCGGATACTGGACCCCCGCCATCTCCAGGAACGTCGGCATCAGGTCGCCGACGTGCATCACCCCGTGATTGATGCTGCCCTTGGGCCGCTTGACGCCCGGACCGGAGACGATCAGCGCGTTGCGGATGCCACCCTCGGCGACCCAGCCCTTGTACTGGCTGAACGGCGTCATCGACACCTGCGCCCACATCGGCCCGTACCCGACGTAGGAGCCGGGATCGCCCCACGCGTTGGGATGGGTCTGCGACCAGTTCATCGCGGCGAACAGGTAGTCGCGCGTGCCCGGCGTGCCGGCGATCATCTTGAACAGGTCCGTGCCCTCGGCGCCGTTGTCGCCGAACACCACGAAGATCGTGTTCTCGTACTCGCCGATCTTCTTCAGGTGCTCGATCAGGCGCCCGACGTGGTGGTCGAGGTTCTCGACCATGCCCGCGTAGAGCTCCATCTTCCTGCCGAGGATCGCGCGGGTCGCGGGTGCGAGCACGATCGGGTCGGGCACGAACCACATGCGCTCGGAGAGCTGCGCGCCGGCGGGCACGATCCCGAGCTCGACCTGGCGCTTGAGGCGCTCCTGCCGCACCGCGTCCCAGCCCTTGTCGTAGGCGCCGACGTGGCGGTTGCGCCAGTCGCGGGGCAGGTGGAAGGGATCGTGCGGCGCCTGGTGGGCAACGTAGGCGAAGAAGGGCTTGCCGGTGCCGCGGTTCGAGTCGATGAAGCCGATCAGCTTGTCGGTGTAGGTCTTGGTCGCGTAGTAGTCGTCGGGCAGGTTGGTCAGGTAGCGGCCGTCCTCGGTGTAGGTGGACCGGAACGAGGCGGCGGTGAAGCTGGTCATGTCCCAGTAGCTGCCCGCGCCGTCGAGCAGCGAGAAGTCGCGCTCGAAGCCGCGCGCGGCCGGGATCAGGTCGGGCGCCTTGCCGAGGTGCCACTTGCCGACCATGTACGTGTGGTAGCCCGCCTGCCTCAGCAGCTGCGGCAGCGTCGCCACCCGGTTGCTGAGGTGCCCTTCGTACCCCGGCACGCCCCGCTGGTTCGGGGCGACGTACTCGTCCATGTTGCCGAGGCCGTTGAGGTGGTTGTCCACGCCGCTGAGCAGGATCGACCGCGTGGGCGAGCAGCTCGCGTGGGTGTAGAAGTTCGAGAAGCGCACGCCGTCGCGGGCCAGCGAGTCGATGTTCGGGGTTCGGATCTCGCCGCCGAACGAGCCGAGGTCGGAGTAGCCCAGGTCGTCGCCGAGGATCACGACGATGTTGGGCCGACGCGGCGCATCGGCTGCGACCGACGTCGCCGGCACCGACATCATCGCGATCACGCCCAGCAGGCACGTCGCGGCCAGCCGGTCCTTCAGTCCATCGATCACGTTTCGCATTGTTCTGGTCCGCACGGTTGCCCTCGCCTCTCGATTCGATTCCACGCGCGTCGCGCTCACTGGTTCAGCGCCGGGTTCCGGAACCCCTTCTGGTCGAGGATCGGGACGATCGTCCGCGTGACGAGGTTCCAGTCCTGGTTCAGCGAGAAGGGCACGACCGGCAGGAGGACGAGCCGGTCGACCGAGGCGCCGTCGTTCGCGCCGCCGTACGTGTCCGAGTTGAACTGAACCGGCACGCTGATCAGCGAAGCGACCGGGTTCGCCAGCTTCTTCGCGAGCTCGGCCGCCTGGTCGGGTTGCGCCCCGACGGGGGCGGCCATCCCCAGCAGGCACGCCGCCAGGACCACGCCCACTCCGAACCTTCCTGCGGACACGCTGGCTCCCTCGCCTCGTTCTGTCGCTCGATGCCCGGCTCTTCGATGCCGACCTGGCCGAACCCAAAGGCCACGCTTGCAATGACCCGACCGGGTCCGGTCACGCCGCGTGCAACCGATTTCTTTCAGGTTAGTGTCGGGTTCCGGTGCGGTCTTAGCTTTTCACGCCAACGCATGACGTCCTTGAGCTGGATCAATTCGCCGACGGATATCGATTCCGCGACGACGATCGAAGCGATCCGGACAGCCACGGTCGAAGACCTCTCGGTCAAGCCGCTGCGGGGCATCCCCGAACTGCTGACGTCCCTGGGCTCGGACTTCGACGCGGTCGCACGACGCGCGGGCGTGTGCCCCGCTGCGCTCGACGACCCGGAAGGCCACATGTCGTTCCTGCACGTGCAGCGGCTGCTGCACGAGTGCGAGCAGGCCACGGGCTGCCCGCACTTCGGGGTGCTGCTCGGCTCGCGGATGGGGATCTCGGCGACCGGGATCCTCGGCGATCTCGCCCGCCACGCGACCTCCGTGCTGCAGTCGCTGCGCACGATCCAGGCGCACCTGCACCTGCACGACCGCGGCGCGGTGCTCGGCCTGCACCAGCGCAATCACCGCGAGATGGAGCTCGCCTACGTCATCTTCCATCCCGAGCACCCCGGGTCGCGGCACATCGCCGAAGGCACGCTCGCGATCGCGATGAGCGTCCTGCGGGCGCTGTGCGGCCCGCGCTGGGCGCCGACCGAGGTGATGCTCGCCCGCGACCGGCCGGCCGACACGGCCGCGTACCGCGACTGCTTCGGCCCGGACCTGCGCTTCAACGCGCCCCGCTTCGCGGTCGTGTTCGACTCGGGCTGGTTGAGCCGGGCGCTCCCCGCCGGCGACGCGATGGAGCGGATCCGCCTCGCCCGGCGCGTGACCGAGCTCGAGCGTTCGCGACGGCCCTCGACGAGCGAGCGCGCACGCGAGTCGCTGACGCAGCTGCTGATCGAGGCGCCGCCCTCGGTCGACCGGGTGGCCCGGCTGCTCGGCGTGAGCGTCAGGACCCTGAACAGGCGGCTCGCGCGCGAGGGCACGAGCTTCAAGGCGCTGCTGGAGGACGCACGCTCCTCGCTCGCGAGGCAGTTGCTGCGCGACACGCGTCTGCCGGCGATCGAGATCGCGGCGGCGTTGCACTACACGACGCCCAGCGCGTTCTCGAGGGCGTTCAGGGGCTGGAACCGGGGGATGAGTCCGAGGCGGGCCCGGCAAGCCGGGCCGACGGGGCCCGGCGCGGGCATCGACGGGTAGCGGGCGCGGCGGCGGCGTGTCTGCCCGGCCGCAGGGCGACCGATCCGCGCGTCGCGCGGGATCCGATCACGCGCGCCGCGGCGCGCGGTCGGGGATCCCGTCGGTCAGCGGTCGCGGCGGGCGTCGTCCGCGGCCGGCGCCGTGCGCGCCGGAGCGATCACGTCGGCGAACCGGCCGACGTCGCTCCAGTCGCACTCGGCCTCGACCCGTGCGAGCGCCTGCTCGGTGGTCTCGGCACGCGGGTCGAACTCGTCGTCGCTGGGGGTCATGGTGTCACCTCGCACTGCACGCACCTCACTGCCCAACGCGCGTCGGGCCGGATGCGATGACGTCCATTCGACCCGATGCGCGCATGCGCGACCGTGACGATGGTCACGCACGTCCCGATCCTACGGCCAGGCGATGACGCCACGGTGACGGACGGTCCGCGCGCGGGCGTGCGGCGAGCGCGGGGCGACGCACGGCAAGACGGACGCGCCTCGATCCGTGCCGCTCAGCCGTCGAGGTCGACCACCCGGTCGCCCGGCTGCGGCACGCAGGCGGCGCCGATCGGCGTCCAGCCCTCGCGCACGACGATGCGCCGGCCCGCGTGGCAGAACTCGACGCGACGCGCGCCGGGCGCGCGGGCGCGCGCGAACGCCTCGATCGACGCGGGCATGCTGACGCGAAAGACGCCCGCGGCGACGTCCTCGCCCGGATGGTCGTCCAGGTGCAGCCAGGGCAGCGCGGCCGCGGCGCCGATCAGCAGCGGGTTGCGCACCTCGAAGCGGGCCGGCGCGTAGCCCGAGTCGGTCAGCCAGCGCTGCGCGGCGCCGCGCAGGTCGTCCTGCGCGCTGCCGAGACCGCTCCAGGCGACGCCGAGCAGCTCCGCGACCCATTGGTTGCAGTTCTGGTAACGCAGCGCGAACGCGTGCGCGTTGGCGCTGTAGGTGCCGGCGAGCAGCCGCAGCGCGAGGCGGTCGTCGCGCGCGGCGCGCTCGAGCGCGTCCTGCGCGCCCGCCGGCAGCAGCACCGCGGCGAACCAGCCGGTCGACGGCTCGCCGGCGCCGACGACGAAGCCGGCGAGCCCCTCGTCGTAGAGGCGCGGTCGACGCGTCTCGCAGTCGTAGTAGAGCTGGCGCACCGACCACGGCGCGTTCGGGCTCGCGCGCAGGCTGACGCCGGCGTGCGAGTAGCGCATGCCGAAGCGGGCGAGGTCGAGCCCGGCGCGCGAGACGAGCGCGAGCGACGCGCCGGACGCCTCGAGCGTCGAGCGCACGACCGCGGCGAAGCGGAACAGGGTGTCCTGCTGGACGGCGTCGAGCTCGGCCGGCGGCTCGCAGACGCGCAGCACGCCGGCGTGCGCGACGCCCTCGGGCGCGAGCGCGGCGAACGCCGCAAACGCCGAGGCGAGCGCGACCCGCGCGACGGCGCGCGCGGGTCGCCGGGGATCAGAGCGAGACCGGGGTCGAGCGCAGCTCGCGTTGCCAGCCGTCATCGAGGACCAGGAAGAACGCCTTCTTCGTGTCGGCGTGCGCGAGCTCGACGCCGTACGGCCGACGGTTCGCGGTGACGGTCGCGCCAGTGGCGAGGCGCCCGCGCTCGATCGCCGCGGCCGGCAGCACCAGGCGCACCGGCTCGGCGGCCTGGACGGTGGTCAGCGGCGCGAGCGCGACGCGCACGAAGCCCGGGCGCTCGGGCAGCGGCGTCAGCTCGACGATGCGGTACGGACCGTCGAGCGCGGCGACGGCGTTCTTCGAGCTGTCGCTCGACGCGCCGGACGAGTC
>JBILTM010000356.1:0-2767 GCA_044371545.1 Burkholderiaceae bacterium
CCTCAAGGACCTCGTCGAGACCCGGGAACGCGTGCACGCGCCGTGGTTCGACGCACCGCAGGACACCGGGCCGCTCGTGCGCACCCGGGAGCGCGACCCCGAGGGCGCGCCCGGCGCGAGGCGCGCCGCGACGCCGCGCACCGACGGCACCCCGCGACGCGACGACGCGGCCGCGAACCGCCCGGGCGGCCCGGACGCCGACGCGCCCGGCGGCGGCCGCATCTGGACCGGCCGCTGGCGAGCGCGGCGACCGAAGCGCGCGACGTCGGAGTCGCTCGAGCAACGCTCGCTCTTCGGCGAGATCCTCGACTGGATGTTCGCGCCGCTGCTGCTGCTGTGGCCGCTGTCGGTCGCGATCACCTTCTTGATCGCGCGCTCGCTCGCCGACGCCCCGTTCGACCGCGCGCTCGACGACCGCACCCAGGCGCTCGCGCAGCAGGTGCGCGTCGCCTCCGAGCGCGTCGTCGTGATCCTGCCGCGCGCCGCGCGCGACTTCCTCGCGGCCGACGACGAGGACGTCGTCTACTACCAGGTCATCGGCAGCCGCGGCAAGACCATCGCCGGCGAGGCCGACCTGCCGCGGCCCGGCCTGTACGACTATCCCGTGCCGGGCAAGGTCAAGCTGCGCAACGCCAACTACCGCGGCGACCCGGTGCGGATCGGCTACCTGTACATCGACGTCGGCCAGGGCGAGGAGATGGAGCCGGTGCTGATCCAGGTCGCCGAGACCCTCGACAAGCGCACGCGGCTCGCCAACGAGATCATCAAGGGCGTGATCTTCCCGCAGTTCACGATCCTGCCGGTCGCGGTGCTGCTCGTCTGGTTCGGCCTGTCGCGCGGCCTGTCGCCGCTGAAGACCCTGCAGCGCCGGATCCGCGGCCGCGACCCCGACGACGTCTCTCCGATCGACCCGCGCGGCGCGCCCGAGGAGATCGCGCCGCTGGTCGACGCGTTCAACGACCTGCTCGAGCGCCAGAACGCGATCGTCGCCGCGCACAAGCGCTTCATCGCCGACGCCGCCCACCAGATGAAGACCCCGCTCGCCGGGCTGCGCACACAGTCCGAGCTCGCGATGCGCGAGCGCGACCCCGTCGAGCAGCAGCGCGCGCTCGAGCAGATCGCGCGCAGCTCGCAGCGCGCCGCGCACCTCGTGAGCCAGCTGCTCGCACTCGCCCGGATGGAGAACCTGCGCGACGTCGCGACGCTCGAGCCGCTCGACCTCGACGCCTTCGCGCGCGAGACCGTCTCCGAGTGGGTGCCGGTCGCGATCGAGCGCGGCATCGACCTCGGCTACGAGTCGGAGCGCGCCCAGTGGGACGGCGACGGCCGCGACGCGAGCGTGCGCATCGCCGGCCATCCGATGCTGCTGCGCGAACTCGCGAACAACCTGATCGACAACGCGCTGCGCTACACCCCGCGCGACGGCACCGCGACCGTGCGCGTCGTGGCCGACGGTCGGCGCTTGCTGCTCGAGGTCGAGGACAGCGGGCCGGGCATCCCCGGGACCGAGCGCGATCTGGTGTTCGAGCGCTTCTACCGCGTGCTCGGCACCGGTGTCGACGGCAGCGGCCTCGGCCTGCCGATCGTGCGCGAGATCGCCACCCAGCACGGCGCGACGATCGAGGTCGACGACGCACGCCCGGGGGAGCAGCCGCCCGGGACCCGGTTCACCGTCACGTTCCCGGGGCTGGAGGGCTGACCGCCGGGCCGGATTGCCGAGCCGGCGGGGGATCGTGTAGACTCCCGCCTCTTCGGCGAATTAGCTCAGTCGGTTAGAGCGACGGAATCATAATCCGCAGGTCCGGGGTTCGAGTCCCTGATTCGCCACCAGAACCAAAAAGCCCGTCAAATCAATGGTTTGGCGGGCTTTTTCATTTGCCCGGGGTCCACTTGAGGGATCCACGTGGCAATCAAGACCCCGAGGCTCATCAGGAACCGGCACGGCATCTACGCCTTCCGTATCCTCGTCCCAAGCACCACTGACGGTGTTTCCAGGCGCGCAGAGCAGCGACTGTCGCGTGGTACGCGTGACCCCGCCGAAGCACGAACCTTGGCACTCGCACTCAATGCCGAGTACGAGCGTCTCCGATCAGCCGGAACGATCTGGACGCCGACCGCCGAGCACATCGCGAGGTTGCGGGCACGAGTGTCGAAACGATCACCCGAGCACATTGGATCGGATCACCACGCAGTCGAGCTCGGTAGTTTGATCACCGCTGCCCGGACAGCATGCACCGATCTTCAGGCCCACCCGCCGCATACCCCCGTCGCGCCCCGCCCCTCTCGTGCCGCCAAGCGTTCGAGAGGTGGGGCGCCACTTTTTCGGTCGCGCTTTCGGACCGTACGTGGGGTGTAGTCACCTGCCTCACCCTCAGGAGCGTCGGACTTCAGGCGCGACATCGGACGACCTCCTTCGGATGAGCAGTGCCTCCAAGGTCGCAAGATTCTGAACGCGGCAGGTCAGCACACGTTGCCGCTGGTGGGGCGCTTGGGCGCGGTGAGGCTCGCGAGCTTCGACGCTCCCGAACGCGCGACCGCCTGTATCGCAGCTACCCCCGGTGCGAATGCCTGCGGCATTCGCACCGGGGGTAGCACTGACACTCAATCCTGTCAAGGCGAAAGGACGGCTCTACGAGCTCAGCTTGATACCTGCCGGCAAAGGAGACGGCAAGAAACTCGGCAACCCACAAGCACCTTCCGCGAGTACCATGGACAAAGTTTCTTTCTATTTCAGATAGATAGTTTCGTTGCGAGTCGGTACAGAAGT
>JBILTM010000189.1:0-9773 GCA_044371545.1 Burkholderiaceae bacterium
AGGACCTCGTCAAGGCGCGCGACCTGTACTGCCGCGCCGCGGCCCGCGGGCACGCGGAGGCCGTGCAGCGGCTCGGCTGGCTGTACCTGAACGGACTGGGCGTGCAGTCGAGCCCGCCGGTCGCCGGCACGCTGTTCCGCTGGGCGGCCGAGCTCGGCGATGGCCGCGCGGCCGCGCTCGCCCGCTCGAACCCGGCGTCCATCGACGTCGTGCCGCCGTGCCTGCAGGCGATGGGCATCTCGCACGTCGACGCGCTGCGCCAGCGCGCGGCCGCCGCCCGCGGCGCGACGCCGCCGGGCGCCGCCGCGCCGGGCGCCCCGGGGACGCCGGGCACGCCGTCCTCGGCGGTCGACAACCCGGTCCGCTTCCGGCAGGGGCCGGCACTCGCCGAGCACCGCCAGATCGTCGAGTTCGTCGTCCGCGAAGCGAGGGCGTTCCGGCTCGACCCGCGGCTCGTGCTCGCGGTTGCCCGCATCGAGTCGAACCTCGACCCGACCGCCCGCTCGCCGAAGAACGCCCAGGGCCTGATGCAGCTGATCCCCGACACCGCGCAGCGCTTCAACGTCCGCGATCCGTTCGACATCGCCGAGAACCTGCGCGGCGGCATGGCCTACCTGCGCTGGCTGCTCGCCTACTACCAGGGCGACGTCGCGCTGACGCTCGCCGCCTACAACGCCGGTGAAGGCGCGGTCGACCGCTACCGCGGCGTGCCGCCGTTCGCCGAGACGATCGCCTACGTGCAGCGCATCCGTGCGCTGTACCCGTTCGACCGGCATCCGTTCGACTCGAAGGCGCTCGCCGCCAGCGAGCGCAGCTGGCTGTCGCGCGGCCTCGTCGCCGCCCCCTGATCCCGCCGCCGATCCCCCGCCCGCGCGCCTTCGCCGGTCCCGGGTCGCCGCCCTCGCGCCCCTGCGGTACAGTACCGGCACGGTCGCGCGGCACGGTGCCTCGCCGGCCGCACGCGACGCACGGAGACGGATTCCGATGGACCCCGCCCTCGAACGCGCCGGCCCCGCGCCGGTGCCCGCGGCCGAGCCCGGCGCCGGCGGCACGTTCCTCGTGCACGGCGGCGGCACGACGCTGGTCGACCAGATCGTCGACTGGTATGCGACCCGGATCGACGACCGCACGCTGCGCCCGGGCACCCGGATGCCGTCGATCCGCACCTTCGCCTCCGACCACCGCGTCTCGCGCTTCACGGTCGTCGAGGCCTACGACCGGCTGATCGCACGCGGCTACATCGAGTCGCGCCGCGGCTCGGGCTTCTTCGTGCGCGAGCGCAACCTCGCCGCCGGCCTCGCGGCCGCGCGCGCCTGGGCCGAGGCGCCGAACCCCTCGATGGACGTCGTCTGGCTGCTGCGAAACATGTTCCGCCAGCTGCCGCCGCGGGACATGCCCGGCGGCGGCGTGCTGCCCGCGGACTGGCTCGACGGCGAGCTCGTCGGCGCGAGCCTGCGCGCGCTCGGCCGGCAGAACGGCGCGGCGATGCTCGCCTACGGCCAGGCTCAGGGCTACCTGCCGCTGCGCCAGCAGCTGCAGTTGAAGCTCTCCGAGCACGAGATCCACGCGACGCCCGAGCAGCTCCTCACCACCGTCGGCGTCACCCAGGGCCTGGACCTGGTCGCGCAGCACTTCGTGAAGCCGGGCGACACCATCCTGGTCGACGACCCGGGCTGGTTCCTGATGTACGGGCGCTTCTCGATGCTCGGCGCGCGCGTCGCCGGCGTGCCGCGGCTGGCCGACGGCCCGGACCTCGCGCGGCTGCGCGAGCTGTGCGAGCAGCTGCGCCCGAAGCTCTACGTGCTGACCTCGGTGCTGCACAACCCGACCGGCACCTCGATGAGCGCGGCGAAGGCCTTCCAGGTGCTGCGGCTCGCCGAGGAGTTCGACTTCCGGGTCGTCGAGGACGACGTCTACGGCGACCTGCATCCCGGCGTCGCCGCGCAGCCCTGCACGCGGCTCGCCTCGCTCGACCGCCTCGAGCGCACGATCCTGCTCGGCGGCTTCTCCAAGACCCTCGCCGGCAGCCTGCGGGTCGGCTACGTCGCCTGCGCGCCCGAACTCGCCCGCGCGCTCACCGACCTGAAGATGCTGGTCGGCCTCACCAGCCCCGAGCTCGGCGAGCGGGTCGTCTACCGCGTGCTGTCCGAGGGCCACTACCGGCGCCACGTCGAGCGGCTGCGCGGCCGCCTCGCGCAGGCCCGCGAGCCGGTGCTGCGCACGCTCGAGCGGCTCGGGCTGCGGCCCTTCGAGGGCAACGCGGCCGGCATGTTCGTCTGGGTCGACGCCGGCCTCGACACCGTGCCGCTCGCCGAGGCGATGCTCGAGCAGGGCTACCTGATGGCGCCCGGCAGCCTCTTCTCGCCCGACCAGCGCCCGAGCACCCGGATGCGCTTCAACGTCGCGACCTCCGGCAACCCCCGGATGCTCGCCGCTCTGGAGGCGACGCTCGCGCGCACCCGGCAGCGCTTGAAATCCGCCGACCCGCCCCGATAATCCCGCCAGCCACCCGGCTCCGTTCCGCCCGGGCGCGCCGCGTCCGGCCCTCCGATTCCACCGAGAACACCGACACAGATGGGTGCGACGAAGGAAACCCTCGGCTTCCAGACCGAGGTCAGGCAGCTGCTGCAGCTGATGATCCACAGCCTCTACAGCAACCGCGAGATCTTCCTGCGGGAGCTGGTGTCCAACGCGTCCGACGCCTGCGACAAGCTGCGCTTCGAGGCGATCGACCGTCCCGAGCTGCTCGAGGGCGGCGGCGAGCTGGAGATCCGGATCGAGTTCGACCCGGCGGCCCGCACGATCACCGTCACCGACAACGGTATCGGCCTGTCGCGCCAGGAGGCGATCGACCACCTCGGCACGATCGCGCGCTCGGGCACGAAGGAGTTCTTCGCGAGCCTGACCGGCGACAAGGCCCGCGACGCGAGCCTGATCGGCCAGTTCGGCGTCGGCTTCTACTCGTCGTTCATCGTCGCCGACCGCGTCGTCGTCGAGTCGCGCCGCGCCGGGCTGCCCCCCGCCGAGGGCGTGCGCTGGGAGTCGGACGGCAGCGGCGAGTTCAGCGTCGAGCCGATCGAGCGCGCCGAGCGCGGCACGCGCATCGTGCTGCACCTGCGCGAGAAGCGCGCCGACGACGAGGACGCGGTCGACCACGGCGAGCTGCTCTCCGGCTGGCGACTGCGCTCGATCGTGCGCAAGTACTCCGACCACATCTCGCTGCCGATCCGGATGGTGGAGGAGGGCGCGAAGGAGGGCGAGGCGCCGCAGTGGGAGACGGTCAACCAGGCGAGCGCGCTCTGGACGCGCTCGAAGTCCGAGCTCGATGACGCGCAGTACGTCGACTTCTACAAGCACCTGACCAGCGACTTCGAGGCGCCGCTCGCCTGGACGCACAACCGGGTCGAGGGCCGCAGCGAGTACACGCAGCTGCTCTACGTGCCCTCGAAGGCGCCGTTCGACCTCTGGGACCGCCAGCACCGCCGCGGCATCCGTCTCTACGTGCGGCGCGTCTTCATCATGGACGACGCCGAGCAGCTGATGCCGGTCTACCTGCGCTTCGTCAAGGGCGTGGTCGACTCGGCCGACCTGCCGCTCAACGTGTCGCGCGAGATCCTGCAGGAGAGCCGCGACGTCCGCGCGATCCGCGAGGGCTGCACGAAGCGCGTGCTGTCGATGCTCGAGGACCTCGCCGAGAACCAGCCGGAGAAGTACGCGACCTTCTGGACGGAGTTCGGCCAGGTGCTGAAGGAAGGCCTGGGCGAGGACTTCGCGAACAAGGAGCGGCTCGCGAAGCTGCTGCGCTTCGCGTCGACTTCGACCGCCGCCGGCGAGCAGACGGTGTCGCTCGCGCAGTACGTGGCGCGGATGAAGCCGGGCCAGGACAAGGTCTACTACGTGACCGCCGAGACCGAGTCGGCCGCGCGCAGCAGCCCGCACCTCGAGGTGTTCCGCCGCAAGGAGGTCGAGGTGCTGGTGCTCGCCGACCGGGTCGATGAGTGGATGCTGTCCTTCCTCGACGGGTTCGAAGGCAAGTCGCTGGTATCGGTGTCGCGCGGCGGGCTGGACCTCGGCGCGCTGCAGGACGCCGAGGAGAAGCAGAAGGTCGAGGAGACCGCGAAGGCGTTCGCCGACCTCGTCGGCCGCATCCGGGGCGCGCTCGGCGATCGCGTCAAGGACGTGCGCGTGACCGACCGCCTCACCGACTCGCCGTCGTGCCTGGTGTCCGACGAGGGCGAGATCAGCGGCACGCTCGAGCGCATGCTCAAGCAGGCGGGCC
Organism: Burkholderiaceae bacterium; assembly: GCA_044371545.1. Classification (GTDB taxonomy): domain Bacteria; phylum Pseudomonadota; class Gammaproteobacteria; order Burkholderiales; family Burkholderiaceae_E; genus UBA4615. Next base: position 4,280 of record JBILTM010000189.1, read on the forward strand.
AGAAGGCCCCCGACCGCACGCCGATCCTCGAGATCAACCCCGGCCATCCTCTTGTCGCGCGGATGAAGACCGAGACCGCGAACGACGAGGGCTGGTCGCGGCTGCTGCTCGACCAGGCGCTGCTCGCCGAGGGCGGGCAGCTCGAGGACCCGGCGGGCTTCGTGAAGCGGCTCAACGACATGCTGCTCGCGATGGCGCTGCGGTGAGCCTGCGCGCCGGCGCGGCCGGTGCGGCCGGCATGGCCGACGAGGGCGGCGACGGCCTGCTGGTCGGCCTGCCGCCGGTCGCCGGGCCCGGCGCGCGGCTGCTGGTGCTGGGCAGCTTCCCCGGCGGGCTGTCGCTCGCGCACGCCCGCTACTACGCGCATCCGCGCAACCAGTTCTGGCCGATCGTCGGCGCGCTGCTCGGCGAGCCGCTGCCGGAGATGCCGTACGACGCGCGGCTCGGGCGGCTCGTCGCGCGGCGCGTCGCGCTGTGGGACGCGCTCGGTGCGTGCCGCCGGCAGGGCAGCCTCGACGCGGCGATCCGCGATCCGCGCGGCAACGACTTCGACGCACTGCTCGCGCGGCTGCCCGCGCTCGGCGCGGTCGCGTTCAACGGCGCGACCGCGGCGAAGGCCGAGCCGGTGTTCGCCGCGCGCGGCCTCGCGACCTACCGGATGCCGTCGACCAGCCCGGCGCACGCGGGGCTCTCCTTCGAGGCCAAGCACGCGCGCTGGCGGGCGCTGGTCGACGACGGCTGGATCGTGCCGTGAGTCGCGCACGCGAGCGGCGCCCCGCCGATCCGCCGATCGAGCTGTCCGAGGAGGACGGCGTGCGCTACCTGCACTTCGGCACGCCGTGGATCCAGGGCGCGATGCGGATCCGCCGCCCGTTCGACCTCGAGCTCGACTACGTGCGCCACATGATGGCCTGGCTGCTGTTCATGGAGCCGCCGTCCCGCGTGCTGCAGCTCGGGCTGGGCGCGGCCGCGCTGACCAAGTGGACCTGGCGTCACCTGCCCGCGACCGAAACGGTCGCCGTCGAGGCGAGCGGATCGGTGATCGCCGCGTGCCGGCACTGGTTCGCGCTGCCCGAGGACGACGACCGGCTCGACGTCGTGCACGCGGATGCGGGCGCGCACGTCGCCTCGCCGCGCGCGCGCGGTCGCTACGGAGTCGTGCAGGTCGACCTGTACGACCGCGAGGCGCGCGGCCCGGTGCTCGAGTCGCCGGAGTTCTACCGCGCGGTGCGCGGTGCGATCGCCGAGCCGGGGATGGCGGTGGTGAACCTGTTCGGCTCCGACCATGCGTCCTTCGAGCGCAACCGGCGCCGGATCGCCGCGGCCTTCGACGACCGGATCCTGGTGCTGCCGCCGGTCGAGGCCGGCAACCTCGTCGTGCTCGGGTTCGCCGGGCCGCCGCTCGACGTCGACGCGGCGATGCTGTTCGAGCGGGCCGCCGAGGTCGAGCGCCGCTGGCGGCTGCCGGCCCGGGGCTGGGCGAAGGCGCTGCGCGCGTCGGTCGTCGCGGGCTGAGCGCCCCCCGGGGCGTCGCTGCCGCGCAGGACCGCCGAGCAGTGCTCGGCGCCCCGCGGCGACCGTCCGTCCGTCGGCGGCCGGAGGCCGGCGGTGCCGATGGTACGGTCGGCGGCGATGAAGCCCTCGCTCGCCGACCCGCCCACCGTGCCCGCCGCGACCGCGCCGTCCGCTCCGACCGCGGAGTCGCCGGCCCGCGCGCGCCCGCCGTCCGGGGCGACCGTCGGAGCGTCCGCCGGGGCCCGTCCGGTGGGCACGCGAGGTCGCCGCCTCGGCGTCGAGGACCTGCTCGCCGCGCTCGTCGAGGACGGGCTGCTGGACGCCGGGCAGGCCCGCACCGAGACCGGCTATGCGCGGCTGTCGCAGGCCCGGCGCCACGCGCTGGTCGCGATCGCCGAGCGCAAGCTGAAGAGCGCCGCGCCCCCGCACCGCGTGCTCGACCTCGACACGCTGACCGAGTGGCTCGCGCGGCGCAGCGGCCTCGAGCATGTGAACATCGACCCGCTGAAGGTCGACTTCGCGCGGATCGCCGACGTGATGTCGAGCAGCTACGCGGCCCGCTTCGACATCCTGCCGCTCGAGGTCCGCCCGGGCGAGGTCGTCGTCGCGACCTGCGAGCCGAACCTCGACGAGTGGGTCGAGGAGCTCTCGCCGGTGCTGCGCAAGCGCATCGTGCGCGTGATGGCGAGCCCGGTCGACGTCGCCCGCTACGTCGTCGAGTTCTACAGCCTCGCCCGCTCGGTCCGGGGCGCGAACAAGGGCAGCGGCAACGCGCACACCAGCAGCTTCGAGCAGCTGGTCGAGCTCGGGCGGGCCGGCAAGACCTTCGACGCGAACGACCAGCACGTCGTCACCATCGTCGACTGGCTCTGGCAGTACGCGTTCGACCAGCGCGCGAGCGACATCCACCTCGAGCCGCGGCGCGAGCTGGGCGTCGTGCGCTTCCGCATCGACGGCGTGCTGCACAACGTCTACCAGGTGCCGCCGGCGGTGCTGTCGGCGATGACGAGCCGCATCAAGCTGCTCGGTCGCATGGACGTGGTCGAGAAGCGCCGCCCGCAGGACGGCCGCATCAAGACCCGCACCGGCGACGGCCGCGAGGTGGAGCTGCGGCTGTCGACGCTGCCCACGGTGTTCGGCGAGAAGCTGGTGATGCGGATCTTCGACCCGGAGGTGCTGGTCCGCGGCTTCGCGGAGCTGGGCTTCTCCGAGGAGGACCTCTCGCGCTGGAACGACATGACGCGCCGCCCGAACGGCATCGTGCTGGTCACCGGCCCGACCGGCTCGGGCAAGACGACGACGCTGTACTCGACGCTGCGCCAGCTCGCGACCGAGGAGGTCAACGTCTGCACGGTCGAGGACCCGATCGAGATGGTCGAGCCGATGTTCAACCAGATGCAGGTGCAGACCGGCATCGACCTCGGCTTCGCGGAAGGCATCCGGGCGCTGATGCGCCAGGACCCGGACATCATCATGGTCGGCGAGATCCGCGACCTGCCGACCGCCGAGATGGCGATCCAGGCCGCGCTCACCGGCCACCTGGTGCTCTCGACGCTGCACACCAACGACGCGTCGAGCGCGGTCACCCGGATGCTCGACCTCGGCGTGCCGGCGTTCCTGCTGAACGCGACGCTGCTCGGCGTGATGGCGCAGCGCCTGGTGCGCACGCTGTGCCCGCACTGCAAGGCGCCGCACGACGCGCCGCCGGACGACGCCTGGGAAGGCATGATCCGCCCGTTCCGCGCGCGCCGCCCGCAGCAGGCGTGGCGCGCGGTCGGCTGCCTCGAGTGCCGCAACACCGGCTACCGGGGCCGCGCCGGGCTCTACGAGATCCTGACGATGACCGACGCGGTGCGCGCGATGGTCACCGACCAGCCCGACCTCGGGCGCATCCGCCAGCGCGCGATGCGCGACGGCATGAAGCCGCTGCGGCTGTCCGGCGCGATGAAGGTCGCCGCCGGCACGACGACGATCGAGGAAGTGCTGCGCAACGCGCCGCCGTCGGGCTGAACGGGGCGGCCTCCCACGCGGGAGGATGACCCCACGGCGCGTCGGTCGCGCCCGCCTCTCTTGCAAGCCGAGGCTCCCCGACTCGATACGCTGAACGGGCGCATCGCGGTCGGCTGGCTGGTCGTCGAGGACCTCGCGATGGTGCTGGTGCTGGTGCTGCAGCCGCCCCTCGCCGGCGTGCTCGGCGGCACCGTGCCCGATTCGGTGTCCGACGCGCCGCTGTGGCCCACGATCGCCTGGACGCTGCTGCAGGTCGGTGCCTTCATCGCCGTGATGCTGGTCTTCGGCAAGCGCGCGCTGCCCTGGCTGCTCTGGCAGGTGTCGCGGACCGGCTCGCGCGAGCTCTTCACGCTCGCGGTGGTCGCCGCGGCGATCGGGATCGCGTTCGGGGCGGCGCAGCTCTTCAGCGTGTCGTTCGCACTCGGCGCCTTCTTCGCCGGCATGGTGATGCGCGAGTCCGAGTTCAGCCACCGCGCGGCCGAGGAGTCGCTGCCGCTGCGCGATGCGTTCTCGGTGCTCTGTTCTTCGTGTCGGTCGGCATGCTGTTCGACCCGGCGGTGCTGATCGAGCGGCCGCTGCAGGTGATCGCGACGGTGCTGGTCATCGTGTTCTGCAAGTCGCTCGCGGCCGCCGCGCTGGTGGTCATCTTTCGCTATCCGCTGCGCACCGCTCTGACGGTGTCGGCCGCGCTCGCGCAGATCGGCGAGTTCTCGTTCATCCTCGCCGGCCTCGGCATGTCGCTCGGCCTGCTGCCGCAGGAGGGCATGAGCCTGGTGGTCGCGGGCGCGCTGATCTCGATCGCGCTGAACCCGCTCTTCATGGCGAGCGGCGAGCCGCTCGCCGCGCGGCTGACGGCACGCTTGCGCTGGGCGGCGCGGCTGGACGCGCGCCGCGACCCGTCGGCCGCGCTGCCGGCCGGCACCGACGCGCGGCTGCTCGACGGCCAGGTGGTGCTGGTCGGCTACGGCCGGGTGGGGCGCCGGATCGGCGACAGCCTGCGCGAGCGCGGCATTCCGTTCGTCGTCGTCGACCTGAACCGCGAGCGCATCGAGCGGCTGCGCGCCTCCGGGGTGCCGGCGGTGAGCGGCGACGCCGACCATCCCGAGGTGCTGGTGCAGGCGCACGTGCACCGCGCCGCGATGCTGGTCGTCGCGATCCCCGACACGGTCGGGCTGGAGCGGATGGTCGAGACCGCGCGCACGCTGAACCCGACGATCGAGATCGTCGTGCGCAGCCACAACGACGATGAGTCGGCGTTCCTGCGCCGCGAGGGCTTCGGGCGGGTGTTCTCCGGCGAGGAGGAGCTCGCGCGCAGCATGATCGCGCACATCCACCAGCGCTGCGCGACGCGGCCGCGGCAGGGCGGTGCGGCGACGGTCGAGCCGGCCGTGGCGGCGGGGGCCGAGGGCCGCTGAGGGCCGCCGAGGGCCGCCTAGAGCCGCCTAGAGTCGCCTAGAGCCGCCGGCCCCTTGGGCGACTCGCTCGGGGCCGCCAGCCTCGCTGGGGAACGCGCCCCGGGCTCCGGGCCCGTCGTCTGCTACGCTGCACGCAGGCCGTCCCGCCCGGCGGGCGGCCGCCTCCTCCATGGCCGATCGTCCTCCCGCCTCCCGCCCCGCCGCCACCGGCCTGACCGGCCTGCGCGCGCTGCTGCCGTGGCTGCGCCCCTACCTCGGCCGCACCGCGCTCGCGCTCGCCTGCCTGCTAGCCGCGGCGGCCGCGACGCTCGCGGTGCCGGTGCTGCTGAAGGGCGTCGTCGACGCCGGCTTCGGCGGCGACCCGACCCTGCGCCGCGGCGAGCTCGCGCGCAGCTTCCTGCTGCTGTTCGCCGCCTCGATCGTGCTCGCCGCCTTCACCGCGGGGCGCTACTACCTGGTCACCTGGCTCGGCGAGCGCGTGATCGCCGACGTGCGCAGCGCGGTCTACGCCCGCGTGCTGCAGCAGAGCCCGGTGTTCTTCGAGACCACGCAGA
>JBILTM010000190.1:0-9770 GCA_044371545.1 Burkholderiaceae bacterium
CAGGCCGACGGCGAGCGCTGGTACGGCCGCGGCACCGCGGACAACAAGGGCCAGCACACGATCAACCTCGCGGCGCTGCGCCTCGTGCTGCAGGCGCGCGCCCGCGCCCAGGGTCTGCCGGCCGACGCACTCGACCGCGCGCGCCTCGGCTTCAACGCCGCGCTGCTGCTCGAGACGGGGGAGGAGGTGGGCTCTCCCGGCCTGCACCGCGTCTGCGACGCCTGGCGCGACTGGCTCGGCGCCGACGTGCTGATCGCCTCCGACGGCCCGCGCGTGCAGCCGGGGCGCCCGACGCTGTTCCTCGGCTCGCGCGGTGCGCTCAACTTCGACCTGGTCGTCGACCTGCGCGAGGGCGGCCACCACTCGGGCAACTGGGGCGGGCTGATCGCCAACCCCGGCCTCGTGCTCGCGCACGCGCTCGCGTCGATCGCCGACGGCCGCGGCGCGATCCGAGTGCCCGAGTGGCGCCCGACCTCGCTCACGCCGGCCGTGCGCGAGGCGCTGTCGAGGCTGACGGTCGACGGCGGCGACGACGGCCCGCCGGTCGATCCGGACTGGGGCGAGCCGGGGCTGACCCCGGCCGAACGCGTCTACGGCTGGTCCTCGTTCGAGATCCTCGCGTTCGAGACCGGCAACCCGGCGCGCCCGGTCAACGCGATCCCGCCGCGGGCCCGCGCGCACTGCCAGCTGCGCTTCGTGGTCGGCGTCGACCCCGAGGACATCCTGCCCGCGCTGCGCCGGCACCTCGACGCGCACGGCTTCGCGGCCGTGCAGGTGGTCCGCTCGGAGGCGGGCTACTTCCCGGCCACCCGGCTCGAGCCCGACCACCCGTGGGTCCGTTGGGCCGCCGGCTCGATCCGGCGCACGACCGGCGCGGCGCCGGCGATCCTGCCGAACCTGGGCGGTTCGCTGCCCAACGACGCGTTCTCCGAGCGCCTCGGCCTGCCGACCGTCTGGGTGCCGCACTCGTACGCAGGCTGCTCGCAGCACGCGCCGGACGAGCACCTGCTCGAGCCGGTCGCGCGCGACGCGCTGCGGCTGATGACCGGGCTGTACTGGGACCTCGGCGAGCCCGGCGTGCCCTGCTGACCGGTGCACCCGGCGTCGGCCCGGTCAGTCCTGCCGGGACGGCTCGGGTCCTGGCTCGAAGTCGATCGCGAGCTGGCGCTCCGGCTCGCTCACCGCCCCGTCGGCGCGTTCCAGCGCGCTCGCCCGCACGCCCAGCAGGCGGATCGTGCGCGCGAGGTCCACGCGCTTGAGGCAGCTGCCCGCCGCGCGCCGCAGCGCCTTCGCGTCGGCGATCGGCTCGGGAAGCGTCAGGTCGCGCGTCACCGTGCGGAAGTCGTCGAAGCGCAGCTTGATGCCGATGGTCCGCGCGACGTAGCCCTTGCGCTGCAGGTCGGCCGCGACCTGCTCGCACAGCCGCGTGAACACCTCGCCGAGCTCGGCACGGTCGCGCACCGCGTGCAGGTTGCGCTCGAAGGTCGTCTCGCGGCTCATCGACACCGGCTCGCTGTACGTCACGACCGGCCGCTCGTCGACGCCGTGCGAGACGCGGTGCAGCCAGCGCCCGTAGCTGCGCCCGAAGCGCTCGACGAGCCAGACCTGGTCGCGGGCGGCGAGCTCGCCGATCGTGGCGACGCCGAGCTCGGCCAGCCGCGCGCTCGCCTTCGGGCCGATGCCGTTGATGCGGGCCGCGGGCAGCGGCCAGATCCGCGTCGGCAGGTCCGCCATCGCCAGGATCGTGATGCCGTCCGGCTTCTCCAGGTCCGAGCACAGCTTGGCGAGGAGCTTGTTCGGCGCAATCCCGACCGAGCAGGTTAGGCCGGTCGCCTCGCGGACCGCCGCCTTCAGCCGGACCGCGATCTCCTGCGCCCCGGCCTCGAGCGCGGTGACGTCCGCGTACAGCTCGTCGATGCCGATCTCCTCGACCACCGGCGCGACCGTGCGCACCGCGTCCTTGAAGCGGCGCGAGTACGACCGGTACAGGTCGAAGTCGACCGGCAGCAGCACGGCGTGCGGCGCCAGGCGCGCGGCCTTCATTGTGGGCATGCCCGAGTGCACGCCGAAGGTCCGGGCCTCGTAGGTCGCGGTCGTCAGCACGCCGCGGCCGACGTAGTCGCGCAGCAGCGAGAACTCTCGGGTGCCGTCCTCGCGCAGCCGCGGCTGGTGCGCCGCCCGGCGCCCGCCGACCACCATCGGCCGGCCGCGCAGCTCCGGGTACTTGGAGAGCTCGCAGGACGCGAAGAAGGCGTCCATGTCGAGGTGGACGATGCGCCGGGCGACGGCCTCGGGCGGCCCGCTCGCGGCGGCCGCCCCGGGCGGGACGGGGACGGGATCCAACTTCGGGCACACTTCGGGTCGTCGACACGCGAGGATACGCGGAGGGAGCCGGGATGCAGGACCTGTTGGCCGGACGGAGCGCGATCGTCACCGGCGGTGCGCGCGGGATCGGGCTCGCGGTGGCCCAGACGCTGGGGCTGCTCGGCGCGAAGGTGCTGATCGTCGACAACGGCGCGGCACTCGACGGCGGGCCGGAGGATCCGGCGGTCACCGAACTCGCGGCGATGCGCGTGCCCGGCGCGATCGGGCTGGCGATCGACGTGGCGGGGGACGACGCGGCCGAGCAGGCGGTCACGATGGCCGTCGAGACCTTCGGCGCGATCGACCTGCTGGTCAACAACGCGGCGATCGAGCTCGATGCGCGCATCGGCGACGGGCGCCGCGAGGACTTCGAGCGGGTGCTGCGCACGAACCTGGTCGCGCCGTGGGCGCTGGCCACCTCGGTGGTCGGGCCGATGCGGCGGCAGGCGCGGGCCGGGCGACGGCCGGGCGCGATCGTCAACGTCGGGTCCGCGGTCGGCCTGCTGGGGCGAGGGGGTCGGGCTGCCGAGGCGGCCAGCAAGGCGGGGCTCGTCGGCCTCACGCGCACGCTGGCGCTCGAGCTGTCGGACACGATGATCGCCTGCAACGCGATCGTCCCCTACGCCGGCACGCGCGCGATCCGCGCGATCGGCAACGAGGACTCCCGGCTCGCCGCGTTCCGCGACGGCACGATGCCGCTCGCGGCGAGCGACGTCGCGAACCTGGTCGCCTTCCTCGCGTCCCCGCAGGCGGCCGGCATCACCGGGCAGCTGCTCGGCGTGCGCGGCCGCGAGGTGCTCGCCTGGTCGCAGGCCCGGCCGGCGGGCTCGTGTTTCCCGCCGCGCGCGTTCGACCCGGACGAGTTCGCGCAGGCGATGCGCGAGCTGCGGCCCGACTTCTCGGGTCTGGCCGACGACGTCGAGATCTTCGGCGACGATCCGGTCGTGTAGGCGATCGCACGGGCACGGGCGGCCGTGCCCCGCGGAAGCGCGGACGCCGAGACCCGACGGACGCGCGTCGACAGCCCCCGGGAAAGCCGATACGCTGGCTCTTTACGGACAGGAGCCTTCCCGATGACGACCGATGCCGCGTCGCCACGGCACATCCGCCTGACCTCCCATCCCGCGCCCGGCACCCCGGGTTCGCCCGCGATTCGCTGGGGCGCGGCGAGCGCCGCCGAACGCGGCCCGGTCGTCGGCACCACCACCGACCGCGCGCGCCGCAACGTGATCGGCACGCACTCCGGCTCGTACGGCGTCTACCGCGCGCTCGCGGTCGCGGCCGGCGCGCTGCAGCGCCACCACCGCGCGGACCTGACGAACACGGCGCCGACCGACCCGATCGGCCCGCATCCGCAGTGGACGGACGCGGAGCGCATCGCGTCGATCGACCCGTGGGGCGCGGTGGTCGCCGACGCGTTCCGCGAGCAGCTCGAGGCCGGCGTCGACATCCGCCCGTCGATCGCGGTCACCAAGGCGCACATCGACATGCCGGAGATCCGCACGGCGATCGCGTTCCAGCGCCTGAAGCCGGACGGCCGGATCCTGCTCGACAACGGCTCCGCGGTGGTCACCAAGGCGGCGATCGAGCCGGTCTGGTGGCTGCCGGGCGTCGCCAAGCGCTTCGGCTGCAGCGAGGCCGACCTGCGTCGCGCGCTGTTCGAGGAGACGGGCGGGATGTACCCCGAGCTGGTCACCCGCAGCGACCTCGAGGTGTTCCTGCCGCCGGTCGGCGGGCAGACGGTCTACGTCTTCGGCGACCCGCGCGACCTCGCGAACCCGGACGTGCCGCTGACCGCGCGCGTGCACGACGAGTGCAACGGCTCGGACGTGTTCGGCTCGGACATCTGCACCTGCCGGCCGTACCTGACCCACGCGATCGAGGAGTGCATCCGCGGCGCGCAGGCCGGCGGCGTCGGGCTCGTCTCGTACTCGCGCAAGGAAGGCCGCGCGCTCGGCGAGGTCACCAAGTTCCTCGTCTACAACGCCCGCAAGCGCCAGGAGGGCGGCGACTCGGCCGCGAACTACTTCCTGCGCACCGAGTGTGTCGCCGGCGTGCAGGACATGCGCTTCCAGGAGCTGATGCCGGACGTGCTGCACTGGCTGGGCGTTCGGCGCATCCATCGGCTGGTGTCGATGAGCAACATGAAGTTCGACGCGATCGTCGGCTCGGGCATCGCGGTCGACGAGCGCGTGCCGATCCCGGACGAGCTGATCCCGGCCGACGCGCAGGTGGAGATGCAGGCGAAGATGGCCGCGGGCTACTTCACCGAGGGCGCCGCGCCGGACGACGCGGCGCTCGCATCGACCAAGGGCCGTGGCCTGTGAGCCCGGTGGGACGACGGGCGTGACGGCCGCCGACGACGCGACCTCGCTGCTGTCGACCGACGCGATCCGCGAGCGCTGCGGCCGGATCCTGGCCGCGGCGGCCGCCGGCCGCTCGCGCTGGTTCGAGCTCGCGCCCGCGCGGCTCGACGACGCGGCCGAGACGGTGGCCGCGGTCACGCGCCGCCGCTATCCGACGCTCGCGGTGCCGTATCACAGCCGCTGGCGCCACTTCGAGGCGGGCGGGATCGACCGCGTCGCGGCCGTCGAGGCGACGGCAGGCGACGTGCTCGCCGACCCGGCCGAGCGCGCGCGGGCCCGCATCGACCTCGCGGTCGTCTCGGTGCTGCTTGACGCGGGCGCGGGCGGCGCGTGGCGCTACCTCGACCGCGAGACCGGTACGACGCTGTCGCGCTCCGAGGGCCTCGGGGTGGCGAGCCTGCGCGCCTTCGCGGCGGGGCTGTTTTCCTCCGATCCGGCCCGCCCGCTGCAGGCCGACGCCGAGGGCCTCGCGCGGCTCGACGCCGCCCGGCTCGCCGACGCGTTCCAGGTCGGCCCGTCGAACCCGCTGGTCGGCGTCGAGGGACGGCTCGCGTTGCTGCGCCGGCTCGGCGAGGCGCTCGCCGCACGGCCCGCGACCTTCGGTGCGCCGTCGCGGCCCGGCGGGCTCTTCGACGCGCTGACCGCGGGCGGCGCGAGCGAGGTGCGCGCACACGACGTGCTGCGTGCGCTGCTCGACGGGTTCGGCGGCATCTGGCCGCAGGGCGCGCGCATCGGCGGCGTCGCGGTCGGCGACGCGTGGCGCCACCCGGCCGCGGGCGGCGAGGGGGCGAGCGCGGGCTGGGTGCCGCTCCACAAGCTCTCGCAGTGGCTGACCTACTCGCTGCTCGAGCCCTTCGAGTCGGCGGGCGTGCGGATCGTCGCGCCCGATGCGCTGACGGGGCTGGCCGAGTACCGCAACGGCGGGCTGCTGGTGGATGCGGGCGTGATCGTGCCGCGCGACGCGACGGCGTTCGCGGCGCCCCTGCCGCCCGGCGCCGAGCCGATCGTCGAGTGGCGCGCGCTGACCGTCGCGCTGGTCGACAGGCTCGCGCCGAAGGTCCGCGCGCGCCTCGGCGTCGACGCCGCGCGCATGCCGCTCGCCGCGGTGCTCGAAGGCGGCACCTGGGCCGCCGGCCGCGAACTCGCGCAGCAGGCGCGGCGCTGCGGCGAGCCGCCGTTCGCGATCGCGAGCGACGGCACGGTCTTCTGAACGGAGCGACTGGAGCGACGATGGCCGAACCCCGGGTCCACGTGATCGACCACCCGCTGGTGCAGCACAAGCTGACGCTGATGCGCCGCAAGGAGACCAGCACCAACAGCTTCCGCCGGCTGCTCTCGGAGCTGTCGATGCTGCTCGCCTACGAGGTGACGCGCGACATGCCGATGCACGAGGTCGAGATCGAGACGCCGCTCGAGACGATGAAGTCGCGGCTGATCGACGGCAAGAAGACGGTGTTCGTGTCGATCATGCGCGCGGGCGCCGGTATCCTCGACGGCATGCTCCAGGTGATCCCGGGCGCACGGATCGCGCACATCGGCCTGTACCGCGACCCGAAGACGATGGTTGCGGTCGAGTACTACTTCAAGGTCCCGGCCGACATGCACGACCGCGACGCGATCGTCGTCGACCCGATGCTCGCGACCGGGAATTCGGCGGTCGCCGCGGTCGACCGGCTCAAGGAGACGCGGCCGAAGTCGATCCGCTTCGTCTGCCTGCTGGCGGCACCCGAGGGCCTCGCGCACTTCCACGCGGCGCACCCGGACGTGCCGGTCTACACCGCGTCGATCGACCGCCAGCTCGACGCGCACGGCTACATCCTGCCGGGGCTCGGCGACGCCGGCGACCGGCTGTTCGGGACGAAGTAGCCGGCCCGCGGCGCGGCCTGCCGGTGCGTCAGGCGAGGCCGTGCTCGCGCAGCCCGCGCGCCAGCAGCGGCGCGAGCGGCACGACGTTGCCCCCGTGGGGCAGCGAGTCGGTGCTCCACAACCGGCCGACGCCGCCCGCGTGCAGCGCGTCGAGGTCGTCCCCGGCGCACAGCGCGTGGGTCACGATCGCGTTGACCGACACCGCGCCCGCGGCGCGGCACACCGCCGCCGCCTTCACGAGCGTGCGGCCGCTGCTGGCGATGTCGTCGACGAGCACCACCGGGCGGCCGGCGAGCGAGGGGCCGCCGTCGGCGACGACGTCGACCTCGCGGTCGCCGTGGCGAGTCTTCACGAAGACGGCGTGCGGCCGCTGCGCGTGCGACGCGACCGCGGCGACCCACTGCGCCGACTCCTCGTCGGGGCCGACCAGCACCGCGTCCGGCGCGGTCCGTGCGACGAAGGCGCCGAGCTCGGCCGCCGCCGTCAGCGCGATCGCCTGCGCGCCACCGGTCACCGCCTGCTCGAGCCGGTCGATGCGGTGCAGGTGCGGGTCGACGGTAAGCACCGCGTCGAAGAGCCCGCCGAGGAAGCCGCCGACGATCCGCTGGCTGACCGCCTCGCCGGGCCGGAACGCCATGTCCTGCCGCATGTAGCACAGGTAGGGCGCGACCAGCGCCAGGTGCGCGACGCCGTGCTCGCGCGCGGTGCAGGCGGCGAGCAGCAGCTCGACGAGCCGCGCATCGGGCGCGCCGAGCGAGCAGAACAGCAGCGCGCGCGACGGCACCGGCACCGGCAGCCGCAGCAGCGTCTCGCCGTCCGGGAATCGCCGCGTCTCGATCGCGGCGCAGGGCAGCGACAGCTCGGCGGCGAGCCGTCCCGCGGCCTCGTCCTGGTCGGCGAAGTGCAGCAGCACGCGGGGGGCGTCCATCGTGCGTCCTCGGGTGGGGTCAGGCGATCGCGATGCCGGAGTCGGCCTCGCACCAGCGGCGCGCGAGGTCGAACTCGTCGGGCGTCTCGGCGTGCAGGCGATAGAGGGGCCGGCCGGCGCGCACCGCGTCGCCCAGCCGCACGAAGAGGTCCAGCCCCGCGCCGGGGCTCGCCGGCGCGCCCGCGTGGCGCGCGGCGCGCGCGAGGCGCAGGTGGTCGAAGCCGGTCACGCGTCCGTCGCGCGGTGCGGTGATCTCCGCGACCAGGCGGCCGGGCGCGAGCGGCACCGCTCGACGCCCCTGCGCGTCGACGATCGCGGCCATCTTCGCCGCGGCGCGGCCCGACTCCAGGATGTCGCGCGCGAGCGCCTCGCCGTCGCCGCCGCGCACGTCGGGGTCGAACTCCAGGATCCGGCCGGCGAGGCGGATCGACTTCGCGCGCAGGTCGGCGGGCGCGTCCGGGTCGTTCGCGAGCACCGCCATCACGTCGCGCGCCTCGAGCACCGGGCCGACGCCGCGGCCGATCGGCTGCGAGCCGTCGGTGATCGTCACCTCGACGTGCAGCCCCATCGCACGACCGACGTGCTCGAAGGTCTTGCGCAGCCGCTGCGCGTCGGCGAGGCTGCGGACCTTCGCGCTCGGGCCGACCGGGATGTCGAGCAGCAGCCGCGTCGAGCCCGCGGCGAGCTTCTTCGCGAGGATCGAGGCGACCATCAGCCCGGGCGAGTCGAGCGCGAGCGGGCGCTCGACCGAGATCAGCAGGTCGTCGAGCGGGGCGAGGCGCGCGGTGCCGCCCCAGGCGATGCAGCCGCGCTCGCGCTCGACGATCCGGCGGATCCGGTCCATCGGCAGTTCGACCGCGGCGAGCACCTCCATCGTGTCGGCAGTGCCTGCGGGCGAGGTGATCGCGCGGCTCGAGGTCTTCGGGAACAGCATCCCGTGCGCGGCGACGATCGGCACGACGACCATCGAGGTCCGGTTGCCCGGGATGCCGCCGATGCAGTGCTTGTCGACCACCAGCGGCTCGCGCCAGTCGAGCCGGTCGCCGGTCTCGAGCATCGCGCGGGTCAGCGCGAGGATCTCGTCGCGCTCGAGGTCGTCGCGCCCGCAGGCCACGAGGAAGGCGGCGATCTCGCTCCTCGAGTAGCGGCGCGCGACCACGTCGCGGGCGATCGCGCGCATCGCGGCCAGGTCGAGCGGCTCGCCCTGGAGCTTGCGCCGCACGCCGTCGAGCGAAGCCGGGCGAGGGGCCGGCGCGATGCGGACCGGGGTGCCCTCGGGCAGGCCGAGCAGCGCGAACGCCTGCTGCGACAGGCCGAGCTCGTCGGCGCCGACGATGCCCGCGCCGTCGACCACGTTGAGGACCGCGAGCAGGGGCTGCGCGTCGTCCGGGGCGTCGGCGGCGCGGATCGCGACCTTCGAGGCCGCCCGCAGCGCGTCGATCCGGCAGGCGGCGCAGCCGCGCGCGAGATAGGCGACGTTCTCCGCGTCGGTGTCGATGCCGACCGCCCGCAGGCGCAGGCTCGTCGAGGCGGTGCTCGGTCGCATGGGCCGATTGTAGCCGCGCCGTCGCGGCCGGTCGGCGGCGTCAGGCGGCGTGGGGCTCGAGGTGCGTGACGACCGTCGCGTTCGGCACGATCGCGCCGAGCGTCGCCTCGACCTCGTCGGCGATGTCGTGCGCGACGTCGACCGTCCATGCACCCGGCACCAGCACGACGACGTCGATCCAGGTGTGGGCGCCCGCGCGGCGCGTGCGCAGCCCGCGCCAGCCCACGCCACGCGGCGCGAGCGCGTCGAGCGCCTCGCGCAGCCGCGCCTGCTCGGGCTCGCCGAGGCTGCGGTCCATCAGCCCGTCGACCGACGCGCGGACCAGCCGGAAGCCTTCGAACAGGATGTTCAGGCCGACCGCGATCGCGATCAGCGGGTCGAGCACCAGCCAGCCGGTCAGCGCGACCGCGCCGAGTCCGACCACGACGCCGATCGAGGTGACGACGTCGGTCATCAGGTGCCGGGAGTCGGCCTCGAGCGCGATCGAGTCGAAGCGCTTCGCCGCCCGCCGCAGCGCAATCGCGACGCCGAAGTTGATCGCCGTCGCGAGCGCCGAGACCGCGAGGCCGGGTCCGAGCGCCTCGAGCGGATGCGGCGATACGATCCGTTCGGCGGCGGCCCAGATGATCGCTGCCGCCGCGCCGAAGATCAGGATGCCCTCGAAGCCGCTCGAGAAGTACTCGGCCTTCGAGTGGCCGAA
>JBILTM010000357.1:0-2749 GCA_044371545.1 Burkholderiaceae bacterium
CGCGGCGTGGCCGGCTACATGGACATGCTCGGGCGCAACGCGTTCGGCAACTTCCGCACGCTGCTGCAGGACGTCTCGCTCCATCCGATGATGGGCCTGTACCTGACGCACCTGCGCAACCGCAAGGCCGACCCGGCCACCGGTCGCGTGCCCGACGAGAACTACGCGCGGGAGGTGATGCAGCTCTTCACGATCGGCCTGCACCAGCTGAACCTGGACGGCACGGTCAAGCTCGACGCGCGCAACGAGCCGATCGAGACCTACCGGATCGACGACGTGGTCGGCCTCGCGAAGGTGTTCACCGGCTTCTCGTGGGCCGGCCCCGACACCTCGCTCGCGCGCTTCGTCGGCAACGACTCGGTGACGATCTCCGACCGCGACATCCTGCCGATGCGTGGCTACCCGCTCCATCACGAGACCGGGCCGAAGAGCTTCCTCGGCACGACGGTCACGGCGAGCACGCCCGAGGAGAGCCTCAAGGCCGCGCTCGACCACCTGTTCGCCCACCCGAACGTCGGGCCGTTCTTCGGCAAGCTGATGATCCAGCGCCTGGTCACCAGCAACCCGAGCCCGGGCTACGTGTCGCGCGTCGCGGCGGCCTTCAACAACAACGGCCAGGGCGTGCGCGGCGACATGAAGGCGGTCGTGTACGCGGTGCTGATGGATCCGGAGGCGCGCGACGAGGCGCAGGCGGCCACGCCCGGCGCGGGCAAGCTGCGCGAACCGGTGCTGCGCGTGACCGCATGGCTGCGCGCGGTCGAGGCGAAGTCGACGACCGGCCGCTTCCTGATGGGCCAGACCGACGACCCGGCCAACAGCATCGGCCAGACGCCGATGCGCGCGGCCTCGGTGTTCAGCTTCTTCCGTCCGGGCTACGTGCCGCCGAACACCTCGATCGCGGAGGCCAAGCTCGTCGCCCCGGAGATGCAGAGCACGCACGAGATCTCGGTGGCGGGCTGGCTGAACACGAGCCGCGACCTGGTCTCCAACGGCATGGGCTTCAACCCGCCGAACGAGAACCGCCGCGACATCCAGCCCGACTGGACGACGCTGATGCCGCTCGCCGACAACGGCATCGCACTGGTCGACCGCGTCGCGCTGCTGCTGACGGCCGACCGCATGCCCGCGGCGGTGCGCCAGCAGATCGTCACCGCGGTCAACTCGATCAACGTCGCGATCAGCAACCCGACGAACCTGGAGAACGCGCGACGCAACCGCATCCGGCTGGCGGTCTACCTGACCCTCGCCTCGCCCGATTTCCTCGTCCAGAAATGAGCAGACGGAACCCAGACGCCATGAGCCGAATCGACGCATCCCGACGCATGTTCCTGCGGAACTCCGCGGTCGCCTCGCTCGCCGGTGCCGGCGCGCCGTTCGCGATGAACCTCGCGACCATGTCCGCGGCCCACGCCCAGACCACCTCCGGCTACAAGGCCCTGGTGTGCGTGTTCCTCGGCGGCGGCAACGACCACGCGAACATGGTGCTCGCCACCGACACGCCTTCGTGGGACGGCTACACCCGGGCCCGCAACGTCGCGCCCGCGCCGATCACGCTGCCGCTGCCCGGCCAGGCCGGCGGCGTGCTCGAGATCGTGCCGAACACCCTCCAGACCGGGCGCACCTTCGCGCTGCACCCGTCGATGGGCGCGCTGAAGACGCTGTTCGACGCCGGCCGCGCGGCCGTCGTCGCGAACGTCGGCCCGCTGGTCGAGCCGCTGACGCGCGCGCAGTGGAACAGCCGCAGCGCGCGCACGCCGCCGCAGCTCTTCTCGCACAACGACCAGACCTCGATCTGGCAGGCCTACCGTCCGGAGGGCGCCCGCATCGGCTGGGGCGGTCGCATGGGCGACCTGTTCGCCGCGACCAACGGGCGTCCGCCGTTCACGCTGATCTCGGCCTCCGGCACCGCCGTGTTCCTCGCCGGCGAGACCACGATGCAGTTCCAGACGAACGGCAGCGGTGGCGGCCCGCAGATCGGCAACCTGACCGGCGGGCTGTTCGGTTCGACGTCGGCGGCCAATCCGCTGCAGGCGGTGATCACCAACGACCAGCGCGCGAACCTGTTCGAGCGCGAGCACGCGAAGATCGTCGCGCGCTCGATCGACACCTCCCAGGCGATGCGCACCGCGACGGCGTCGGTCACGATCGAGGCCCCACCGGCGAACAACAACCTCGCGTCGCAGTTGCAGTCCGTCGCACGGATCATCGCAGCGCGCACCACGCTCGGCATGCAGCGGCAGGTGTTCTACGTCAGCATGGGCGGCTTCGACACGCACGACAACCAGACCGGCAACCATGCGACGCTGATGCAGCGCCTGTCGGACGCGATCGCGTACTTCGACCGCGTGATGACCGCGCTCGGCGCCGCGAACGACGTCACGCTGTTCACCGCGTCGGAGTTCGGCCGCACGCTGACGAGCAACGGCGACGGCACCGACCACGGCTGGGGCGCGCACCACATCGTCGCGGGCGGCGCGGTCGCGGGCAAGAACATCTACGGACAGTTCCCGCTGGTCGGCGTCGACAACGAGGACAACGTCGGACAGGGTCGCCTGCTGCCGAAGATCTCGGTCGACCAGTACGCGGGCACGCTCGCGCGCTGGTTCGGCCTGACCGACCAGCAGGTGCAGACGATCTTCCCGAACATCGTCAACTTCCCGACCCGCAACCTCGGGTTCATGAACGGCGTCGTCTGACGCCGGGGTCCGGTGCCGCGCCCGCGCGCGGCACCGGACGCCGCTCGATCCCG
>JBILTM010000191.1:0-9747 GCA_044371545.1 Burkholderiaceae bacterium
GCTCCAGGCACGAGGAGACGAGAGACGACATGGGCGGCACCACTGCACCGAAGGGACTGCGCTCGCGCGCGTGGTTCAACAACCCCGACAACATGGGGATGACCGCGCTCTACCTCGAGCGCTACATGAACTTCGGCCTGTCGCTCGACGAGCTGAAGAACAGCGGCAAGCCGATCGTCGGCATCGGCCAGACCGGCAGCGACCTGTCGCCGTGCAACCGCCACCACGTCGAACTCGCGCACCGGGTGCGCGACGGCATCCGCGATGCCGGCGGCATCCCGATGGAGTTCCCGGTCCACCCGATCCAGGAGACCGGCAAGCGGCCGACCGCCGCGCTCGACCGCAACCTGCAGTACCTGTCGCTGGTCGAGGTGCTGTACGGCTACCCGATGGACGGCGTGGTGCTGACCACCGGCTGCGACAAGACGACGCCGGCGATGCTGATGGGCGCGGCCACCGTCGACATCCCGTCGATCGTGCTGTCGGGCGGGCCGATGATCAACGGCTACCACGCGGGCGGGCTGTCGGGCTCGGGCACGATCGTCTGGTTCGCGCGACAGGAACTCGCCGCGGGCCGCATCGACTACGACGGCTTCCTGAAGATGGTCGCCTCGGGCGCGCCCTCGGCGGGCCACTGCAACACGATGGGCACGGCGCTGTCGATGAACAGCGTCGCCGAGGCGCTCGGCATGTCGCTGCCGGGCTGCGCCGCGATCCCCGCGCCGCACCGCGACCGCTACGAGATGGCGTACTGGACGGGCCGGCGCATCGTAGAGATGATCCACGCCGACCTGCGGCCCTCGAAGGTGATGACGCGCAAGGCCTTCGAGAATGCGATCGTCGCGGCGAGCGCGCTCGGCGCGTCGACCAACTGCCCGCCGCATGTCACCGCGATCGCGCGGCACATGGGTGTGGAGCTCGACATCCGCGACTGGGACCGGATCGGCTACGCGATCCCGCTGCTGGTCAACCTGATGCCCGCGGGCGAGTACCTCGGCGAGGAGTTCTACCGCGCCGGCGGCGTACCCGCGGTGATGCACGAGCTGCTGCAGGCCGGCAAGCTGCACGCCGACGCGCTGACCGTGTCCGGCAAGACCGTCGGCGAGGTCTACGGGAACACGCCGGCCACCGACCGGCGCGTGATCCGCGAGTACGCCAAGCCGCTGCAGCCCGAATCGGGCTTCGCCGTGCTGTCCGGCAACCTGTTCGATGCCGCGGTGATGAAGACCTCGGTGATCTCGCCCGAGTTCAGGAAGCGCTACCTCGAGAACCCGCAGGACCCAGGCGCGTTCGAGGGCCGCGCGATCGTCTTCGAAGGGCCCGAGGACTACCACGAGCGGATCAACGACCCGTCGCTCGCGATCGACGCCGACTGCATGCTCTTCATCCGCGGCACCGGCCCGATCGGCTATCCGGGCGCGGCCGAGGTGGTCAACATGCTGCCGCCGGACGCGCTGGTGAAGCAGGGCATCACGATGCTGCCCTGCATCGGCGACGGCCGGCAGTCGGGCACCTCGGCGAGTCCGTCGATCCTGAACGCGTCGCCCGAGTCGGCGGTCGGCGGTGGCCTCGCGCTGCTGAAGACCGGCGACCGCGTGCGCATCGACCTCGGCCGGCGCACCGCCGACATCCTGATCTCCGCCGACGAGTACGCGGCGCGCAAGGCCGCGTGGAAGGCGCCCGACCTCGAGAGCCAGACGCCGTGGCAGGAGCTGCAGCGCCGCCACGTCGGGCAGCTCTCGAGCGGCGCGTGCCTCGACTTCGCGGTCAAGTACCAGCGGATCTCGAGCTCCAAGGGCCTGCCGCGCGACAACCACTGAGCTCGACATGGATGTGCCGGCACGTCGGTGGCTCGCGTCGGTCGCTGCGGTGACCGCGTGGGCCGCGGCGGGCGGTGCGGCGGCGGCCGCCGACAGGGATGCAGGCGCCGGCTTCGTCGCACCCGGCCCGCAGGGGGTCGATGTGCGCGACGTCGACCTGGGCGACGCATCGAGGCCGTTGCCGGTGCGCCTGCGGGTCCCGCAACCCTGTACCGCCGACGCGCCCCGACCGCTGGTGCTGTTCTCGCACGGGCTCGGTGGCTCGCTCGAAGGGGGGCGTCGCTGGGGCGAGCACTGGGCGAGCCACGGCTTCGTGGTGGCGCATCTCCAGCATCCGGGCAGCGACGAGTCGCTGTGGCGGGGCCAGCCGGGCGGATTCGCGAACCTTCGCAACCTGCGGGTCGGCATGACCGCCGAACAGGCGCTGCGTCGGGTCGAGGACGTCCGGCGCGCGCTCGACGCACTCGATCCACGGCGTGGGATCGGCCCGGCGTGCGTCGACCTCGCACGCGTGGGCATGTCGGGGCATTCGTTCGGTGCGCAGACCACGCAGGCGGTCGCCGGCCAGTCGTTGCTGTCGTTCCCCGCACCCGCGGGCCAGGCGGGCCTCGTCGCCACGGTCGGTCCGCTGCGCGAGCCGCGGGTGCGCGCGGCGATCGCGTTCAGTCCGGCGGCCCGTGACGACAGCGAGGCCGCCCGGTCGACGCTCGCGACGATCGCCGTGCCGATGCTGACGGTGACCGGATCGCGCGACGACGGCGCGGCCTTGACCGGCGTGACCCCCGAACTGCGCCGCCGCGTCTTCGAGGCGCTGCCGCCCGGTCAGAGCTACCTGCTGTGGTTCGAGTCGGCCGACCACATGGTCTTCAACGGTGGCCCGCCACGCCCCCGATCAGGCGCGCTCGACGTCCATGTGCAGCGCGTCGCCGCCGCCGTCGGGCTGGCGTTCTGGAAGGCGACGCTCGAAGCGGATCCGGTGTCCGCGCGCTGGCTCGCCGAGGGCGGGCCGAAGACCCTGCTGCAGGCCGGGGACGAGTGGGCGACGCGCTGAGCGGCGACGCTCGCCTCAACCGACGATCGACTCGTTCCACAGCCACGCTGCGCCGCGCACCCCCGACGAGTCGCCGTGCGCGCTGCGCACGATGCGCGTGCGCAGCTCGTCGGAGAACACCCGCGGCGCGAGCCGCGTCGGCACCTCGCGCACCGCGGCGTCGACGTTCGACAGCCCGCCGCCGAGCACGACGACGTCGGGGTCGAGCACGTCGATCACCATCGCGAGGCCGCGCGCGAGCCGGTCGAGCCAGCGCCCGAGGCTCGCGGCGCAGCCGGCGTCGCCGTCGGCCGCGCGGCGCGCGATCGCCTCGGGGTCGAGTGCCTCGCCGGTCGCGCGGCGGTGGTCGGCGGCGAGCGCCGGGCCCGACAGCCACGCTTCGATGCAGCCGTTGCGGCCGCACCAGCAGCGCGGCCCGGGCCGCTCGTCGTCGCGCGGCGCGGGCAGCGGCACGTGGCCCCACTCGCCGGCGATGCCGTTCGCGCCGAGGAGCGCGCGGCCGTCGATCGCGATGCCCGCGCCGACCCCGGTGCCGAGGATCGCCGCGAAGACCACGTGCGCACCGGCCGCCGCGCCGTCGACCGCCTCGGACACCGCGAGGCAGTTGGCGTCGTTCTGCACGCGGACCTCGCGTCCGAGCGCGCGCCCGAGGTCATCGCGCAGCGCGCGGCCGTTGAGCCAGGTCGAGTTCGCGTTCTTCACGCGCCCGGTCAGCGCCGAGATCGTGCCGGGGATGCCGACGCCGACCGTCCCGTGCGCGCCGAGCTCGCGTTCGGCGTCGGCGACGAGCGTGGCGATCGCGGCCACCGTCGCGTCGTAGTCGCCGCGTGGCGTGGGCACGCGCCGGCGCAGCCGCGGCGCGCCCGTGCCGTCGAGCGCGGCGATCTCGATCTTCGTGCCGCCGAGGTCGACGCCGAGGCGCGGCCTCACCGGCGCTCCGGTTGCGGGGGCGGGCGCATCCGGTGATGATGCCCGATGCGGTGCCGCTCGCGCGAGCGCCGCGCATCGCCTCCCCCCGGGACGCACCCATGGGTACGATCGAAGGCATCCGCAAGCACGGCTTTCGCAAGTGGTACGAGCGGCAGCTGATCGAGAGCCACGCGTGGCTGGTCACGCTGCTGCTCGCGGTGTTGACGATGGCCGCGGGCCTCGAGGCGCTGTCGTTCCGCGACGGGCCGGTCGAGGTGCTGTTCGACGCGATGGTCGTGGTGGGCGGCGCCGCGCTGTCGTGGATCGCGTGGCGCCGTTACGCGTCGACCATGCTCGTCGCCGAGCACGTCGGGCGGCAGGCGGTGTGCCCGCGCTGCGAGCGCTATGGTTTCCGCGCGCTGCCGCCCGCCGAGGACGGCGCGCACGGGACGCCGATGCGGCTCGTCGCGGCCTGCGCGCGCTGCGGGCATCGCTGGCCGATCGACCCGGCCCTGTGAGGCCGCGCCGATCGGTCCCGCCCTCGCGCGGGATTCCGCCTCTAAGGGAGGGGTGCTTGCCATGCGGGGCCGTTCCCGCTTATAAGCTAGCCCTTCCTTCGGAGTCTGCCGAGACAGGCGGGCCCGCACGTGGACGGGGACAGATGACGACAGGCGGGGACGACGCACTGCTCAGCGTGCGCGGGGTGACCGTGAAGTTCGGAGGCATCGTCGCGCTCGACGCGGTGACCTTCGACGTGCCGCGAGGCGGCGTGTGCGGGCTCATCGGACCGAACGGCGCGGGAAAGACGACGCTGTTCAACTGCCTCAGCCGGCTCTACCAGTACCAGGAGGGGGACATCCTGTACGAGGGCCGGTCGATCACGCGCACGCCGGTGCACGAGATGGCGCGCCTGGGCATCGGCCGCACCTTCCAGAACCTCGCGATGTTCCGCACGCTCTCGGTCGAGAGCAACGTGATGATCGGCGCGCACAGCCGCTCGAAGGCGGGCTTCGCCGCGAGCGCGCTCGGCCTCGGTGCGGTCGACGTCGAGGAGGTCGCGCTGCGCGAGCGCGCGGCGAAGATCATGGACTACCTGAAGCTCGCGCCGCACAAGGACAGGCTGGTCGCCGACCTGCCGTTCGGCATCCAGAAGCGCGTCGAGCTCGGCCGTGCGCTCGCTGCCGACCCGAAGCTGCTGCTGCTCGACGAGCCGGCGGCGGGCCTCAACCACGAGGAGCTGCACTCGCTGGGCGAGCTGATCAAGGACATCCGCGACCGGCTCGGCATCACGGTGCTGCTGGTCGAGCACCACATGAGCCTGGTGATGAGCGTGTCCGACAAGGTCGTCGCGCTGAACTTCGGCCGACGCATCGCCGAGGGCACGCCCGCCGAGATCCAGCGGCACCCCGACGTCATCGCGGCCTACCTCGGAGCCCCGGCCGATGCCTGAACTGCTCGAAGTGAAGGGGCTCAAGGCCTCGTACGGCGCGACCCAGGTCCTGTTCGACATCGACTTCAAGCTCGCGCAGGGCGAGATCACCGCCATCCTCGGCGCCAACGGCGCCGGCAAGACGACGACGCTGCGCGCGATCTGCCAGGCGGTGAAGACCGGCGGCAGCGTGCTGTTCGACGGCCAGCAGCTGGTGGGCAAGTCGACCGAGAGCGTCGTGCGGATGGGCGTCGCGCAGGTGCCCGACGGTCGCGGCACGTTCACCGCGCTGTCGGTCGAGGAGAACCTGAAGCTCGGCGCCTACGTCCGCAAGGATCGCGCCGGCATCGCCCAGGACATCGAGAAGACCTACGAACGGTTCCCGCGGCTCAAGGAGCGGCGTCACCAGCAGGCGGGCACGCTGTCGGGCGGCGAGCAGCAGATGCTCGCGATCAGCCGCGCGCTGATGCTGCGTCCGCGGATGCTGCTGCTCGACGAGCCCTCGTTCGGCCTCGCGCCGCTGATCGTCGCGGAGATCTTCCGGATCATGAGGAAGATCAACGAGGAGGAGAAGGTGAGCATGCTGCTGGTCGAGCAGAACGCGAACATCGCGCTGGACGTGTCGCATCACGCCTACCTGCTCGAGACCGGCCGGATCGCCGTCAGCGGCCCGAGCCAGCAGATCAAGAACGACGAGACGATCCGCCGGGTCTACCTCGGCTACTGAGACCGACACGATGGAAGGCTTCCTCCACCAGGTATTCGCCGGCATCGCCACCGGGGGCATCTACGCCTCGGTCGCGCTCGCGCTGGTGATGATCTACCAGTCGACCCACCACATCAATTTCGCCCAGGGCGAGATGGCGATGTTCAGCACCTTCATCGCCTGGTGGCTGATCCAGAAGGGCATTCCCTACTGGGGCGCGTTCTTCCTCACGGTGGCGTTCTCGTTCGCCGCGGGCCTGGTGATCCAGCGCACGATCCTCAAGCCGGTCGAGAAGGCGCCGGTGCTGACCAACGTGATCGTGTTCATCGGCCTGCTGGTGATCTTCAACTCGGTCGCCGGCTGGATCTTCGACCACACCGTCAAGCCCTTCCCGACGCCGTTCCCGAAGGGCTCGTTCATCGAGAGCAAGTACTTCAGCGCGCACGAGATCGGGACCATCGTCGTGATGCTGTGCGTGCTGGCGGTGCTGTTCGCGTTCCTGCGCTACACGCCGGTCGGGCTCGCGATGCGCGCGGCCGCGCAGAACCCCGAGTCGGCGCGGCTGGTGGGCATCCGGGTCTCGTGGATGCTGGGCATCGGCTGGGGCCTGGCCGCGGCGATCGGTGCCGTCGCCGGGATGATGATCGCGCCGGTGGTGTTCCTCGAGCCGAACATGTTCTCGGGGATCCTGCTCTACGGGTTCGCGGCCGCGCTGCTCGGCGGCATCGACAATCCCTGGGGTGCGGTGATCGGCGGCTTCATCGTCGGCGTGCTCGAGAACATCCTCGGCGCCTACGTGATCGGCACCGAGCTCAAGCTGTCGGTCGCGCTGGTGCTGATCGTCGTGACGCTGACCCTCAAGCCGAACGGCCTGTTCGGCAAGGCCGTGGTGACCCGGGTATGAACACGATCGACCGCAAGTGGATGTGGATCGGCGGGATCGTCCTGCTCGCCTTCCTGCTGGTGCTGCCGTTCCTGGTCAAGAACTTCCGGGTGTTCCAGCTCAACATGGTGATGATCTACGCGATCGCCATCCTGGGGCTGAACATCCTGACCGGCTACAACGGGCAGATCTCGCTCGGGCACGGCGCGTTCTATGCGATCGGCGCGTACGTGGCGGCGATGCTGATGGCCTACGGGCACTGGCCGTTCTGGCTGACGCTGCCGGTGGCCGCGGTGGTGTGCTTCGGCTTCGGCTACCTGATGGGCTTCCCGGCGCTGCGCCTCGGCGGGCACTACCTCGCGCTCGCGACCTTCGCGCTCGCGCTCGCGGTGCCGCAGCTGCTCAAGTACAAGGCGATCGAGAGCTGGACCGGCGGCGTGATGGGCATCGTGCTCACCAAGCCCGATCCGCCGTTCCAGCTCACGGTGCTCGGCCAGCCGCTGTCGCAGGACCGCTGGCTGTACTTCGTCACGCTCGCGGTGATGCTGCTGATGTTCCTGCTCGCCTGGCGGCTGCTGCGCGGCCGGGTCGGCCGGGCGCTGATCGCGATCCGCGACCACCCGATCGCGGCCGCCGCGATGGGCATCAACCTGCCGGTGTTCAAGTCGCTGACCTTCGGCGTGTCCGCCGCGTTCACCGGCGTGGCCGGCGCGCTCGGCGCGGTGGTGGTGGCGTTCGTGTCGCCCGACAGCTTCACGGTGTTCCTGTCGATCACGCTGCTGGTGGGCGTGGTCGTCGGCGGCCTCGCGACGATCCACGGTGCGATCTTCGGCGCGTTCTTCATCCAGTTCGTGCCGCACTGGGCGGAGGACATCTCCAAGTCGGCGCCGTGGGCGATCTACGGCGTCTTCCTGATCATCCTGATGTACGTGATGCCCACCGGCGCGGCGGGCCTCATCGACCGTGTCCTCGGCCTGTTCAGGCGTTCCACCCCCACGGCAACCCCTTCCGGACCGGCCGCCCCCGCGGCCGCGCCGGCATCGTCCCACCCTGCTGGAGGCAAGCTCTGATGAAACGCAAGTTCCTCTCCGTCGCCCTCGCCGGCCTGAGCGCCGCGCTGATCGGCGTGCCCGCGGTCGCGCAGAAGAAGTACGACCCGGGCGCGACCGACAAGGAGATCAAGATCGGCGGCATCAGCCCGTACTCGGGCCCCGCCTCGGCGTACGGCACGATCGGCAAGGCGATCGACGCCTACTTCAAGAAGGTCAACGCCGAGGGCGGCATCAACGGGCGCCAGATCAAGTTCATCACGCTCGACGACGGCTACAACCCGGCCCGCACCGTCGAGCAGACCCGCAAGCTCGTCGAGCAGGAGGAGGTGCTGCTGCTGTTCAACACGCTGGGCACCCCGCCGAACACGGCGATCCACAAGTACATGAACCAGAAGAAGGTGCCGCAGCTGTTCGTCGCGACCGGCGCCACGCTCTGGGGCGATCCGAAGAACTTCCCCTGGACGATGGGCTGGCAGCCGAACTACCAGGGCGAGGCGAAGATCTACGCGGCGCACATCCTCGAGACCCGGCCGAACGCGAAGATCGGTATCCTGATGCAGAACGACGACTACGGTCGCGACTACCTGAAGGGCTTCCTCGACGGGCTGGGCGACAAGGCCAAGTCGATGATCGTCAGGCAGGTCACCTACGAGGTCACCGACCCGACGGTCGACTCGCAGATGGTCCAGCTCAAGGACTCGGGCGCGGACACGTTCTTCAACATCACGACGCCGAAGTTCGCGGCGCAGGCGATCAAGAAGGCGGCCGAGATCGGCTGGAAGCCGGTGCACTACCTGAACTCGGTGTCGAACGCCGCCGGCGCGGTGATGACGACCGCGGGCGCCGAGAACGGCATCGGCGTGATCTCGGCGTTCTACCTGAAGGACCCGACCGACCCGCAGTGGCAGAACAGCCCCGAGTACAAGGAGTGGCTGTCGTGGATGCAGAAGTACTTCCCGGGCGGCGACCTGAAGGACAACCTGAACGTCTACGGCTACACCGTCGCGCAGACGCTCGTGGAGGTCATCAAGAAGGCCGGCGACAACCTGACCCGCGAGAACATCATGCGGCAGGCGGCCAACCTGGACCTCACGCTGCCGATGCTGCTGCCCGGCGTGAACATCAAGACCGGCCCGGACGACTTCTTCCCGATCGAGCGCGAGCAGCTGGCGCGCTGGGACGGCAAGACCTGGGTGCTGTTCGGCAAGGTGATCGGTCGGTGACCGACCTGGCCTGAGCCGAGACCGGACCACGCGTCCGGTCACCGGGCCCGCCCGCTTCGCGCGAGCGGGCCCGTTCCTTTTCCGCATGTCCCTCCACGCATCGCTTCACGCCATGAACGAACCCCTCGACGACCCCCAGGTCTTCATCCCCGACGTGATCGCGAACCACGCACGCTTCCAGCCGCGCAAGGAGGCCGTCGTCTGCGGCGACGTGCGGCGCAGCTGGGGCGACTTCGACGCGAACATCAGCCGCATCGCGCACGCGCTGCTCGGCGCGGGGCTCGCGCGCGGCGACCGCGTCGCGGTGATGATGGGCAACCGCGTCGAGATGCTCGAGGCGGTGTTCGGCATCGTGCGCGCCGGCGGCTGCGCGGTGCCGCTGTCGGGGCTGCTGACCGGCGAGCAGCTCGCCGGCCTGCTCGCCGACTCGGGCTCGATCGGCGCGTTCACCACCGCCGACTTCCGGGCGAAGCTCGACGCGCTGCCCGGGCTGCCGGCGTGCCTGCGCCGCGACCTGCTCGTCGCGGCGGACGAGGGCGCGGGGCCCGGCTGGCGGCCGCTCGCGGCGTTCGTCGAGGGCATGCCGTCGACCCAGCCGGCGGTCACCTACCGGATGGACGACGCGTTCAACATCATCTACTCGTCCGGCACGACCGGCCTGCCGAAGGGCATCG
>JBILTM010000358.1:0-2718 GCA_044371545.1 Burkholderiaceae bacterium
CACATTTGAATCATTGACTTTACATACGCAACTGATATCGTCAGCGCCGTGATCAGGAACCGAACGCGGTTCCGGAGGGGACCCGACTGTCGAGCCGTGGTGGGCGCGATCCGACCGCGCCACGGAAAGACGTCCGCAGCGGCGCGTCCGGGCAGGCCTCTTCCTCACGCCCCCCATCCCGTCGAGGCCCGCATGAACTTCAAGTTCCATCACCTGAACCTCTGCACCGACAGCCTGCCCAGGCTCACCAGGTTCTATCAGACGCTGTTCGACCTCGGGACCATCAAGGACGAGGAGCACACCGTCATCAGCGGCCGCTCGCCCAATCGTCCGTACACCGGCAACGTCGATTTCCTGAGCGACGGCGCGATCGAGTTCCACTGGGCCGAACGTGACCTGGACACCGGCTTCAAGGCGAAGCAGTTCGTCAACCCGATGGCCCACGGCCACTTCTGCTTCCGTACGGACGACATCAAGGGATTCATGAAGCGGTGCGACCAGCTCGGCATCCGCTATTCGGACTACGGGTGCTGGGCGATTCCCGGATGGCACCAGGTCTTCCTGCACGACCCCGACGGCAACGTCATCGAGGTCCACCAGCCTGGCGTGTTCTGACGGCCCGCAGCGGACCCTCTCACTTCGACCATCGGGGACGCCATGCTCCTCACCGACAAGGTCTGCATCGTCGCAGGCGCCGCATCCCTGCGCGGCATCGGCTTTGCGACGGCAGAGCTCTTCGCCGAGCACGGCGCACGGATCGTCGCGGTCGACGCCGCGATGGACGAGAAGGTCGAAGCCGAGGTCCGTGCCGCGATCGGACGGCGCGTGCCCGGCGCTGCCCCGGTGCACGGCTTGCGGTGCGACATCCGCGATCCGGCGGACTGCGAGCGCATCGTCCAGCGCGCGCTGGCCCTGCACGGCCGAGTCGACTGCCTGGTCAACACCGCGGGCATCGTGCAGTCGAAGTCGATGCTCGACATCGAGCCCGCTGAACTGTCGCGCATGCTCGACGTGAACCTCGAAGGCGCCTTCCATCTGTGCCAGAGCGCGCTTCGAGCCTTCGCGAGACAGCGCAGCGGCGTCATCGTCAACGTGGCTTCGGTCGCGGCCCAGCGGGGCGGCGGCCTGGTCGGCGGGGCCCACTATGCGGCGTCGAAGGGAGGGCTGGTCAGCCTGACGAAGACGATCGCCCGCGAGTTCGGCCCGCTCGGGATCCGTGCGAACGTCGTCTGCCCGTCGATGACCGAGACGGGCATGATCGACGGCCTGACACCCGAACGCATCGAGGAGATCGTGTCGGGCATCCCCCTGAAGCGCGCCGGGAAGGCACGCGATGTCGCGGGCGCGTGCCTGTACCTCGCCTCCGACCTCGCGGCCTATGTCACGGGTGCGACGCTCGACGTCAACGGCGGCAGCCACATCCACTGAGCGCAGGCCGGCGGCGCTTGCATTGCAGGGGCGCGCTGCGCTGCCGTGGCGCGTCAGCCCTGTTCCAGACTCGACACCTCGTTGGTCAGCGTGGTCCGCCGCATGTCGCGCACCTCGGTCGAGCGGAACGGCCGGGCGCGATGCATGGTCACGCGGTTGTCCCACATGACGAGGTCCCAGGGCCGCCAGACGTGCTCGTGGACGAATCGGCGCTGCGTGGCGTGTTCGTTCAGGTCGCGCAGGAACGCGCGCGCCTCGGGCGTCGGCCAGCCTTCGATGGAGCCGGCATGGCTGGACAGGTAGAGCGAGTACCGGCCGGTGTTCGGATGCCGGCGCACGAGTCTCTGGCGCACCGGCGCCCACTTGAGGCGCTCGGCTGGCGTGAAGTCGTCGAAACCGAGGAGGCCGCGCGAATAGATCTGGCTGTGCAGGCAGACGAGATCCTGGATCTCGCTGCGCGTCTCGTCGTCGAGCGCGTCGTAGGCGGCGCGCATGTCGGCGAACTCGGTATTGCCGCCGGCCGACGGGATCTGCCGGGCGGAGAGCAGCGAGTACTTCGCCGGCACGGCCTTGAACGAGCTGTCCGAATGCCACAGGCGATTGCCCAGGCCGAACAGGCGCGCCCGGTTGTCCCGCGGCAGGACCTCGCCGTGCTTGTCCAGGTTCGAGATGTCGTTCAGCTCCATCGCGAGCCGGCGGTCCTTCACCTCGCCGATGTCGCCGGTCGCGAGCTCGAGCGGCCCGAGCTGGCGACTGAACGCCACCTGCTGCGCGTCGTCCAGGTGCTGGTCGCGAAAGACCAGCACGCCGTAGCGATCGATCGCGGCGTGGATCGCGTCGATCTCGTCTGCGCCGAGTTCCCGCGTCAGGTCCACGCCATGCACGATGGCCGCGAAGTCCGGCCGACCCGACGGGTCGATGGGTTCGGTACGCACTTGCCGGCGCGGATCGGCGGGCCTCGCCGACGCCCTCGGTCCCGTGCCTGGATTGCTGGTCATGTCTCCGATCTCCTCGCCGAACTCCGGCGCGCCCCACCCGCATTCCGCGAAAATACTACCGGAGCGGCGGCGCGGGCGAGGGCCGGGAGAGTCCGTGCGCGAGGAATGACCACCCGACAGGCCGAGCGGCATCCGGGACACCGCCGCCATGGCATCGACACCGCGCGACAGGTGTGGTGGGCCCCCCGGGGGTCGAACCCGGCACCAACGGATTATGAGTCCGCTGCTCTGACCACCATGAGCTAGAGGCCCGTCGGACGCGAGCGCCTCGACGCACGCGCCGTCCGGGCAC
>JBILTM010000032.1:0-32422 GCA_044371545.1 Burkholderiaceae bacterium
GGACGGCGCGCAGGTGCGCCAGGCCACCAAGGACGACGACCGCGTCACCCCGCTCGGCCGCTTCCTGCGCCGCACCTCGCTCGACGAGCTGCCCCAGTTCTTCAACGTCCTGCAGGGCCGCATGAGCATCGTCGGCCCCCGCCCCCATGCGGTGGCCCACAACGAGATGTACCGCAAGCTCATCAAGGGCTACATGATCCGCCACAAGGTCAAGCCCGGCATCACCGGCTGGGCCCAGGTCAACGGCGCGCGCGGCGAGACCGACACCGTCGACAAGATGAAGCGGCGGATCGAGTTCGACCTCGAGTACCTGCGGAGCTGGTCGCTGCGGCTCGACCTGGCGATCATCTGGCGTACCGTCGTTCAGGCGGTGCGGGGCGACGAGAACGCCTACTGACGCGGGCCGGACGGCCGTCCGCGGCTCAGGCCCCCGCCAGGATCACCTTCAGGTCGGCCGCGATGTCCTCGGCCGTCTGCTGGTGCCGCACGTAGAGCCTCAGGCGTCCCTGCGCGTCGATCACGTACGACGCCGCGGTGTGGTCGATCCCGTAGGTCTCGGGCATCTTCCCCGGCACCTTCTGGTAGAAGACCTTGAACTCGCGGGCGGCCTTCGAGGTCGCCTCCTTGTCGCCGTACAGGCCGACGAAGCGCGGATCGAACGCGGTCACGTAGGGGGCGAGCACCGCCCGGGTGTCGCGCTCGGGGTCGACGGTGACGAACAGCACCTGGACGCGGTCGGCGTCCGCACCGAGGCGCTTCATCGCGTCGGCCATCGTCGCGAGCGTGGTCGGGCAGACGTCCGGGCACTGCGTGAACCCGAAGAACAGCACGACGACCTTGCCCTTCCAGTCGGCGAGCGAGCGGGTCGCGCCGGTGTGGTCGACGAGCGTGAAGCCCCGGCCATAGTCGGCGCCGGTGACGTCGGTCGCCTTGAACGAGGGCTTGCCGGGGCCGCGCTCGCAGCCGGCGAGCAGCAGGCCGGCGGCAAGGGCGGCCGCGGCTCGGAGCGCCGCGCGGCGGGTCACAGCCAGTGGTCCAGCAGCAGCGCGCCGAACAGCGCGGCCAGGTAGAAGATCGAGTAGCCGAAGGTGCGCTTGGCGAGCGCATCGGAATAGTCGCGCCACAGTCGCCACGCGTAGGCGACGAACACCGCGCCGAGCGCGATGGCGCAGACCAGGTAGAGCCAGCCGCTCATCCGGATCATGAAGGGCAGCAGGCTCGTCGCCACCAGCAGCACGGTATAGAGGAGGATGTGCAGCCGCGTGATGCCGGGGCCGTGGGTCACCGGCAGCATCGGCAGGCCGGCGCGCCGGTAGTCGTCGATGCGGTAGAGCGCGAGCGCCCAGAAGTGCGGCGGCGTCCAGACGAAGATGATCAGGAACAGCACCAGCGCCTGCGCGCCGACGTCGTTGGCGACCGCGGCCCAGCCGAGCAGCGGCGGCATCGCGCCCGATGCGCCGCCGATGACGATGTTCTGCGGCGTCGCGGGCTTGAGCACGACGGTGTAGACGACCGCGTAGCCGACGAAGGTGGCGAGCGTCAGCCACATCGTCAGCGGATTCACGAATTCGAGCAGCAGCCACGCGCCCGCGCCGCCGAGCACACCGGCGAACGCGAGCGCGCCGGGCACCGACACCTCGCCGCGCGCGGCGGGCCGGGCGCGGGTGCGCGCCATCCGCGCGTCGATGCCGCGCTCGACCATGCAGTTGAAGGTGAACCCGGCACCGGCCAGCAGCGAGATGCCGAGCGTGCCGAACACCAGGATCTCCCAGGGCACCATGCCGTCGGCCGCGAGGAACATGCCGATGACCGCGCAGAACGCGGCCAGCATCACGATGCGCGGCTTGGTGAGCTCGTAGTACTGGCGCAGCGTGTGGGCGAGAGGCGGCTCGGTGCGATCGATGAGGTCCATCGGCGGGGTCAGGCGCGCGCCCGGACGGGCGGACCCGCGGGGGGCTCGGGCCGCGTCGCGGTGCGCGACGCGTCGGCCGCGAACGGCGGACGGGCCGCTGCTCGGGCGCGGAAGTTTAGCATGAGCAGCAGACCCATCAGCGCGGCCGCGCCGCCGGTGTGCAGCACCGCGGCGGCCAGCGGCCAGTCGAGGAAGATGTTCGTGAGGCCGGTCGCGAGCTGCAGCGCCAGCACCGCGAGCAGCCCGGTGCCGACGCGCTCCAGCCCGGCCACCCGGCGGATCCGCCACGCGACCGCTCCGACCACCGCGAAGACCGCGTAGGCGAACAGCCGGTGCGTGTAGTGGATCGCGGTGAGCGCCGGGAACGGCAGCGCCTCGCCGTCGCCGGTGACGCCGAGCCGGCGCCACAGCTCGAAGCCCGCCCCGAAGTCCATCGTCGGCCACCAGGCGCCCTGGCAGGTCGGGAAGTCGCGGCAGGCGAGCGTCGCGTAGTTGGTGCTGACCCAGCCGCCGAGCGCGATCTGCACGAAGAGCATCGCCAGCGCGAGCGCGGCCCAGCCGACGTAGCGGCCGGCCTCGCGCGCGACCGGCGGATGGCCCGCGACGCGGGTGGCCTGCGCGAGCAGCAGCCCGAACAGGATCATCCCGCCGAGCAGGTGCGCGGTGACGACCAGGGGCTTGAGCTTCAGCGTGACGGTCCACGCGCCGAAGATGCCCTGCAGGATGATCCACGCGAGCGTGAACCAGGCGAGCGCGACGTGCGGCGCGGCGCCGGGCCGCGCGAGGGCCTGCGACGCGGCCCACGCGGGTTCGGACGGCACGCCGGCCGGACCGCTGGCGCCGTCGCCGGCGATCCGCGCGCCGGCGAACGGCGGCACCCTGCCCTGCGCGGCGCGACCGTGCGAGGCCTCGACGCGGGCGTCCTCGCGGGCCTGCCTCGCGAGCCGCGTCGCCATCACCGCGAGCGCGATGACCATCAACCCCAGCCCGGCCGCGATGTACCGGTGCAGCATCTCCACCCAGGCCTTGAACTCGGTGACCGGCCCGTGCGGCCGCTCGGCCGCCTCGGCTCGGATCGTCTCGAGCGCGCCGAGCGGCGTCACCTTGCCGTAGCAGCCTGGCCAGTCGGGGCAGCCGAGCCCGGCGTCGGTGACGCGCACGAACGCGCCGAACATGATCAGGTCGAAGGTCAGGAACAGCGAGAAGAACAGCAGCTTGCGGAAGGCGGACATCGCGGCCCCCGGTCAGCCGACCCGCGAGGCCTTGAGCAGCCGCGAGATGTCCTTGCGGATCCTCGAGGGCTCGCCGGCCGCCGGGAAGCGCATCATCAGGTTGCCCATCGGGTCCACGACGTACAGGTAGTCCTCGACGCGACGCCCCGGCTCGACCGGCAGCAGCGCCGCGAGCTCGGCGGCGTCGGCGCGCATCACGACCGTGCCCTCGTAGTCGCGCAGCAGCTCGGCCGACGGCGCCGTGCCGTCGGTGACCAGCCAGACCCTGTCGATCCGGTCGCGATCCTTGCCGGTCATCGTCCGCTGCTGGCGCAGCGCGTAGAGCTTGTCGGCGCACGGCCGGTCGCAGGCGCCCGAGTCGACCTGCAGCAGCACCCACTGGCCGAGCAGCGAGGAGAACTTCGCGGGCTTGCCGTCGACCCCGACCAGCCCGAGCTCCGGCACCGGCCGCTGCGGCTCGACCAGCGTGCCGAAGTTGGTGCGGCCCATCGGCGGCATCACGTAGTACGCGAGGTACGACGCGATCACCGGCGACGCGCAGACGAGCAGGACCGCGACCAGCTTCAGGCGGGCGTGGCGGAACCGGCCGGGCCGGGGCGCGGGCTCCGGCGCTGCGCCGGGCGGATGCGGGGGAGAAGCGGTGGTCACGAGGTGCTGCTCTGGAACGCCGGCGGAGCGCCGGCAGAACGGGATTCTAGCCCCGGGCGGATGGCCGACTCGCGGACGCGGTGATCCCGACGGCGATCGGGACGGTCCGCGATGCGTGAGAAGATCGGCGGCATGAAGATCGTCATCGCCGTCGCCTTCCTGCTGATCATCGGCAGCCTCGTCTCGGCCCTCGTGTTCATGATGCGCGACGGGGGCCGCACGCGGAACATGGCGCGCGCGCTCGGGTTCCGGGTCGCGTTCTCCATCGCGCTGTTCGTGTTCATCCTCGTGTCGCACCAGATGGGGTGGATCGAGGCGCACGGGGTGCCGGTGATGGTGCGCTGAGGGCTCCGGCGCGCTCGCAACGAGAAAGGGCGCCCCGGGGGGCGCCCTTGCGAGCGGTGCTCCGACGGGCGACCGGGCAGGGCCCGGTCGTCGACGTCAGGCGGTGGTGAACTCCCAGGTGCGGGTGACCGTGCGGCCGCGCACCGTCGCGCGGAAGGTCGCCGAGTAGACGGTCGCGCCCGTCAGCGGCGCTTCCGGCACCATCATGATCGACGTCGGGAACAGCAGCTGCGTCGTGCTGTTGAGCGTCACGCCCGCGCCGGCGACGACGCCGGCCTGCGAGAAGACGCGCACCGGGATCGTCGTCGTGCTGCCGCGCACGCGCAGCGTGAACTCGTTGATCGTGATCTGCGAAGTCGGCACCGCGGCGCCCGTGCCCACGCCGGTCACCGCGACCGGGAGCGCCTCGTTGCTCGCGACGCTCGCGAGGATCGCGTGGCCCGGCTGCGTGGTGAAGCCCAGCGCGGCGAAGTCGCCGAAGTAGTTGGGCAGCGTCAGCTGCTTGCCCGGGAACGGGTAGACCGACGACGAGCCGGTCGGCTGCAGCTGCCAGGTCGCGTTGTCGCGGATGCCGGCGAGCACCAGGCAGTTCGACGCGTTGTCGACGATCGACATGCCGACGTCGCGCACGCCGCTGGTCATCAGTTCGACGCCCGGCAGGGTGCTGAACAGCGACTTCGCGCAGAAGTTGCCCGGCGACACGACCAGAGGAGCGCTGTTGGTCAGCGAGGGCAGCACGTATGCGGTCGTGTACCCAGCCGCGATCATCTGCGCCTGCGCGGCGGCGATCGCGGCGGCCCGGTCGGCCAGCGACGCCGACGGCAGGACCAGGTTGGGCTGCGAGGTGCGCAGGGCGGTCGCGAGGGTGTCGAGCGACGCGGTCTGCGTCAGCAGGCCGACACCGAGCGCCGTGCCTCCGTTCTCTTCCTCGAAACGCGCCAGGCCGCGCCACTCGTTGATCGAGTTGAACAGCGGGATCGCTTCGCCGGCGTAGGTCGACGCCGGGACGCTGGTGACGACGCGGTTCGCGACCGGGACGTCGACGATCGCGGGCAGGCCGACCTGCAGGTTGCCGGTGACGTTGCTCGCCGCGCCGCTGCTGGTGCCGGTGTTGGCGGTCAGCGTCTGGCCCGTGGTGGTCGTCGCGGTCGTGGTGGTCCCGGTGGCCGGCGTCGTCGTCGTCGCAGCCGGAGTCGAATCGCCACCACCGCCGCCGCCGCAAGCGGCGAGCGCGGCGGACACGGCGATGGCGAGCAGGGAAGCCTTGCGGAAGGTGGGAGTCGTCATGTCGGTCGGATCCTTGTGTACCAGGGGCCTCGAAGGAAGGTGCATCGATGCTATGGGCATTCTTGCCAGCGCACGAGGCACTTCATCACGTCGTGTCGTCCGGTCGTCGTCGTCAATGTGTCAATGTGTTGACCGGCGGGGCAACGACGGCGCTACGGCCACGCTCAGGCGGCGTGGGCCAGCTTGGGCGAGTATTGCTCGACCAGTTCGCGCGTGCTGCGGATGTTGCGTCGGCTCGACGCCCCGAACACGATCGACTCGATCTGCGGGTACTTGCAGACCCACTCGATCGCCTCGGCCGGCGGGATCGCGCCCGACGCGAACACCGACATCGCGATCGCGCGGAAGCGGCGCGTCTCGAAGGCGAGCTCGTACTCTTCGACGCCCCCGCACATCCGGAAACCGATCTTGTTGATGTTCGCGCAGACGATCGGGTTGTCGACGCCCACGCGCTCGAGCACGTCGAGCAGCTTCGGCAGGTTCATCGTGATGAAGCCTGGCTCGGCGCCGTAGCGCTTGCGCACGTGGTCCGCGAAGATCCTGAAGGCCTCGTCGAAGCCGAGCCCCAGCAGGAAGTCGACGACGACGTTCTGCAGGAAGATCACCGGCGTCCTGAGTCCGTGGAACATCTTCATCTCGGCGTCGATCAGCAGCGTCGCGACACCTTCGATGTCCTTCTTCGCGAGGGACAGGCCGCCGCGCATCGCAGCGTCGAGCAGGCCCTCCTGGGGCAGGAACTTCTTGACGGCTCCGAGCACGCCTTCGTCCGTGACCGCGTTCGCGTACTTGTGCGCGTACGGCATGCACGGGAAGAACGTGAAGTCGGCGTAGCGCGACGGGTTGGCGCGGACAAGGTCGCAGATTTCCGCGACGCGGTCGTGCGTCGTGCACATGAAGGTGGTCACGCCCTCGTCATAGGCCGCGTCGAGCACCTTCATCATCGCGTCGACGTCGCGGAACTGCATCAGCTGCGCGCGCGCCTTCTCCTCCGACATGTGGTTCACGCCGAAGAACTGGTTGTCACCGAAGAGGAGTCGATCCATGGTCCGATCCGGATTGCGTGGAGGGGCGATCGTGCGGGCGATCATGACGCGGCGAAGAACCAGCGCTTGCGTTTCTCGGGGGCTCGCTGCGCGCGCTCGCCGGACCGCTCCGACGCCTCGCCGCGCGCGTCGGCGATCATCATCGACAGCGCCCGGTCGGTCTCGTTCGCGGCGGCGAACGCGTTCTCGTTGTCGGTGCGTCCGTCACGGATCGCGGCGACGAAATGGTCGAGCTGCGCCGAGTACTCCTCGCCGCGGACGTAGAAGTAGACGGGCTGCGTGAGGTCGGTCGTGTAGCGGACGTTCCAGCCCTTCAGGTAGCCGGCCGGCGGCGTCGCCCCGTCGCGCAGGAAGACCTGGATCTCCTGGCGGTCGGCGTAGATCTTGCCCTCGGTGCCCCAGACGGTGATCTTGGTCGTCATCTTGCGGTGCGACTCGTCGCTCCAGTTGACCGAGAGCTGGCCGCTGATGCCGTCGCGGAATCGCAGCGTCCCGTAGACCTCGTCCTCGGTCTCCT
This sequence comes from Burkholderiaceae bacterium, assembly GCA_044371545.1. Classification (GTDB taxonomy): domain Bacteria; phylum Pseudomonadota; class Gammaproteobacteria; order Burkholderiales; family Burkholderiaceae_E; genus UBA4615. The sequence goes on from JBILTM010000032.1 coordinate 6,985, forward strand.
TCGAGAAGACCTGGCCGAGCACGGTCCCGCGCGCCTCGAGCGCCGGGCCGAAGAACCAGTTCAGCAGGTTGATCGGGTGCGCTGCATAGTCGTACAGGGCGCCGCCGCCCTCGGAGCGCTTGCCGCGCCAGCTCGAGCCCTTCGGCTTCAGCACGACCGGGCCGTACGCCTCGGCCATCACGTGCGACACGGTGCCGATCGCCCCGGCGTCGAGCAGCCGCTTCATTTCCTGGAAGGCGCCGACGAACCGGTAGTGGTAGCCCACCTGGTTCACGCGCCCGCGCTCCTGCGCGAGACGGGCGAGCGCCTCGCCCTCGTCCGCGTCGAGCACGAAGGGCTTCTCGCAGAACACGTGCAGGCCCCGCTCGAGCGCCTGCCGCGTCAGCGGGGCGTGCGAGGCCGACGGGGTGGCGATCACGACCGCGTCCATCGGCGTGCCGGCGAGCATCGCCGAGTAGTCGGTGTAGCCCTTGACGCCGGTGTACTTCGAGAGCACGTCGATCATGTAGGAGGTCGCGTCGCAGATCGCGACGACCTCGACGTCCGGATGCGCCCGGACCATCGACAGGTGGGACAGGCCCATCTTGCCCAGACCGACCACGCCAACGCGGATCATGCTTCGCTCCTGTTCTTCATTGCTCGGATTCCTGTGATCGGGGGCCTGCGGGGCGGCGATCGCCGAAGCCTCTCGCCGGTCCGTCTGTCCGGCGGACTGTGCCACGCCGTGCCCGACCGGCGCGTCTGCGACCCGACGGCCGTACGGCGCGGCCATGCGAAAGGCGCCGCGCCGGCGCGGCGGCACGACCGTTGCGCCGAAGCGTCACGGCCGCAGCCCGTCCGCGTCCGCCAGACTCCCGCTCGCCACGCACGCCCGCAGCCGGGTCGCGACCAGGCCGCCGAGCACGCGATACGAGCGCGACCCCGCGACCCAGTCCCGGGCACGCCGTGCGCGCTCTCGCCACCCGTCCCGGTCGCGGAGCACCTCGACGATCCCGTTCGCGAAGCCTTCGGCGGTGAACGGCACGACCACGCCGCCTCCGCTGGCTAGCACGACATGGGCCTGGTCGGGCTGGTCGTTCGCCACGACCGGGAGCCCGCAGGCCAGGTACTCGACCGCCTTGGTCGGTGAACCGACCTCGGTCAGCGGCGAGCGCGGGATCGGCGAGATGCCGACCGCCGCGTGACGGGCGAGCGCCAGCCCCTCCGCGTACGGCAGCCAGCCGGTGAACCACACCGCGTCGCCCGCTCCGGTTTCCTCGGCGTACCGCTTGAGCCAGCCGCGGTCGGCCGGCTCGTCGGCCTCGCCGACGACGATCATCACGAACCCGGGCACGCGCGCCGCGACGTGTCGCGCGGCGTCGACCAGCAGCTCCGGGTTGCGGTTGCGGTCGAGCGTGCCGAGATAGACGGCGGCCGGCCGGCCGCGCAGCGGCTCGGGCAGCACCGCGGCGGGCGCGGGGATCGCGTCGACGTCGACGCCCATCGGCACCGGCGTGACCCGGTCGTGCGACAGGCCGCGCTGCCGCAGTGCCCGCTCCATCGCGTCGGTCTGCACGAACAGCCAGTCCGCGCGCGGCACCAGCAGCCGATCGAGCATGAGCTGCCCGAGTCGGCCACGCGTGCGCAGCCAGATCCGGCGCAGCCGCCCGACCGAGCCGTCGTTGCGCGCGGCGATCGTCAGGTAGGCCTGCGGCATCGGGTACGACATCCAGTAGCAGAACCGGATGCGCCACAGCCGCGCGGCGAGCCAACCGATCGCGCCGAGCACGGGCTTGTCGCGCACGACGAGTGCGTCGTAGCCGCCGCAGCGCCACAGCAGCGAGACCTGCTGCCACAGGTCGCCGAACATCTCGGCCTTGCGCGACGCAGCCACCCGGAGGAACGCCCGCCCGCCGCTCCAGGGCGCATCGGCCTTCGGCGGCGTCGTGGTGGCGATCAGGTCGACGTCGATGCCGTCGCGCGGCAGCGCCTCCCCGAACAGCACCCTCACGTCGGCGCGATGCGTGGGGTGGGCTTCGGCGGTCGCGAAGAGGACTCGCAGGCGCGGGGTCATGCCGCCGGTCGCGTCGGAACCCTCGCCCGCCAGGCGATCAGGCCGAGCAGGAACGCGGTCAGCACCTGCATGCTCGGCGCGATGATCATCATGTCCGAATGGAAGACCATCGGCACGAGCAGGACCGCGCCGGCGAGCAGCGTCCTGCAGAACGCCCGGTCGAAGCCCGGCGCCGCGTTGCGCACCAGGCCGATCGCCGCGACGATCGCGGCAGCGATCATCAGCATGTACAGCGAGAATCCGACGACGCCGAGGTCCCACAGCAGCGTCGACGCAGTGGTCAGCCCGATGTACATCCCGGGATACTTGCGGTCCATCTCGCCGCCCGATTCGCCCATCGCGCCGGTCCGTTGCGCGGTCGAGCCCAGTCCGTGGCCGCCGACGAGACCCGCGTAATCGCGCGGCACGTGCTGCGACCACCAGAACGGGATCACGTTCGATCGGTTCAGGCTGGCGTTGCCGAGGTACCCCTGGGTGCCGACGTTGTACTCGAGATTGGCCTCGATCGCGCGCTCGAGAGACATCACTCGACCATCGTTGACGGCGGGTCCGACCAGGTACAGGTAGCCGAGGCCCGCGGTCAGGAACGACGCGACCACCGCGCCGGCGGCGAACGCGGCCGGGCGGCGGCGCACGTTGTCGATGAAGATCACCAGCAAGGCGAGCGGCAAGAGCACTACGGCAGTCTTGGTCTCGCCGACGCCCAGCGGCGCCAGGCACAGACCGAGCGCGACCGGCAGCTTCCAGCCCTTGATCAGCGACTCGCGATACAGCGCCAGGATGCCGGCGCCCACCAGGACGACGAAGAAGACCATCGCGTTGCTGTTGCCGCCGCCGTCGATCTGGCCCTCGAAGGTCCCGACCACGATGTCGACCGGCACGACGCCGCGAGGCATGTTCTGCCGCTGCGGCACCAGCACGAAGAACTGGTAGAGCGTGAACGGCAGTTGGATCAGCGCCAGCGCGAACAGGAACTTGAGCCAGCCGAAGACCTTGCGGGGTACGAACGCGATCGTCGCCAGCGCGAACGTGAGGCCGTAGTACTGGAAGTAGCGCTTGATCGCGCTGGCTGCCTGGGCGATCGAGCCGTCGGACACCGTCAACATCGCGATCGCGTAGGTCATGAACAGCAGCACGAGGATCACGAACGCGGGCATCTGGCCGCGCCTGACGTCCCGGTCGGCTCCGGCGTGCAGGATCGCCGCACCGATCAGCAGGAAGCCCATCACCGAGAAGATCCACTGGATCCGTCCGAGCGCGGGAACATGCATCGCGAGCGGGCCCGCGACCAGCAGCGTGCCGATCAGCACGGTCCAGATCACCATGCCCGCCGCATTCAGCAGGAGCGTGCCGATGATCGCGCCGACCGCCAGGCCGATCAGCACGAGGTTGCCGGAGGCGACGACCACGCCGCCCGCCGCCGCCGCGCCGAGGAAGACGAGCAGCACGACGATCGGCGCGAGCCGATGTGCGGAGAGCGCCGGGTGCGATCGCAGCCAGTCGATCATGGGCCGAGCGAAGCGGTCAGATCTCGTTCAGCGTCGCGCCCAGCACGCGGATGCCGGTGTTCGACAGGATCGACGTCAGCTGCGACAGCTCGGCCGAGCGCGTGCGGTCCTTGCGGCCGACGATCAGCGCCGCGCCCGCGCGCTGTGCGATCACGTGCGCGTCGGACGACTGCTGCGCCGACGGCGTGTCCACCAGGATCACGTCGTAGATGCTCGACAGGTCGTTCAGCATCCGCGAGAACTCGGGCCGGCCGAGGAGCTCCTGCGGGTTCGGCGGCAGCGGACCGGACGGCAGCACCGAGAGGCTGCCGATGTGCGGCATCTGGGTGATCTCCTCGAAGCCCGCGCGCCGGCTCAGCACGCCCGACAGCCCCATGCGGTTCGGCAGGCCGAAGATCTGGTGCTGCGTCGGATGACGCATGTCGCCGTCGATGATCAGCGTGTTCTCGCCCAGCTGGGCGAACACGACGCCGAGGTTCGCGGTGATGAAGCTCTTGCCGTCGCCGCGGTCGACGCTGGTGACCGCCATGGCCGTCTGGCCCGGCGTGCCGTCGAACCAGCGGGTCATCAGCTGGCTGCGCAGCCCGCGGAGCGCTTCCGCGAACGGCGAGGTCGGCGCGAACGCGGTGACCACCTTCGCCGGCAACTGCGCGGCGCCCGGCTCGAGCGCGGTGTAGCCGAACTGCACGGCGAGCGCGTCGTCGACGTCCTTGACCGTGATCATGCCCAGGCGCACGGCGATCTCGCCGAACCGCTGGGGCGCGCGCGACTGCTCGTCGAGCACGGTCGCCACCTGCGCCGTCGTCATCCTGCCCCTGCGGACCAGCATCTCGCCGATCCGCTCATGGGCGCCACGGGGGTCGGCCACGACGCCGCGGGCCGGGTCGGCCACCGCGTTGCCGACGGAGCCGGGCGAGGCGCTCGCCTTCTGCAACACACCGCCAGAAGTCACGTGGATTCTCCTTTTGTCTTCAGTTGCCCAGGCGCAGCGAGGGCGGGGAGATCGTCGGGCCGGTGCTGCCGATCAGGCGTTGCGGGCGCTTGGACGCCGCGGGCGGCAGCACCGCAAGCACCGGGACGCCGGCGGCGGACAGCAGGTCGTCCGAGGTCCGGAGCGGTTTCTGCATCGACTCGAGCGTCAGCGCGGCCACGACCGCGAGGAAGAGGCCGAACACGGCGCCGACCATCGTGTTGAGCACCGGCTGCGGCCTCGACGGCGCCTGGGGCACGGTCGCCGGCGTCAGGATGCTGACGTTCGACTGGCGGGTCTGGCTCTCGAGGCTGGTCTCGGTGAAGCGCTGCGCGACCAGGTCGAGCGCGCGCTGGGCGCTCTGCACCTCGCGCTCGAGCACCTGCATCTCGTCGCGCGCGTTGCGCATCTTCGCGACCTTCGCGCGCTGCTGCTCGACCAGCGTGCGCAGCTCGCTCTCGCGGCGCTGGTTGACGTCGTTGCCGGCGGCGATGCTGCCGCCGACTCGCGTCGTCTCGCTCTCGAGGCGCGACTTCAGCTGGGCCACCTCGTTCTGCACGGCGACGTACTCGGGGTGCGCCGGGCCGACGCGTGCCGACAGTTGCTGCAGCCGCGACTCGGCACGCGCCAGGTCGCCCATCAATCCCTGGAGCAGCGGGTTGCCGACGAGCTCGGGCATCGAGGCGCTGCGGGTGCCGCCGGCCACCGAAGCGCGCGAGCGGCTCTCGGCGACCGCACCCTGCACCACGACCAGCTGGCTCGACAGTTCGGCGAGCCGGGCATTCTCCACGTCCACGCGCTCGTCGCTGGCGACGATGCCGCTCGCCTGGCGGGCGGCGGTCAGCCGCGCCTGGGCCTCGGCGAGCCGCTCGCGGTACTGCTTCGACTGACCCTCGAACCAGGTCTTGAAGTTGCGAGCCGGCTCGGTCTTGAGCTCGAGCGAGATGTCCATGTAGGCCTTCGCGAACGCGTTCGCGATCTCGGCCGTCAGCTGCGGGTCGGTGCCCTCGTACCAGATCGAGATCGTCGTGCCCTCGCGCGACGGGTCGACGATGAGCTTGTCCTGCAGGTGCTTCAGGATCCGGCGGCGAGGCGGGTCCGTGGCGACCTTCGGGTCGTCGCTCGGCGCGGTCAGGTACGCGAGCGCCGGGTGCGTCTCGAGCTTCAGCTCGTCGATCACGCGGTTCATCACCCGCTCGCTGCGGATGACGTCGGCCTGCGTGATCAGGTAGCCGGTGATCGTCTGGGGCATCACGACGGCGCCGCCGAGGACCTGGTCCGAGCCGCGAACCTCGACGACGAGCGTGGTCCCCGCCTGGTACTTCTTGCCCAGCGCGAGGGTCACGCCGATGGTCGCCGCCATCGTCGTCAGGAAGATCAGGGCGACGATCCCGAAACGGGCCTTCATCACCCGGAAGAACTGCTGAAAGACCACGGCTAGGACCTCCTAAAGCTCATCGCCCCTGGAACGCGGGCCTCTCCAACCATTCTCGCGGAAGATACGCCGGCTGCGAGGACTTAAGTCACCGGGGCCGCCGCGAACACGGCCTTTCGTGCGCCCGCGCGACGGTTGCCCGCGCGACGCAGCGCCGGCCGCTCAGTCGATCACCGCACCGTCCCGTTCGGGAACGGAACCGTCGGCCCGGGCGGGCCGCTGAGCCGCCGGACCGACACCCTCGCGCGCCCGCTCGCCGGCCGAGCCGGCGGCCGTGCCGACCGCACCGCGCGCGACGGCCGGCACGGCCGAGCCGCCGGGGCCGACCATCCGGTTGTACAGCGCGACCGTCTGCTCGGCGATCCGGGTCCAGTCGTACTCGGTGTGGATCCGTCGCCGAAGCCCGTCCCACAGATCACTCGGGATGACGTGCGGCACCTCGCGCAGCGCGCGGGCCATCGCGTCGACGTCGCCGACGGGAAAGTAGCACTGCGCCGGCAGCTCGATCTCGTGGTTCGCGGGGATGTCGCTGCCGACCACGGCGCAGCCCGCGCTCAGCGCCTCGAGCAGCGCGATCGACAGCCCCTCGATCGCCGACGGCAGCGCGAACAGCCCTGCGTTCGTGAACAGCGCCTGCAGGTCGACCCCAGAGCGGAAGCCGGCGAGCACGACATGCTCGTGCCGGGACGCCAGCTCGCGCACCCGTGTGCAGTACTCGTCGCTGCCGGACAGGTTGCCGACCATCACGAGCTTCCAGCCCTCGAGCTTCGCTCGGGCGAAGGCCTCGATCAGGTCGTCGTGGCGCTTGTCCGGGATGCCGCGGCCGACGTGCAGCACGTAGCGGCCGCTCTCCAGGCCGAGTTCGTCGAGCACCGCTCGCGACGGCGTCGGCTCGATCAGCGGCACGCCGTTCAGGATCAGCACCGGCTCGCGGCCGTAGTCATGCTTCAGCTGCACGACCCCGTGGCGCGACACGCTGATCACCTCGTGCGCCCAACGCATGCCCATCTTCTCGCCGGTCTTCAGCGTCCACTTGCCGAGCCAGCCCCACTTCGCCTGCATGTAGTCGGGCGCGTGGTGGGTGACCAGCACGCGCAGCCCGAACAGTCGGGCGACCGGCGCGAGCACGGCGGGGCCCACCGAGTGGATGTGGACGATGTCGGGACGCGTGACCGCGGCGTACAGCACGCCGAGGAACGTGTGGATGATGACTTCGTAGCCCGACTTTCGGGGCGACCACAGGTGGCGGATCCGGGTGCCTCGCCAGCTGCGCGGCGCGTCGCGCTCGACATAGGCACTGCGCACCAGGATCTCGACGTCCACGCCGATGTCGGCGACGTGGGGGTAGAGGTGCTCGCAGTGCGACTCGACGCCTCCGGCGATGCCGGGCAGTGCACGCAGACCGAGCGCTACGACCTTCATCCCGCCACCTTCACGCCGACCTCGCGGTAGACATCGACCAATCTTGCCATATGGCGCTCGACCGTGAAGTCGCGCTCGACCCAGGCGCGCGCCGCGCGGCCCTGCGCGGCGACCGCGTCGTCGGGCAGTTCGGCGTAGGCCCGCAGGACACGCGCGAGGTCGTCGGCGTCACCGCTCTCGAAGACGTCGCCCGTCTCGCCCGGACGGATCATCTCGGGGATGCCCGCGATGCGGGCGCCGAGCACCGGCTTGCCGCACGCATAGCCTTCGAGGATCGACAACGGCGCGTTCTCGTACCATTCCGAGGCGAGCACCACCGCACGCCCCCCCTGCACGAGGGACCACAGCTCGTCGCCCTTGCGGAACCCGCAGAACTCGACGTCGGCCCCGGACGCCTCGACGCGCCGGCGCAGGTCGTCCTCGACCGGCCCGGTCCCGACGAGACGAAGCTTGACCTTTGCCCGGATCGCCGCATCGACCAGCGTGATCAGGCCCTTCTCGCGACTGAGGCGCCCGAAGTAGACGAAGCAATCGCCGGGCTCGAAGCGCGGCGCCGGCATCGTCTCCAGGTCGACGAAGTTCGGCACGTGCTCGATCGGTGCGCCGGACCAGCCCCACTCCTCGAACTTGCCCTTGAAGAAGCGGCTCGGCGTGATCAGCCGGTCGATCGTGTCGCGGTACATCCCGGTCATCGCGTGGAAGGTCGACTCGACGTAGACCAGCGCGCTCAGCGCGAGCGAGCCCTTCTGGCAGCGCTTGCGGACCACCGAGCTCCGCCCCTTCGTGCGGCAGTCCTCGCAGACCTTGCCGTTCGACAGCATGCTGATCGCCGGGCACAGCAGCTTCAGGTCGTGGGCGGTGTACACCACCGGCACGCCGCACTTCTTCGCCGCGTGGATCACCGAGGGGGACAGGTGGTGGTAGAGGTTGTGGGCGTGCACGACGTCGGGCTTCTCCCGCTCTATGAGGGCCGTGATCTTCTTCGCGGCCTCGAAGGAGTAGATCACCTTGCCGGCGTGCCGCAGCTTGTCGACCACCGTGTAATCGTGCCCGTACTCGATCTCCTCGGAGAAGAAGTCCGAGTAGGAAGAGGGCTCGTTCTTGGGGTGCTGCATCGCGAATTCCGCGACGCTCCACCCCATCCGTCGCATGATCTTCGCCTGCTCGAGGAAGACCACGTCCGCGCCGCCGCGACGGTAGTGATAGCTGTTGACGAGGAGGATGTTCGGCATGCGTGTCCGGTGGGCGACGGGGCGCTTCGACCGCCCGCGGAGGCAGCCCGTGGGGGCTGCGAGCGCGCCGGTCGGCGCCCCGATCGGTATCCGCGATCTTCGCCGCGACCGCCCTGAGGAGCGAGCAACTATCGCACAGACGGTCGATGGGCCCCGGTCAAGGCGACAGTCCGAACACCGGCGGCGGGTTTGCGCGCAACTGGGCCTCCGTCAGGCTGGTCCAGCCGAACAGCTGCCAATCGTTCGTGACGTACTTCAGGCGGCTGAATCCCATGTACAGCACGTTCTTGCCCTGGACCTTGGGCGCGGTCAGGGTGGCCGTGTCCCGGTACCAGTCGCCCGCCCCGCCTGCCAGGAGCCGGGCACGGGCCCGGTCGTCCGGACCGGAAGGGTCGTCGAGGATCTTGCGCATGAAGAAGACCGTGACCGCGCCGACCGCGCCGTCCGGGACCTTGTGGGGCGCGCCCCAGGTGTGCCAGAGGTGCTTCGCGTAGGCCTCGCGGCCGATCGAGCGCATCGACACTCCGCCGCCGTTGCGCGCCTCGTTGCGCCAGACGTCCGTGCCGCGCCGCTCGGTGCCTTCTGCCCAGTGCAGCGGGTACAACACGGGCTCCATCGCGTTGTTGTGCGATCCGAGCACCCAGCGGCCGTCGGACAGCAGCCACCACATCTGCAGGTCGCGCTGCTGCACCCGGGTGTTGGGCGCCTGGTTCCCGGTGTACGGGCCGGGAACCCGCCACGGATATCCCTTGCCGTTCGGCGAGCCGGTGTCGGCGATGACGTGCGTCCACGGGATCGCGTACTGCCAGCCCGACGGACGCGGCGTCGCCTCGGGCCAGCTCGCCCCCGAGCCCCAGCCCGGCAACGCGTCCAGCACGGCGCACGGCGCGTCGTGGAACAGCTTCATGTCGTCGACGATCGTGCGGACCCACGCGCCCGACGACTGCGCGGACGCCAGCGGCTTCGGGACGTCCGAGGCGTCCGCGACGCACGGCGTCAGCAGCGCGGTCGCCGCGAAAAGCGCCGAGGCGAGGGTCGGCGCGAACGGTGCTCTGATCACGATGCCTCCGGATGCCACGGCGTGCGGGATCCGAAGGGTACTCGATCCTGCGCCGCGCGCCGGCCACGGCCCCGCGCGCGGGCCCGACCGGTGCGCGCGGGGGTCTTCACAGGCCGATGACCGGCGGCGGATTGGCGCGCAGCTGCGCCTCGGAGAGGCTCGTCCAGCCGAAGACCTGCCAGTCGTTCGTGATGTACTTCAGGCGGCTGAACCCCATGTAGAGCACGTTCTGGCCCTGCACCTTCGGGGTCGTCAGCGTCGCCTGGTCCCGGTACCAGTCGCCGGCGCCGGCGGCCATCAGGCGCACCTGGGCCCGGTCGTCCGGACCGGCGGGGTTGTCGAGGATCTTGCGCGCGAAGAACACGGTCACCGCGCCGAGTGCGTTGTCCGGGACCCGGTGCGGCGCGGCCCACGCGTGCCACAGGTGCCGGGCGTACCCCTCGCGGCCGATGCTGCGCATCGACACGCCGCCGCCGTTGCCGGACTCGTTGCGCAGCACGTCGGTCGCGTAGGCCTCGGTGCCCTCGGCCCAATGCAGCGGGTACATCACCGGCTCGAGCGCATTGTTGTGCGAGCCGAGCACCCAGCGGCCGTCGGACAGCAGCCACCACATCTGGACGTCGCGCTGCTGCACGCGGGTGTTGTAGCCCTGGTTGCCGGTGTACGGACCCGGCACGCGCCACGGGTAGCCGTTGCCGTTCGGCGAGCTCGTGTCGGCCATCACGTGCGTCCACGGGATCGCGAACTGCCAGCCCGACGGACGCGGCGTCGCCTCGGGCCAGCTCGCCCCCGAGCCCCAGCCCGGCAGCGACTCGAGCACCGCCGACGGACCGTCGTGGAACAGCTTCATGTCCGCGACGATCGTGTCGACGAGATTCGCGGCGGTCGCCGGCTCCGTGGTCCCCGAACCGCCGCTCGGCGCGGTGCTCGTCGGCGTCGCGGTGGCGAGGGTCGTCGCGGTCGTGCCGGACGCGCTGCCGTTGCCGCTGTTCGTCGGCCGCGAGACGTTGGGAATCGAGGTGCGCGACGACGCCGCGGTCTCGACGGCGTCGCTCGCGGTCGCCGCGGCGAGCGCCTCCGCCGACGGCGGCGTGCCGTTGTCGAACAGCCCGCCGCATGCGGTGATCGAGGCCGCGACCACCGTGATCGCGAAGGTCCGGCGCACGAGCACGACGGCGGCTTCCAGAGTCCCTTGGACCGGGTGGCGAATGTCGCCCGAGACGATGCGGAGGTGTTCCATCGTGTCCCTCTGCCGTTGTGGCGTGAACTGCTTTCCTCCGCGACCTCGGTCCGGAGACGAAGCCGAACGCTAAGGGGGGGTGCCTGGCCACCGCAGCCGTTCGCGGACGGGTGGCCACCTCGTTCCGATCAACGCCAGCGGCCGGTCGATCCGGCCCGACCGGTGGCGGTCCGGGTGTGAAGGAATTCCTGTGACGCGGATCGCGCGATGCCCTCGGGAAGCACGCGGATCGCGTCGAGATGCGCTGCGATCGGCGCGCCGAGCGAGGAGGCTCGCGCGGGCGCTGCCCACCCCGGGGGTCGCGTCGTTCCGGGCGGCGGCGACGCGTGCTCCGGGGGTCGCGCATCGTGCGACGACGCGGCCGCGACAGGGCTCGGGGAGCGGTCGGGCGGGTGGGCGACGGTCGCGCGCCGCGCTCAGGCGCGCGAGACCGCGGCGCCGGACGGAATCAGCGCGCCGCGGGCTCGCAGCGCGTGAAGGTCTGCTCGGTGGAGTAGCTGCGCCGGCCGTACATCGCGTCGTGGTTGGCAGGCCGCTCCGGGCGGTTGCGCAGCCACTCGCGCAGGCGGTGCGACGTGCCGAACGGCGTGAAAGCAGGCTGCGCGGCGGGATCGTTGGTCTCGATCTCGATCGTCACCTCGCCGGTCTCGCGACGGCCCCGCACGCGCCACTTCAGGTGCTCCTCGAAGACCTCGAAGTCGCCGGCCTCGACCGACAGCGGCTCGCGCGGCGCGCCCAGCAGTCCGAGCTCGCGGTCGAGCGCCAGCGCGACCACGAGGCCGCGCGCGCTCCACAGGCAGCTGCCCGGCGCGGTGTAGTCGTTGACGAGCGCGAGATCGGGGCCGCAGAACCCCTGTGTGATCGCGCCGTCGCGCGTCGCGCCGTGGTCCACGAAGTACGACCAGGTGGCGTCGAGCGCACGCATCGCGCGGCCCTTCGACACGGCGCCCGGCGACAGCGCCTGCGCGGTGAGCAGCGGCACGGGCGTCGCCATCCGGTAGCAGACGCTGCGGCCCATCAGCGGCGCGCCCTTGGGGCTCATCAGGTGCTGGTAGAACGCGACGAGCCGGCGGTTCGTGTCGCGGATGAACACCGGATCGAAGGCCGGATCGATGCGGTCGATCCAGAACATCAGGTACTGCATCGCCCAAGCGTTGTAGTAGTCCGCGCCCTGCGTGCCGTCGGCGATCCAGCCGCCGCCGACGGCGAGCTGCTTGAACTCGCGCCAGTAGCGCGCCACGTACACCTGGTCGCAGCAGACGTCCTCGCCGAGCGCGAGCAGCACCCGCTCGACCAGCACGGGGATCAGCGACCAGTTGCCCTCGTAGGCGTGCACGACGAGCGCGCGGCGCAGCCAGGTCGCGACGCGGTCCTTCTCGGCGCGGTCGAGCTTCGCCCAGATCCGGTCGCGGGTGAGCCAGACGCCGAGCGCGATGTCGGCGGATTCGAACAGCCGCTGGTTGCCGCTGGTGATCACGCCCCAGTACTCGGGCCCGTCCCGGTCGGTGCCCGCGAGCAGGCCCTCGCGCAGCATCGCGGTGACGGACACGGTGCGCCCGCCGATCTGGACCGCGTCGGGCCGCCCGGACGCGAGCCACGCCGCTCCGATCGGGAGGAACCGGGCGAAGCCTTCGAGCCCGTCGCTGGTGCGGCCGTTCTTGCTGGGCGTACCGGGGTAGTACACGCGCGCACCGAGCGTCGACCGGTAGTTGACGAAGCCCTCGAGCAGGTAGACGAACGCGTCCTCGTACGCCTTCGGCGGCAGGCCCTCGGGACGCGCCGCGAACGCCGCGCGCAGCGCCGCGTCGGTGACGGTGCGGGTCGGGACCGGCGTCGTCCGTTCGGTCCAGCCCTCGGTGCCGGTCCGATGCGCGAGCCAGCGCGCCGCGCCGAACGCGAGCGCGCCGGCGATGAGCGCGACGAACGCCAGCGTCCCAAGCCGGCGCATCATGCCGCGCGCCTCGCCGCGTCGATGCGGCCACCGAGGTGACCGGCGAGCCGCAGCGCGAGTTGCACGATCGTCAAGGTCGGGTTCGCGTGACCGGCGCTCGGGAACACCGAGGAGCCGCACACGTACAGGTTGCCAATGCCGTGCACGCGGCAGTCGCCATCGACGACGCCCTGCCGCGGGTCGGCGCTCATCCGCGTGCCGCCCATGTGGTGGTTGCCGATCCGCTCGTCGTCGCCCGGGAAGTCGGCGTCGTCGGCGAGCCAGGGCTCGAGGCGCACGCGCCCGAAGCCGCGGCTCGCGAGCCAGTCGCCGAACAGCGCCGCGGTCTGCTTCACGGTGCGACGCTCGAGGTCGGAGTAGCGCCAGTGCAGCTCGACGCGCGGGATACCGAGGGCGTCACGGCGCGAGCCCAGGCGGATCTGGTTCGATTCGCGCGGCGCCTGCTCCCAGGCCCCGTGGATGCGCACCCCGCAGGCCAGCCGCTTGCCGTACGCCTTCGCGGCCCACTTGCCGAGGCGCGGCGCCGTGCAGGCGAGGTCGACGATCAGCTGCCGCGTGCCCTCGCGCGTCGTCGGCTCCAGGCGAAGGCCGCAGTTCAGGATGCCGCGTTCGCGGATCGCCTTCAGCGTCGGCGACACGTAGGCGCGCCCGCGCCGGTCGGGATCGATCCGCGGGTCGCCGACGATCAGCGCATCGCCGACGGTGAAGTGCGGATGCTCCATCCAGTACTTGCCGAGCGTCGACGCGTCCCGGACCACGCGGCCCTCGTTGCGCACGTTCGCCCACAGCAGCATCCGCGAATTCTCGATGCCGCCCGCGCACAGCACGACCCAGCGCGCCTTCAGCAGTTCGCGGCGCCCGTCCGGGTCGGCGACCTCGACCGCGACGATGCGGCCGTCGCGCTCGACGAGGTCGGTCACGCAGGCGTTGAGCGCGACGTGCAGCGAGCTCGAGGCCTTCACGTGGGCGCGGTACTTGGTGCCGAAGCTGATCGGCGGCGAGTAGGTGAAGAACACCTGGGACAGCATGTCTCCGAGCGGCCGGTCGGGCGGTATGCCGCCCATCTCGAGCATCTCGATCGCGCGCGCGAGGTGCGGGTCGAGATCCTTGCGGCCGATCGGCCACGCCCCGTGCACGCCGTCGACCTTGTCGCGGAAGTCCCAGTCGTCGAGCGTGCGGCTGAAGCCGCCCCAGTGGTTCGAGCTGCCGCCGAAATAGCGAAGGCGGTTGACGCCCATGTCGAAGGCATTCGCCCCGACGATGTCCCCGGCGAAGAACCCCTGCGAGGCCTCGTCGAAATACTCGCCGCCCGCCTCCAGCACCAGCACCCGCAGCCCGCGACGCTCGAGCTCGAGCGCGATGGTCAGGCCGGCGGGCCCGCTGCCCACGACGATCACGTCGGGAGCGCGGGCGGTTCCTGCGATCTGGCGCGGGTGTTCGAGCAGCATCGTGCGAGGCGTGGTGCGGTTGGGTCGACCGGTCGCGGCCGGTCAGCGGTCGTCGGGTCGGAGGATCCAGCCGGTACGCAGGCGGGCGGGCGGATCGGCTGCGGGCGAGTCGGCGGTGGCGGCGCGCACGCCCGGCGCGATCGCGGTCGCGCCCGCCAGGGTCAGCGCGCGGCGACGCGAACGCGCGAAGCCGGGACCGTGCGGCGGGGCGGTTGCGGTCGCGGCGGCCGTCCCGGACGCGGGCGGGTCGCCGTCGGTTCGCTCGGTTCGATCGGCTCGGATCTTCATCGTCGTGTCGGCTCCGGTCTACGCCCGCCCCATCAGCCGTCGGAGCGCGCCCCGCATGCCGGCCAGCTCGAGCAGCGCGGCCATCCACTGGCGCGCCCTGAACTGGGCGGGGGACTGGATCAGGAAGCGGAACAGCTCGGCACGCTGTCCGGACTGCATCAGGTAGCCGGCATGCAGGCCCAGCCAGCGGCGGTGCACGGCCTGCGGACAGCGGCCGAGCGCGACTTGGCGCTCCAGCTCGGCGAGGAGCTTCAGGTGGTTGCGGATCGCGGTGGTCGACGGCGAGGTCGCGAGCGTGCCGGCGAGGCCGAGGTGGTAGATCGCGAGCGGCCGGTCGTCGAACGCGAGCGGACCGCGCTCGGCGAGCCGGATGAAGGCGAGCAGCTCCTCGCCGAGGTTCATGCCGACCTCGAATCCGCCGATCGCAAGCAGGTCCGCGCGGCGCGCCGCGGTGGCGCCGATGAACAGCGGGCAGCCGCCGAGCCGCGACCACGCGGCGAAGAAACCGTGGACGTCGACCGGCGAGACGCCGCCGAAGAGGCCCTGGCGCAGGTGCACGTCGGTGCCGCCCTGCACGATCTGGTAGGCAGTGCCGAGCAGCGGCGCGCCGGGATGGCGACGCGCAAGCGCGACGATCGCATCGAGGTAGCCCGGGCTCCATTCGTCGTCCGCGTCGAGGAACGCGACGACGTCGGCGCGCGCGTGCTCGATGCCGGTGTTGCGTGCCTTGGAGACCCCGCCGTTCGGCTGCCTAACGAGCCGGAACCGCGCGTCGCCCGCGCAGGCACGCTCGAAGTCCGCGAAGCTCGTGTCGGTCGAGCCGTCGTCGACGACGACGACCTCGAAGTCGGCGAAGGTCTGCGAACGGATCGAGCCGACGCAGCGCTCGACGTAGCCGGCCTTGTTGTACAGCGGCACGACGACGGACACCTCAGGCATCGACGCCTCCGAAGCCGAGCATCCGTGCGAGCCGCGCGCCAAGCGCGCGGCGCACCTTCGGCGCGAGCCCGAACACCGTCAGCAGGATCCGGTAGACGAGCGCGAACGTGATCCCGGCCACCGCGAGCCGGACGATCGCGCCGCCGGGCGCGTCGAGCGAGCCCGCCACGACCGAGGCCGCGGCCGCGAGTGCGCTCGCGGCGACCACGCGGGCCATGGCCCACCACTCCTGCGTGTCACGCACGCGGATGTCCGACAGCGACGCGAACCGACTGTACAGCAGCACCTGCGCGAGGATCGCGCCGACGATCGCGCCCGCCGAGGCTCCGACGAGACCGAACAGCTTCGCGCCGAGCAGCGCCGAGCCGACCGCGAACGGCAGCACGATCGCGTCGACCTTCATCACGAACCGGCCATGCCCCATCGACACCAGTACGATCGCGATCTCCAGCGACTCGATCGCCATCACCAGCAGGTACATCCGCACGAACGGTGACGCGCCGGCGTAGCGGTCGGTGAACAGCACCGACAGGATCGACTCCGCCCAGACCGCGATGAACGCGATCGCGGGGAAGAGCAGCATCGTCACCGCGAGGTTCGTGCGCTGGTTGAGCGCGCGCATGCCGGCGAGATCCTGCTGCGACTGTAGGCGGCTCAACTCGGGCTGGATCACCTGGTTCACGGTGACGCGGATAAGCGTCTGCAACGGGCTGAACACCGCTGCAATCGAGTACAGGCCGAACTGCGCCGCCGAGAACAGGCTCGCGACCAGCCACTGGTCGAGGCGAATCCGCAGCATGTACAGCGCCCCCGAAACGCCGACGGGCAGCGCGTATCCGTACTGCTCGCGCACCGACTCGCGGTTCGGTGTTGCGGCACCGACGTAGCGGCGCACGGCGATCGTGCAGTACACCGCCTTCAGTGCAACGACGGCGACGTGCGCCGCGAGCACCGGCTCCCAGGTGCGCCAGACATAGGCAGCACCGAGCACCGACACGACACGCAGCGATGTGAACGCGAGGTTGGTCTTGGCCTGGCTCGGGATTCTTTGCTGCGCGACGTACAGGTAGTCGAGCAGCGACGCGGTCACCCACAGCGCGACGAACACGATCGCCGGCCAACCGAGCGGATGCGCGTCGCCCTGGAGCCACAGGAACAGTGCCGCACCAGCCGCCGCGACGGCACCCGCCGCGAGCATGTGCAGCGCTGCCTGCGCGACAAACATCGCCGAGCGCGCGCGGTCGGAGCGCGGAAGGAAGTAGTAGAGGCTTTGGGGCACGCCGAGCGCGAGCACGCCCGGCAGGGTCCCCGCGATCAGCCACAGCGTGCGGTACAGGCCGAACCCGGTCTCGTCGAGCAACCGCACCAGCAGGATCGGGATCGCGACCTGCGCGAACAGGTCGGCCGCCGTCGCGACCCCCATCGAGGCGACCGACTTGCCCAGCGCGAGCTTCCGCGCGGCGGGCTGCTTGCCTGGCGATCCTGTCATGTCAGGGGCGGCAGGTCGCGAAGCGACGGTGGGTGATGCGTGGACCATGTTCCAACGAGGGCGGCCTGTGCGAAACCCGAGGCTGGCCCGGCTGTCGCGGTGGCGAAGTTCGGGCGATGCGATCGGACTGCATGATCCTCCGCGCGCCCGGATCCGGACGAGGAACTTGTTCTCCGTGACGGCCCGGGCGGCCAGCGTTCCGCCCCCCGGGCCGCCGGCAGTGTAGACCGCCTGCCGCGTCCGTCGCCCGACCGCCCGTCGTCAGGGCCGCTCATCCGGGCGGGGCGGCCGTCGGCGGCGGAACGCCAGCGCCCACCACGCGACCGCGGTGGCCGCAGACATCGCGAACCACTGCGCGGCGTACCCCCGATGGCGGTCGACGCCCGCGCCAGGCTGCACCCACTCGCGCACGAGGCCGTCGTCGAGCGCCGAGGTCTGCCTGACGACGACCGGTGCCGCATCCGGCGCGCGAGTGCGCCGCCATGCGTCGAGGTCGAAATGCTGGATCACGGCGGTGCCCGGGTCGCCGGTGTCGGTACCGCCGCCGAGCACCATCGGCTGCGGCAGCACGCGCAGCGCGAGCCCCTCGACGCGCACGGTGCCTGCCGGGGTCGCGAACGCGAGCGGCCGAGTCCGGTCACGCACGTCCCGTGCGACCCAGCCGCGCAGCACCATCACCGTCCGTCCGCCCTCGTCGAGCCGCAGCGGGGTCAGCACATGGAAGCCGGCGACGCTGCGGTGGGTACGGTTGTCGAGCAGCAGCGTGCCGACGGGATCGAAGCGTCCCACGAGCTCCACTCGCCGGTCCCCGAGCGCGTCGGCGTCGATCGGGGCGGCGCCGAGGCGCACGGAGGGTGCGGCCAGCGCGGCATCGCGCACGGCCTGCGCGAGCGCCTTCTCGTCGGCGCGCTGCAGCTGCCACGCGCCGAGCGAGGCGGTGAGCGCAAGGACCGCGAATGCGGCGATCGAGGGGATGGAAGGCGGCTTCAAGGTCGGGGCCCGGCGGCGCGGGGCCTACCGAAGCACCGATCCTACCGCGCGAGCGTGCCGGAGCCCGCCGCGGCGAACCTGTGCTCGGGCCGCGAGGTGTCGGACGGCTCCGAGACCTCCCCGCCCGCCCGCGGCGTGGCGCCGGCGACGAACCACGACTCCGAAGCGGTGGCACCGCTCGCATCCGGGCCTGCCACGGTGGAGGGGCCCACCGCGAACGTGCCGTCGATCATGAGCGTGCCGAAGAGCACCGTGCCGTCGTCGCCGATCGCGGTCGCGTACTCGACCCAGCTCCGGTCGGTGGCGAAGCGCACCAAGTGCTGGCAGGCGTCGCGGCTCGCACCGAACGACAGGGCCCCGATGCCGAGGGACAGCCCCCGCAGCGCACGGTGACGGACCGGCAGCCACTCCGCGGCGAGCTCCGACACGATCAAGGCGGCCAGGCTCCTGAGCCGCCAGGGTTGCCCCGGACCGCTCGACGGTTGGTTCGCCTCGGCCCAGTGCAGCACGCGCGCGAACGGCGAGCGGGCCGGCGCGCAGACGGTCGCCAGGCGGCGAGCGAACGCCGTGGGCTCGCGCAGGTGCTCGACCTGCGCGTGTACCTCCGCTTCGGTCGACTCGACGAAGCGCTCGAAGCGCTCGATCGGCCGGGTCGGCCGGGCATCGGGAGGCAGCACCTGCAGGTAGTCGAAGTCGACGCACTCGACGCAGTATTTCAGCAGTTGCAGCAGCCCCCCGTTCAGCCCCGTCGGACGGAAGCCACCGGTCAGAGGTGCCGGCGCGTAGTCGATGTTCGACGCTTCGGGGCGCGGCGCGGCCGGATCCGCGCCGGGTCGCAGGTAGACGACCAGCGTCCGCCCCTCGAGCGACGCCGCGAGGCGTGCGACCGCGGGCAGGTCGTTGGGGCCGGCGACGGTCGCGAAGGCGACCTTCGTGCCGCGGGGCGCGCTCGCCGCCGACGCCGGCAAGACGCCCGGGTGCCGCCGCCCGATCAGGGCCGTGCGGACGGAGGACTCAGGATGGCCGGGGAACTTGCGCGCGAACCATGCGTCACATTCAAGCAGCGCCGGCAGGTCGCAGGCCTTGAACGTACGGGGGCTGCCGCGCTCGTTGAACGTGTTGATGAAGTGGTACGCAGGCGCGATCCGCCGCCCCGAGTTGCCCGCGAGCGTCGCGAACAGCAGCTCGTCGGGGATGTGGAGTCGGCTGAAGTAACGGATCACTCGAGGGTCGCTCGCGCCCCGGACCAGGTCCTCGCACAACTCGCGGCTCGCCCCGAACCACAGACTGCCGACGAACGCGCGGAAATCGCGCGTGAACGGGGCACCGCTGATCGACGACCGGCTGAGCAGGCGCACCGTCGCGACCGCGAGGCGCTTGTACGCGTCGGCACCGACACCGCGCGCCGTGCGGCGGTCGGACAGCACGGCGAGCCCGAACGGCTGGACGCGCTCGGCGTCGCGTCCGAAGTAGGCCGCGCGCGCCTTGCGCATGATCCTCTGCCGCAGGCTGCCGCGTGGCGCGTACATCCTCCAGCCGTAGTTCATGAGGAAATCCGTGTTCGACTGGATGTCCATCAGGTCCATGCTGCCGTCGAACGGACGCTCGGCGAGCGAGGCCTCGAATTCGTCGACCGACCGAAGCGGCAGGCAGCTCGGGCTCAGCAGCTGGAAATAGTCGAACTCGAAATGCTCGAGCGCGTACCGGATCGTGCTCACCACCGCCAGGCACAGCGCCCAGCTGCCCCAGCCGGTCACGTGCGACTCGGGCGTGAAGTGGACGTTCGGCCGATCGATACGCAGGCCGGGCTGCTTCGCGAAGTCGTGGTGAAGCACGACCGGCCGCCCGCCGAGCGTGTCGATCAGCTGCTCGATCGCGGCGGGGCGCTCGGTCGCCGACGTCATGCCGAAGACGACCCGAACCGGCCGGCCCGGGGTCGACGTCGGAGCGTCCACGCGTTCCGCGGTCGCGCTCACGCGCTGACAGCTCCGCTCGCAGAGTGCTGCGAGGCCGGCGCACGGGCAGCCTCGGCGACCGCGCCGACCACTCGGTAGATCATCTCGTCGGTGAGGTCCTCCCACAGCGGCAGGCTGATCGCGGTATCTCCGAGTCGGTCGGTCATCGACAGGTCGCCGCGCGGCGCATCCCGGAACTGCGGGTGCTCGTGGCAAGGCGGCACGAAGTACCGGCGCAACTCGATGTTGCGGTCCGCGGCGATCCGCAGCAGCCGATCCCGCGCGGGTACGTCCGGCGCAATGAGCGGCAGCCACTGGTAGGCGGCCTCGCCGCGGACGCCCTGCAGCGCCCATCCCGAGTCGAGGACGCCCGAAGCGTCCAGCAGACGGGTGTAGGTCCGATAGATCTGCTTGCGCCGATCGACCGAAGCCGGGAAGGCATCGAGCGTCGCGAGCGCGACGGCGGCGCCGATCTCCGACAGCTTGGCGTTGAGGCCGAGGCCCAGCGACTCGCGCCCGCCGTCGAACCAGTAGTTCGACGCAAGCTTCATCCGGCGGATCAGGTTCTGGTCGGCGCTGTAGACGAGGCCGCCCTCGCCGACCGGAAACGCCTTGGTCGCGTGGAAGCTGAACACCACGGCACCGCTGAAGCCGCGACCGAACTGGCGGCCGTCGAGCGACGTGCCGAAGCACGGCGCGGCGTCGACGACGACCGGCACGCCCGAGCGCATCAGATCCTCATAGGGGCGCAGGTCCATGTGCGTGCCGCAGGTCGCGTACGGGACGACGACGGCAGCGTCCTTGCCGAGATGGTCGAGCGCCTGGCGCAGCTTGCGCGAATCGACCACCCACTCCTTCGGATCGACGTCCACGAAGTAAGGCTCGAGCCCGCACCACTGCGCGGCCAGCGGCGTCGCGGCGAAGGTGAAGCTCGGCATCACCGCGTAGCGCCCCGGGCGCTTGATCTCGGAGATCGCGAGCATCAGCCCGAGCGTCGCGTTGCAGACGGTCGTCGCGGCGCCCTCGCCGCCCATCCACTCGTCGATGATCCGACGCTCGAAGCGGGTGTTCAGCGGACCGAAGTTGGTGTACTGCCGCGCCCGGTCCATCTCCGCGAGCAGGGGCGCGTAGTCGGCAAGCTCGACCAGCTTCGGTCGGAGGAACGGAACCTTTTCCATGCGTCGGTCCTCGAAAGGGTCGTGAGGGCGGCTGGAGCAGTCAGGCCGACACCGGCTCGGGCACGCGGCGGACGGCGGCGGCACGCTCCAGCGCCCTCAGCCGGACCGATGCGGACGGGTCGTCCGGGAACTTGCGTGCCAGGAATCGTCCTGTCGCGAAGATTCGGTCGAGGTCGGTGTCCTTGATCCAGTACGGACTTCCGTAGGGATCGAAATCATTGACAGCGTGCAGCGCGGGCCCGACCTTGAACGGCGAGTTCGCGAGCAGCGTCGGGAACAGCATCTCGTCGACGATCTTCAGGTGCGCGAAGTAGCCGCTGACCGGATCGCTATGGCGAATCCGCATCAGGTATTCGCAGACCCGGTGCGACATGCCGATCCACAGGCTGCCGATCATCGGCCGGAACGTCTGGCTGAAGGGGTTCGAGCCGAGCCAGCCACGCGCCGCCGCCTGGGTCGCGCCGAGCGCGATCCGGTCGAGAACGCTGCGACCGCGAGCCTCGCGCTCAGGTGAGCGGCGCCACATCGACAACGAACTCGTCTGCTCGAGGATCGCGTCCGAACCGAAGTAGTGCTTCCGCAGGCGGCCGAGCGCACGGTACTTCAGTGAGTCACCGTAGGCATAGGCGCGGCAGCCGAAGTTCATCAGCGACTGCTCGTCGCGCTCGACCTCGAACATGTCGGCATGGATGTCGACCTTGCTGCTGGCGACGAACGCCTCGAGCTCGGAAAGCGGTCGGATCGGCAGGCAGGTCGGGCTGAGCAGGTGCAGGTAGTCGAAATCGAGCGTTCGCAGCGCGTGCTCGATCGTGTGGAAGATGCCGCGGCTCAGGCCCCACGAGCCCCAGCCGGTCACCGTCGGGTTCGGCACGAAACGGACGTTCGGGCAGTCCACCCTGAAGTCCTTCTTCTTGGTGAAGTCGTGGTGGACCAGCACCGTGTGTGGCGCGAGGGCGTTCGCGAGCTGGGCGACGGTTGCGCCCTGCTGCGTGGCCGACATGACTGCGAAGACGATTCGGGTGCTCATGATCGTGGTGGAGGGTCCCGCAATTCGGCCCCCGGCGAGTTGAAGTCCGTCACGAACGGTCGAACTTCGCCGATGCAGCGCACGCCCGTACCGGGCCGTGCGTGGATGGGGCGGGTGATCGCGCCCCGGGGCGCGGCCGAATCGGCCCCGGTTGCGTCAGCGACGATCATGCGCCGCCCCCGGAACGAAGTCACGAATCCCCCGGGCGAGCGCACAACAACGACGTGCAGGACAGCGCCGCGTCCGGCGGGGCCGCTCCCGCCGACCCCGGAGAAGCAAACGGGCCGCTCGAGGCGGCCCGTTCGGGTGAGTCGGCGGCCCGTCGCCGGGCCCCGCCCGCGTCAGAGCCAGTACACGATCACGTACAGCCCCAGCCAGACCACGTCGACGAAGTGCCAGTACCAGGCGGCGCCCTCGAACGCGAAGTGGTGCTCGGGGGTGAAGTGGCCCTTCAGCACGCGGATCAGCACGACGGCGAGCATGATCGCGCCGATCGTCACGTGGAAGCCGTGGAATCCGGTCAGCAGGAAGAAGGTCGAGCCGAAGATGCCCGAGGACAGCTTCAGGTTCAGGTCCTTGTAGGCGTGCGCGTACTCGTAGGCCTGGAAGCCCATGAAGATCGCGCCGAGCAGGACCGTGACCGCCAGCCAGAACGCGGTCGAGCCGCGCTTGTTGTCCTTCAGCGCGTGGTGCGCGATGGTCAGCGTCACGCCCGAGGTCAGCAGCAGCGCGGTGTTGATCGTCGGGATCGGCCACGGGCCGATCGTCTGGAACGACTCGATCACGCCGGCCGGCCCGAGGTTGGGCCAGGACGCGCCGAAGTCGGGCCACAGGAACTGCTTGTGGTCGAGGTCGCCCAGCCACGGCATGGTGATCGAGCGCGCGTAGAACAGCGCGCCGAAGAACGCCCCGAAGAACATCACCTCGCTGAAGATGAACCAGCTCATGCTCCAGCGGAACGAGCTGTCGACGCGCTCGTTGTAGAGCCCCTTCTCGGACTCGCCGGCGACCTGGCCGAACCAGCCGACCAGCATGTAGAAGAGGATCGCGAAGCCGACCAGCAGGGACCACGGCCCCCAGGCCGCCCCGTTGACGACGCCGACCGCGCCGAAGCCGGCGAACAGCATCGCGAACGACCCCACCAGCGGCCACTGCGAGGGCGACGGGATGAAGTAGTACGGTGCCGACGAGGTGTGCGCGCCTGCGCTGCTCATTGCGGAATCTCCCTCTCGAATCGAATCTCGTTGTACGCGCCGGTGCGGCTCACGACACCACCGCCCGGACGATCATGATCAGCGTGCCGACGAACGCGGCCGCGAGCGCGATGCCGACCGCGATCACCGCGACCGGGTTGAGCCGCGACATGTCCCGCTCGTGCGCGCGAGCGCCGCGCACGCCGAAGAACGACGCCGCGACCGCCTTCACCGTCTCGAGCAGCGTCGCGCGCCCGGAGTCCTGCGCCATCATCCGCCCCGCTCCCCGCGGGCCACGCCGACCTGCGGCTGCACGCCCGCCCCGACCTCGAAGAAGGTGTAGGACAGCGTGATCGTGCGCACGTCGGGCGGCAGCTTCGGGTCGACGACGAACACCACCGGGAAGCGCTTGGTCTCGTTCGCCTCCAGACCCTGCTGCTTGAAGCAGAAGCACTCGAGCTTGCGGAAGTACTGCATCGACACCTGCGGCGCGTAGCTCGGGATGGCCTGCCCGGCCATGCTGCGCGGCTGCGTATTGACCAGTTCGTACTCGACCGTCACCAGCTCGCCCGGGTGCACGTCGACCGAGCGCTTCTCGGGACGGAAGCGCCACGGGCCGTGATGGTTGGAATCGAACTCGACGGTGACGATCCGAGACGTGTCGACCTGGGTGTTCTTCGCGAACTCGGCCGCCTCGCGGTCGGCCTTGGTCAGGAAGTTGATCCCGGTGACCTCGCAGATCTTCTTGTACAGCGGGACCATCGCGAAGCCGAACCCGAACATCAGCGCGGCGAGCACGATCAGCTTGCCGAACGTCTGCAGGTTGAAGTGCCTGCGCGCGTCGCCGTCGCGACCCGTCCGGTTCATCCGACGAACATCCGGTTGACGATCACGCCCGCGAAGAACACCGCCGCGATCGACAGCAGCACGAGCGCGGTCCGCAGGTTCGCGGGCTTGCGCCTGCCGCCGCCCCGATCGTCGGTCGATGCCATCGCGGTGCCGTCCTCGCCTGGCCTCGGGTCACTTGACCGTCGGCGGGGTCTCGAACGAGTGGTACGGCGCCGGCGAGGGCAGCGTCCACTCGAGGCCCTGGGCGCTCTCCCAGACCTGCGGGGTCGCGGGCTTGCCGCCCTTGATGCACTTCAGCACGCACCACAGGAAGATCAGCTGCGACAGGCCGAAGCCCAGCGCGCCGATCGAGGCGACCATGTTGAAGTCGGCGAACTGCATCGGGTAGTCGGCATAGCGGCGGGGCATGCCGGCCAGCCCGAGGAAGTGCATCGGGAAGAACGTGACGTTGAAGGTGATCAGCGAGGACCAGAAGTGCCACTGGCCGAGCTTCTCGTCGTACATGTAGCCGGTCCACTTCGGGATCCAGTAGTAGACCCCGGCGAACAGCGCGAACAGCGAACCCGCGACCAGCACGTAGTGGAAGTGCGCGACGACGTAGTAGGTGTCGTGCAGCTGGATGTCGAGCGGCGCGACCGACAGGATGATCCCGGTCAGGCCGCCGATGGTGAACACGAAGATGAAGCCGATCGCGAACAGCATCGGGGTCTCGAAGGTCATCGAGCCGCGCCACATCGTGGCCACCCAGTTGAAGATCTTCACGCCCGTGGGCACCGCGATCAGCATCGTCGCGTACATGAAGAACAGCTGGCCGGTCACCGGCATGCCGGTGGTGAACATGTGGTGCGCCCACACGATGAACGACAGGATCGCGATCGACGCGGTCGCGTAGACCATCGAGCTGTAGCCGAACAGGCGCTTGCGCGAGAACGTCGGGATGATCTCGCTCACGATCCCGAACGCCGGCAGGATCATGATGTAGACCTCGGGGTGCCCGAAGAACCAGAAGATGTGCTGGTACATCACCGGGTCGCCGCCGCCGGCCGGATTGAAGAAGCTGGTACCGAAGTGGCGATCGGTCAGCGTCATCGTGATCGCGCCGGCCAGCACCGGCATCACGGCGATGAGCAGGTAGGCGGTGATCAGCCAGGTCCAGCAGAACAGCGGCATCTTCATCAGCGTCATGCCGGGCGCGCGCATGTTCAGGATCG